>CAYSDK010000013.1:0-25483 GCA_964429865.1 uncultured bacterium
GCCTCCCGCGCCAAGAACACCACCTTCCCCGACAGGGGGCCAAAGCGCTTGGAGAGGCTGCTGAGAAGATCCTCCCACCGTCGGAGGGTGATCTCCTCGACTCGCCGGGTTATGCGCTCCACTGCGGTCCTCCTGCCGTCCCCATATCACACGGGGCGGAGGGAGTCAACGTCATAGGCGAGCCGCCGAGAGTCCGAGCTATCCGTGGGTTCGCTGACGGGCGGGGGGAAAGAAGGCCAGGTCTCGACGGTCAGTCCGGATAGATCAGGAGAGTGCGGCCGGGATGGATGAGAGATCCCTGCAGGTTGTTCCAGCGCTCGAGGTCCTTGGGACTGACCCGGTGCGTCTTCGCAATTTCCCAGAGGCTATCGCCCGGCTTGATGACGTATAGGCTGTAGTGCGAGGCGGGTCTGTTGTTCGTGGTCTGTTTGGTCGTGGAGGTCTCGGCAAGGGTCAGGGCCGGGACCGGAACGGTGAGATTGGTGCCGGCCCGGATCTGGTTGGGGTTCTGCAACCCATTCATCTCCATCAAGACCGTGACCGTGGTTCCATACCGCTGGGCGATGGTGGAAAGGGCCTCCCCCGGTCGAACCAGGTGGTGGCGCCACGCGGGACTCCGCGCCTGGAGAAGCTGGTCGAGGGCCTCGAGGACGAGGGCCTTACTTCCCGGGGGGAGATTGAGGACATAGCCCTCCTGGGGAGGAGTGACGAGCCGATTGAGCTCGGGATTCTGGTCCCGCAGCTCCTCCGTGCTGACCCCCACAGCCTTCGCGAGAAGCCGGAGATCCATCTGCTGAGAGAGGGGGACCTGATCGACCTGCCACGACTCCTCTCTGGGGGGCGGGAAACCATACGCTTCGGGGTTCTTGGCGATAAGGGTCATCGCCATAAAGGCCGGCACATAGTACTTCGTCTCTCGGGGGAGATTGAGTTTCCAAAAGTCGGTGGTCCCCTGGCGCTTGATGGCTCGAAGAACCTTGCCCTCCCCCGCGTTATACGCGGCAATGGCTAACGGCCAGGATTCGAACATCGCGTAGAGGTCCGCCAGATAGTTCGCCGCCGCCGCCGTGGCCTTGACCGGATCCCGGCGTTCGTCCACCCACCAGTCGATCTTCAAGCCATACTTACGGCCCGTCCCCTTGATAAACTGCCATATCCCTACCGCCCTCGCCCGGGAGTAGGCGTACAGCTTGAACGCACTCTCGATGTAGGCGAGGTTCACCAGGTCTTCGGGCAGCGCCTTCTCCGCAAAGATTTTGCGCATCAGGGGAAGGTAGCGCCCCGAGCGCTCCAAGGCCTCCGCGATCAAATCCCGTTTCTTGGTGGTGAAGAGTTCGATGTAGGCCTGAACCTCGTGGCGCATCTCCGAGGGGATGTCGGAGGGGAGCTCCGGTTTTTTCGCCGGCGGCACTGCCTTCTCCAAGGCCGTCACGTCCTCGGGGCTCACGAGCGAGGCCTCCCCTTCAGAGGGGGTCACGTTCATCGCGCGGATACCGGCCAACTCGTCTAAGAGGGCTTCGAGATCTTCGAATAGTTGTTGGCGGCGCCCCGCGTCCGGTGCCGAAGGAACCCCATCGCTCAGGAGAAGCGCGCGGGCCCGAGTAAGTAGGGTGATCGCCTCATGACCTTTCCCCTCCTCCCACTGACGTTTGGCCTGTTGGACGAGCCCCTGGACCTCCATCAACAGGGGATCGCCTGATCGGCCATCTTTCCCGTCGATCGCCGAAGGGGGAGCGACGGGCCATGGTGCGGAGGTATGTAGGGGCCTCTGTTGTCCGGATGGGGAGGGACCGTAGCGCGAAGGGGAGAGGGTGCATCCCGTGAGGAGGAGAATGGCACCGATCGGGATCCACCACGCGAGGACAGAATTACGATCCACCCGCTCCTCCATGGGGTGCCGAGGCGGCCGGGTCTTCCCCGCCCAGGCGCCCCGGTGCATGCAGGAGGGCGGGAAGAATGCATTGGGTGGCCTTATACCCTTCTTCCTCGATCAAGTCAAGCGCCTCAAAGGCCAGAACCCCGTACGACTCAATCTCCGCATACATCCCAGAAACTCCCTCCCTTGGCGCAGAGGTCACCGTGCATTGTCCGTGCCAAGTCTCGGAGGCCTGCCAGGGCCTCCCCCGTACCCCTTCTTTGCAGAGTCAGGCGCCGATGATCGCCCCGATGCTGAGCCCGACGGCCCAGTTGGGAACGAGCTCTGCCTCCGCAAGGGCTCGCCAAGTCCCCAGACGAGCAGAGCCCTCCGGACTAGCTCACCAGCCAGGATGAGGTTGAACCGGCGGAAACCGAGGCGGGTTCACCGGAACCCGGGGGGGAGGGTGGAATCGTCGATCCACGACAGGTAATCGGGCAAGCCAGAGATGATAGGGAAGGAAATGATCTCAGGGACAGTGTATGAGTGGAGCGCTCTCACCAGGGCCTGCACTTTTGGAAAGAGATCGACCCGCCCCTTGCCGATGAGCAACACTTCTGCCTCCTCCTGGACCTTCCCTTCCCACCAGAAGAAGGACCGAACGGCGGGGACGATATTGACGCAGGCGGCGAGACGCTCCTCCAAGAGAGACCTGGCGATCCTCTCTCCCTCCTCGACCGAGGCAGTGGTGATAAAGAAAACGATATGTTTTACCGACCCCTCAAGGTCCGACATCGGGTGCTGCACCTCTGCGTCGGGGTCCGCCACTGGGGTCCGTTGGGGCAAGATCAGGCAAGGGTGGCTGGGGCGAGGGAGGCGGCCGTCAAGGGCGAGGCGTCTTTCCCCATGCCCACCTCAGAAGGCTCCCTACTCTAGGAGAAAGGTGGAAGACTGTCAAGCTCGTCTCGCCCTCGCTCCGCCTGCTCATTCAGCCAAAGCCGGCGGTGAGACTTTCGCTCAGGCCAAGGGACGACACCTGTTGCATTCGGAAAGTAGATGGCTCTCCCACCCTCGTTATGAGCATAGGACCATAATAATCAATTAGTTGAATATTTATTGATAGACTTGACAAATGTCGACTCAGATTTTATACTATGGATCGAATAAGCTTTAAGCTTGGAAGCTAATCACTAACCAAGAAGGAGGCCCAGAGGTGGCTAAGGTGATTGGGATTGATCTCGGAACGACGAACTCGGTCGTGGCGGTTATGGAGGGGGGAGAGCCTGTTGTGATCCCCAATGCGGAAGGGGCGAGGCTTACCCCGTCAGTGGTGGCCTTTGCGAAGGATGGGGAGCGCCCGGTGGGCCAGGTGGCCAAGCGTCAGGCCATCACGAATCCCGAGAATACGATCTTTTCCATCAAGCGCTTCATGGGCCGCCGGTACGACGAGGTCCTCCAGGAGATGAAGGTCGTTCCGTACAAGGTCGTGAAGGGCCCCGGTGGAGATGCCCGGGTCGAAGCCCGCGACAAGCAGTATTCACCCCCCGAGATCTCGGCCATGATTCTGCAGAAGCTGAAGACCGATGCCGAGGCCTACCTGGGGGACAAGGTCACCAAGGCGGTCATCACCGCGCCTGCCTACTTTAACGATAGTCAGCGGCAGGCGACGAAGGATGCAGGGGCGATTGCGGGGCTCGAGGTCCTGCGGATCATCAACGAGCCGACAGCCGCCGCATTGGCCTACGGCCTGGATAAGAAGAAGGACCAGAAGATCGCGGTCTTCGATCTCGGGGGCGGGACCTTTGACATCTCCGTGCTGGAGATCGGGGAGGGGGTCTTCGAGGTCAAGGCGACCAATGGGGATACGCATCTGGGCGGTGACGACTTCGACCAGCGGGTCATCGACTGGATCGTCGCCGAGTTCAAGAAGGACCAGGGGATTGACCTCAGCAAAGATCGGATGGCGCTGCAACGCCTGAAGGAGGCGGCGGAGAAAGCCAAGTGTGAGCTGTCCACGGTCATGGAGACCGAGATCAATCTGCCCTTCATCACCGCCGACGCCTCGGGGCCCAAGCATCTGAGCATGAAGCTAACGCGGTCGAAGCTGGAACAACTGGTGGAGGATCTGATCGACCGGACCCTGGGTCCCGTCCGCCAGTGCCTGGAGGATGCCAAGATCAAGCCCGGTCAGATCGACGAGGTGATCCTGGTGGGAGGACAGACCCGGATGCCGCGGGTGCAGCAGGGGGTGAAGGACCTCTTTGGCAAGGACCCGCACCGAGGGGTCAATCCGGACGAGGTAGTGGCGATCGGTGCTGCCATTCAAGCCGGCGTGCTCGGTGGCGAGGTTCGGGATGTGGTTCTCCTGGATGTGACGCCGCTGTCCCTCGGGATCGAGACCCTGGGTGGCGTGATGACGAGACTCATCGAGAGGAATACCACGATCCCGACGCGCAAGAGTGAGGCCTTCACGACGGCGGCGGACAATCAGACCTCGGTCGAGGTTCATGTGCTGCAGGGGGAGCGTGAGATGGCTCGGGACAACCGGACCCTCGGTCGGTTCCACTTGGTCGGGATCCCGCCGGCCCCCAGAGGAGTTCCTCAGGTCGAGGTGACGTTCGACATCGATGCCAATGGCATCCTGAATGTCGGCGCGAAGGATACGGCCACGAGCAAGGAGCAGAAGATCACCATCACCCATTCCAGCGGTTTGGGCAAGGACGAGATCGATCGGATGGTGAAAGAGGCCGAGGCCCACGGCGCCGAAGATAAGCAGCGTCGACAGGAGATCGAGGCCCGGAACCAGCTCGATTCTCTGGTCTATACGACGGAGAAGATGCTCAACGAAAACCGGGAGAAGATCCCTATGGGTGAAATCTCCGGCATCGAGGCGGCCTTGCAGGAGGGGAAGAAGGCCCTTGAATCCGGAAAGGCTGATCAGATCCGTCAGGCCATCGAGCAGATCACGAAGGCCTCCCACAAAATGGCCGAGGCCATGTACCGGCGGGCCGAAAGCCAGGAGCAGGGGACCGGCGCCCAGGCCGGCGAGCAGGCGAAGGGTGGCGATCGCCCGGCCGAAGGGGAGGTGGTGGACGCCGAGTTTGAGGACCTCGGTGGTGGCAAGAAGTAACAGGCAAGATTCAGCAGAGGCAAGGAGGGAGGTCACAATGGCGATTGTGCGGTGGGATCCGTTTCAAGACTTGATATCGCTCCGGGAGCGCATGAATCGACTTTTTGAGCAGACGTTGGACCGCTCTCGGGGAGAAGGAGAGGGGATGGCAGCCGGGACCTGGGCACCGGCCGTGGATATCTATGAAACGCCCGACAGCATCGTTCTCCAGGCAGCGTTGCCTGGCCTCAGCAAGGACGACATTGACATCCAGGTCCGGGACAACGTCCTGACCCTCAAGGGCGAGCGGCGTTCGGAGAAGGAGGTCAAGGAAGGGAACTACCTTCGGGTGGAGCGGGCGTACGGGGGCTTCCAGCGGGCCTTCACCCTGCCGGCCGCTGTTCAGGCCGACAAGATCCGAGCCGTCTTCAAAGACGGGGTCTTGGACGTGAGTATCCCCAAGGTTGAGGAGGCCAAGCCGAAGCAGATCAAGATCGACGTGAAATAGCCCTGCGGGCGGGGTGCCGGGTCGATTTCACGGCGGTGCTCTGCGCCCGTCGGGGGGTCGTGAGACGAAAGGAGGCGTAAAATACAATGACAGCGAATGCGGTATTTCCTCGGGTCGACAGGGAGAGCTCTCTCGCCGACGCCGTGGCGATTCAGGATGAGGTGAACCGAGTGTTGGACACCTTCCTCGGCCGCCGCCGCCGGGAGGCGTACCGGGGGGAGGCGACATGGGTCCCTCTTCTGGACGTCTACGAGGGGCAAGACGCCTTCGTGATCCGGGCAGAGCTCCCCGGGATGCGGCAGGAGGAGATCGAGGTCTCCATCCACGATGGTATCCTCACGCTCCGTGGCGAGCGGAAGCCGGACGCGAAGGTGAAGGAGGAGAGTTACCATCGACGGGAGCGCTTCACCGGTCCGTTCCATCGCACGCTCAGCCTCTCCTCGGTGGTGGACACCGCCGGGGTCAAGGCCACCTACCGGGAGGGGGTCTTGGAGATTCGTCTCCCCAAGAAGGAGGAGGCGAGGCCGCGCACCATCAAGGTGGAAGGTGCCTAGGGCGTTGCGGGAGTTCAGGGCCCATGACCTTTCCGGAGGGGAGTGGGCCCTTTGTCCTTTTCCAGGTAGATCGCGATGACCAAGCGGGATTACTATGAGGTCCTAGGGGTTCCTCGAAACGCCCCGGAGCGTGAGATCAAGCGGGCGTATCGAAAGCTCGCCCGGAAGTATCATCCCGATGTCAACCCAGGAGATCCAACGGCCGAGGCGAAGTTCAAGGAGGTGAACGAGGCATATGAAGTTCTAAGTGATCCGGGCAAGCGCCGCCAGTACGATCAGTTTGGCCATCAGCCGTTTGCCTCGGCACCCACAGAGGGGGCCGGTCCCGGCTTCGGTTCTGACTTCGGCCCTTTTGCCGATTTCGCTCGGGGTGGGGTTGGGGACATTGGCGATCTCTTTTCGGATATCCTCGGTGGTCAGCCAAGGACGACGACGGCTCCCCAGAAGGGAGAGGACCTTCATTACTCCATCGACCTGAATTTTGAGGACGCCATCCGAGGGCTCTCACCCGAAATCACCGTGCAAAAGCACGTGCCCTGTGAGGTCTGTCAGGGGAGTGGGGCGGCCGCCGGATCAGCCCCCCAGTCCTGTCCCGACTGTGGAGGCAGCGGGCGACGACAGGTCTCCAGGGGCATCTTGAGCATGGTATCCCCCTGCCCCAGGTGTCAGGGGAGCGGAAGGGTGATCCTCAACCCGTGCCCGAGCTGTGGGGGCCGGGGACTGGTCTACCGCACCGAGCAGCTGAAGGTCAAGATCCCCCCTGGCGTGGACACCGGCTCGCGGATTCGCCTCGCCGGCATGGGGGAGGCGGGGAGGAATGGGGGTCCGCCCGGGGACCTCTACGTGATGACCCGGGTCCAGCCCCACCCCCTCTTCGAACGGAAGGGTGACAACATTTATTTCACCATCCCCATCACCATCACGGAGGCAGCACTGGGGGCGCGGGTTGGGGTTCCGACGGTGGACGGGATGGCCACCATGGTGATTCCGCCCGGCACCTCGAGTGGCCGGGTCTTCCGCCTGAGGGAAAAAGGGGTGCCGCATCTCAAAGGGAGCGGGCGAGGGGATCAGTTTGTGACGGTGAAGGTGGTCGTTCCCCAGAACCTCGATGAACGGTCTCAACAACTCCTCCGGGAGTTCGCCCGGTTGAATCCCGTGGACCCCCGGCGAGATCTCAAGAGGTAAGGGGTCTTCCGTCGGACGTGGTACCTGTCCGCAGAGGTGGTGGACATGCCAAGAAAAAAGAGGCCTCTCTACATGATCAGCGTAGTGGCCGAGATGTTTGATGTGCACCCCCAGACCCTCAGGACCTACGAGCGGGAAGGGTTGCTCCGGCCGTCGAGGACCGAGGGGAACACGCGCCGCTATTCCGAAGAGGATCTCGAGCGGATCGATCTCATCCTGCGGCTCACCAACGAGCTCGGGGTGAATCTGGCCGGTGTCGAGGTCATCCTCAATATGCGGGACCGCATGGAGCAGATGCGCCGGGAGGCGGCCGAGGCCTTCGAGGCGGTCTTCAAAATGGTGGGAGAGGAGCTGCGTCACCGCCGGCAAGGGCCGGGTCTCGTCCCCGTCGGGCGGCGGGGTTTGAGCCGGCGGATCCCGCCTCGCGAGGTCGAATCCCCTTGACACCTGTGGGATGATATCTTAGGCTGCTCGACAGTCGGTTGTCGCATGGGCGTAGGATTAGGATATATAAGAGGAGAGTTGTCCGTCATGGGAAACACCTTTAAGACGATCTTTCTTTTGGGGACTTTGACCGGTCTCCTGGTTGTCTTTGGGAATTACTTCGGGGGGACTCAGGGGATGATGATCGCCTTCCTCTTTGCCCTCCTGATGAATGTTGGCGCCTACTGGTTTTCCGACAAGATCGTCCTGCGCATGTACAGGGCGCGGCAGGTCACCGAGGCGGAGGCCCCCGAGCTGGTAAGCCTGGTCCGGTCCCTGAGCCAGCGGGCGCGCCTCCCGATGCCCAAGGTCTGGATCGTTCCGTCCCCGGCCCCGAACGCCTTTGCCACCGGTCGAAACCCGGAGCACGCCGCCGTCGCGGTGACCGAAGGGCTCCTGCAGATCATGAACCGCGACCAGCTCGAAGGGGTGCTGGCTCATGAGTTGGGTCATATCACGAACCGGGACACCTTGATCAGCGCGGTTGCCGCTACGCTGGCCGGGGTGATCATGATGCTCGCCAATATGGCCAGGTGGGCGGCCTTTTTCGGGGGTGGCCGCGACGATGAGGACCGGGGAGGCGGCGTCGTAGGTCTTCTCGTCATGGCGATACTCGCCCCGATCGCTGCCCTGCTTATTCAGATGGCCATCTCGCGCACCCGGGAGTTCGTCGCTGATGCAACGGCCGCCCACCTCACGAAGAAGCCTCTTGCCCTGGCCTCAGCCTTGGAGCAGCTTCAGATGGCTGCCGAGCGGATTCCCCTCGACGCCAACCCGGCCACGTCGCATCTGTTCATCGTGAATCCGCTTTCGGGGAGGAGCCTGCTTCGTCTGTTCTCCACCCATCCCTCCGTCGAGGAACGAGTCAAGCGCCTCCGGGCCATCCAGGTCTAGCAGTGCACCCCGTGCGTCAGAGCGAAAGGGCGGGCAGAGTCGGCCCGCCCATACGCGCGTGGTGGTTTCTTCCCTTGCTTTTGGGAGTGATGGTGGGCGGCTGTCTGTTCTTGGGCAGCCCCCCTCCTGAGCAGGGAAATATCCGTCCGTCGCCTCCTCGCCTCCCCACGTACACGGTCAGCGGTCAAGCCATCATTGCAGCCCCCGGGCCGATCACCGTCACGGTGCAACCCGTGGGCCCGGAGGAGGTCCAGGGGTATTTCCGCAGTCGTCCTCCCAGAGTGAACCCCTTTCAAGGGATGCAGAAGAACATCACGCCCTTCTTGGTGCGAATCGAAAATCGAGCCAGGGACCAGGTGACGTTCGAGCCGGGGTTAGCGGTCCTCAAGGATCAGGATAATCATCCGGTGGCCGCATGGGATGCGGCGGATCTGTATCAAACCTTTGGAGAAAAACCGGGGTTGCTCCAGGCGGCCCAGGGAGGGGTGTTTGCCGGGTATGTCGTGGTTCCCCCCGACCAGAGCCGCGAGGGACTCCTGATCTTCCCGGCCCTTCCAAAGGATGCCAAGGCCCTTTTCCTCCATTTTGCTTCTCTGTACTCCGGGCCCACACCCTATCCCCTCATCTTTGAGTTCACGGTGGTCCCGGAGGGGTCGAAAAAATAAGTTCCTCATCCGCCCGAGCAGGGTGTCGTATGTCCCTCCGCCCAGAACTGTTTCGAGAGATGGCCGCTCTGAGGCGCCTGCCGGGTGGAGAGGAGGACTCGAGGGCCTGGCAAAAGGCGTATGAGGCGATAGAGGAGGCCCTTGCGACCCTCGAGGAGGAGACCCTCCACGGGGAGGAGCCGGCCCTCGTTTTCCACCCCGGGGGGTCGGTGCCGGCGTCAGGAGGTCCGCGGGCCACGAGCGTCAGACCGCATCGTGCAGGGGGTGAGATCGCGGAGCTTTCTGTCACGTCGGCGGCGGGCCTGATCCACCGCAAGGAGCTTTCCCCCGTTGAACTTGTCCGGGCGGTACTGGATCGGATCGACGCATACGGGAAGCGGATCAATGCCTATATTGCCCTGCATGCGGAGGAGGCCATTCAGGCAGCTCGGCGTGCAGAGGATGCCCTCGTCCACCGTGACCCCCTTGGCCCCCTTCACGGCGTCCCGCTCGCGGTCAAGGATCTCTTCTGCGAAGCGGGCCTTCCGACCACTGCCGGGAGCCGGGTCCTCCAGGATTTTGTCCCCCGGGAGGATGCGACGGTCATTCGCCGTCTCAGGGAGGCCGGCGCGGTCCTCTTGGGAAGGCTGAACCTCCACGAGCTGGCGTACGGGGTCACCAACGAGAACCCGCATTTCGGAGCGGTGCGGAATCCCTGGAACCTCAGCCGGATCGCGGGGGGAAGCAGTGGAGGCTCTGCGGCCGCCGTGGCCGCCTCCCTTTGTCTCGCGTCGCTCGGGACCGACACCGGGGGTTCGATTCGGATCCCGGCTGCCTGCTGCGGCGTGGTGGGTCTGAAGCCGACCTATGGTCGGGTCAGCCGCCACGGGGTCCTGCCGCTGGCCTGGTCCTTAGACCATGTCGGTCCGATCACGAAAAGCGTGGAGGATGCGGCCTTGCTCCTTCAGGTCCTGGCCGGCCTCGATCCGCGAGATCCCACCACCAGTCCTGTCCCGGTTCCCGCCTATAGTCGCATGCTCGGGGGTGACCTGGAGGGAGTGAGAGTCGGGGTGCCCACGGGCTTCTTCACCGACCCGGCGGAGATCGATCCGGGGGTCTTGGCGGCCGTGCAAGAAGCCCTCCAGGTGATGGAGAGTGTGGGGGCGAGCATCGTGGAGGTTTCGATGCCGTTTCTCCGGCATGCGCCCGCCGTACAGTTCTTTACTCTCGCGACGGAGGCGAGCGCCAACCATGGGTGGCTCCTCCGAACGCGTGGTCGCGAGCTTGGGCTGGATGTCCGGCGGCGGCTGGAGTTAGGAGAGTTCATTGCGGCGCCACAGTACGTCCGGGCCCAACAGGTGCGTCGGCGCCTCGTCCGGGAGTTTGCCGACGTCTTCCGACACGCGGACCTGGTCGTGACGCCCACCCTCCCCGTCGTCGCCCCACCTCTCGGTGCGGAGACGGTCGCGATTCAGGGGGTCCAGAAGAGGATCCAACCGACGCTCACCCGCTTCACCAGTCCCTTGAATCTGACCGGGCTCCCCGCCATTTCTGTCCCGTGTGGTTCGGAGGTCGATGGGCTTCCCGTAGGGCTCCAGATGGTCGGGCGACCCTTCGATGAGGCGACGCTCCTGCGAGCGGCCCACGCCTATGAGGAAGCCAGTCGGGTGGACAGCCGACGGCCACCCCTGACCGGTTAGCTCATCAGCTGTCGGCTATCAGCCATCAGCAACTGGACTGGGGACTGGAGACTTGAGACTAGGGATCTCGTGTCTCCCGTCTCCGGTCTCCTGTCTCTGAGTGCTGACTGCTGATGGCTGATAGCTACGGAAGCTTATTTGAGGAATGGGGCGAGGTGTGCGTCGAGAGTGGCGACGTCGGTGTTTCGGAGCCGGATCCGCTTGCGGCGGGCGTTGGCGCCGGCGATGATCTCGACTCGGCTCAGGGGAAGGCGCAAGACATCGGCCAACAGGCGGCGGCAGGCTGCATTGGCCTTCCCCTCGACAGGCCGGGCACTGACCGCCACGGTGAGGATCCCCTCCCGGACTCCGATGATCTCGTCCCGCCTGGCCCCCGGCCGGACGAGCACGGGGAGAAGGAGGTCAGGCCCCCGTGCCTGGAGGCTTAGGTTCGAGAGACCCACTGGTGTCCTCTGCGGCCTCGGCGGCGAGGAGATCCTGGTGGAGCTTGATGGCCGCGCGCAACCTGCCCTCGAAGAGGACCTTCTGTCGTTTCAGGTCCCCCAGCCTTCCCTGTAGTTGGGCCAGCATCAGGTTGGTGCGCTCCAGGAGCCTTTCTGCCTTGATCTCGGCGTCCTTGAGGATCAGGTCAGCCTCCTTCCGGGCTTTTGCCTTCGTCTCGTCTGCCATGCGGTGGACAGCCAACAGGGCTTCCTTGAGTTCTTTCTCTCGCTGCTGATAGTGGTGGAGCTGGGTCCCTAGCTTCTGGACCCGCTCCTCCTTGAAGGTGTTCTCCTTGAGGAGACGCTGCAATTCCTCGGCGACTCCATCCAGGAAGGTCCTTACCTCGACCGGATCCAGTCCTCGAAAACGCCGCTGAAATTCCCGCTGCGTGATATCGATCGGGGTCAGATCCATGCCAATCTCCTCACCACCGGATGCTGCGGGCCAGGTCGTAGAGGGAGTTCACGACCACCATCCTCACCACCTGAATGCCGACGAGGACAAGAATGGGAGAGAAGTCGATGCCCACGGTACTGGGGAGCAACCGGCGGGCGGGTTTGAGTATCGGTTCCGTGGTACGATACAGAAACTGCACGATGGGATTCCACGGGTCGGGGTTGACCCAAGAGATGGCGGCGCGGGCGATGATGATCCAGAAGTAAATCCAGAGACATGTGTCCAAGACGTACGCAAGCGCCTGCACCACGTTGGCGAGGACGAACACCCCATACCTCCAGATCTTTCACAGCCCACCCAATACCGCTCATGGACCGCACCAGGCAGGGCAAGGGCCAACTATTGGCCCAGTTCCTGGGCGCGCCGGGTTGCCGCCTCGACCGCGGCCATCAGCGTTCCTCGGATTCCAGCCTGTTCCAAAACGTGCAGCCCTGCAACGGTGGTTCCCCCGGGCGAGGTGACCATGTCCTTAAGGGCGGCGGGATGTTTTCCGGTCTCGAGGACCATCCGGGCCGCCCCGAGCACTGTCTGTGCCGCGAGCAGTGTGGCCGTCTCTTGGGGAAGTCCCATGCGAACTCCAGCGTCCACGAGAGCCTCGATCACGACAAAGACATAGGCTGGTCCGCTCCCGCTCAGGCCGGTCACGGCATCCATCAACTTTTCCTCGACCTGAACGACCCGACCCACCGTCTCAAAGATCTGCCGGGCGATCTCGAGGTCCTGCGGGGTGGCGTGCCGGCCGGGGGTGATGGCGCTGGCACCGGCGAGGAGGAGGGCGGGCGTATTGGGCATGATTCGGATCACCCGGGTTGGGTGGGGGAACCTGCCTTCAACGAAGCCAGTTCGGATGCCGGCGGCGATGGAGAGGAAAAGATGATCCTCTGCCACCGCCCCCCGCAGCCCGATCAGCACCCCATCCATCACCTGAGGTTTCACCGCGAGGATCAGAATCTGCGCCTTCGTGGCGGCCTCCGCATTGTTGGTAAGGGTTTCGACCTGATACGTCTTCCGGATCGTTTCGAGGCGATCCGTTCGGACATCGGTCGCTATGAGCTGCTCCGGGCGCACCCTTCCTGCGGCGAGTAGGCCTTTGATCAGGGCCTCGCCCATGTTCCCTGCGCCGATGAACGCAATGCGTTTGTCCTCGATTCCCGTCACGGTTCTCCCTCGATGGACTGACTTATAACTTGAGACAGGAACGGGAGTCAAGGGATTCATTTGCACCGAGGTGCATGGGGTGGGGATCCTGCATGGGTCGCGCATTTCAGGTCCGAACACAAGCAATCTCATCCCCCTTCTCGCTTCTTGACAGCCTGGGCGCGTTGGCCCAAGATCACACCATGGAGCTTTCCGACAAGATCAGGTCCCTGCCGGACCGGCCCGGGGTCTATCTCTTCAAGGGAAACAGGGGGGAGGTCCTCTATATCGGCAAGGCCCTTTCCATCAGGAAACGGGTCCAGTCGTACTTCCAGGGGCGGGAGATGCCACCAGAACGCTCGGATCGTATGGCGAGGCTTCTCTCGCAGGTCCTGGATGTAGAGGTGATCGTCACCGATAACGAGCTCGAGGCATTGGTCTTAGAGTCGACTCTCGTCAAGGAGCGGCAGCCCAGATATAATATCGTGCTGAAGGATGACAAGCACTACCCCTTCCTCAAGCTGGACCTTCAGGATCCCTGGCCACGTCTTCAGGTGGTCCGGCGGGTGAAGGACGACAAGGCGCTCTACTTCGGCCCGTATGTGCCTGCCACGACGATGTGGCGGCTGCTGCACCTCGTCAACCGGACGTTCCCCTTGCGAAAATGTCCCGACGTCCGGGGGCGCCGGCACTGTCTCGACTACCATCTCGGCCGTTGTCTCGGGCCGTGCGAGGGGTCGGTGAGCAAGGCGGAGTATGACCAGCTCGTGGAACGGGTCCGTCTGGTCTTGGAGGGGCGCGATCGGGAATTGGCCAAGCAGCTCGACGAGAGTATGCGTCAGGCGGCGGAACGGCTCGAGTTCGAGCGGGCAGCCAGGCTGCGGGATCAACTCGCTACTTTGC
The DNA here is from genome assembly GCA_964429865.1 of uncultured bacterium. Lineage (GTDB taxonomy): Bacteria > Methylomirabilota > Methylomirabilia > Methylomirabilales > CSP1-5 > CSP1-5. The sequence continues at coordinate 13,912 of CAYSDK010000013.1, forward strand.
GGGAAGCGTTAGCCGGACAAAAAGTTCTCTCGCCCGGGGGTGAGGAGCAGGACATCCTTGGGGTAAGCATGGAAGGAGGCGAGGCCAATATCCAGGTCCTCCAGGTGCGCCGGGGGCGGCTCGTGGGACGGGAGGCCTTCACCTTTGATGAGGGACTGGCGCGCGGGCCGGGAGATCTCTTGGATGCCTTCATCAGGCAGTTCTATCTGCGACGCCACACCGTCCCCCGTGAAGTCCTCACGTCCCACGCCGTGGAGGATGCGGAGGTGATCGGCCGCTGGCTGTCGGAGCGGGCCGGGCACCGCGTGGCCATCCGCCATCCCCAGCGGGGTCGCAAAGCTCGTTTGGCCGCGCTTGCCGTCAAGAACGCCCAGATCGCCCTCATGGCGAGTCTGAAATCGGCGGCTGGCCGCAGGGCGGCGCTCCGGGAATTGCAGGAGGTGCTGGGCCTGGCCCACCCCCCGCATCGGGTCGAGGCCTTTGATATCTCCAACATCCAGGGGATGTGGGCGGTCGGGTCCCGGGTGGTCTTTGAGGATGCGTTACCCAACCGGTCGCAGTACAAACGGTATAGAATCAAGACGGTCGCCGGGGCTGATGACTATGCGATGCTGGAGGAGGTGCTTCGGCGGCGGTTCGCAAGGGCGCTGGAATCCCCCTTACCCGATCTGATCCTCGTCGACGGAGGACGGGGACAGCTCAACGTGGCACTGACAGTCGCCCGGGACTCGGGGCACCGCGATCTGCCCATCATCGCGCTGGCGAAGGAGGAAGAAGTCATTCACCAATGGCGGTCGCCCGCGCCGATTACGCTCCCCGAAGCATCGCGGGCGCGGCACGTGCTTCAGCACCTTCGCGACGAGGCCCATCGTTTCGCCATTACGTACCATAAGAGACTTCGGGCGAAGCAGGGGCTCGTTTCGATCCTTGAGGAGATCCCGGGGGTGGGCGAGAAACGGCGTCAGGCCCTCCTGGGGCACTTCGGTTCCCTCAAGGCCATGCAGCAGGCGAGTATTGAAGAGATCCGAAGAGTGGGGGGGCTGCCGTCCCACGCGGCAGCCGCCGTGCACGATTTTGTCCAGGCCCTCACCGAGTAGCACCTGAAGTCCCAGTGATGCCCAGCCGCGCCGCGCATACTCGACGGTCTCGTTGTCCCGTCTGAAGACGTGTGGTAGAGTGACGCTCCGGAACCGAGAGAATTGTCCGTTCACGTGAGCCGTGGGCGTGGCGGGAGTTGGCGCGGGTGAGTGTGCGTACGGCAGGAGGACTCAATGGGGCGAGGGGTGGTGACGACAGAGAAGGCCCCCAAGGCAGTGGGGCCCTACGTGCAGGGGGTCAAGGCGCACGGGTTTCTCTTCACGGCGGGACAGATCGGCTTGGACCCGGCCACGGGGAAACTCGTGGAGGGGGGAATCGAGGCCCAGACGCGACGGGTGCTGGAAAATCTCAAGGCCGTCGTTGAGGCTGCAGGAAGCTCCTTCAAGCAGGCGGTCAAGACGACCGTCTACCTCACCGATCTCAGCCACTTCCAGGTCATGAATCAGATTTATGCCACCTATTTCGAAGGGCAGAGCCCCGCCCGCTCTACCGTCGGGGTTGCCCAGCTTCCCCTGGGAGCCCTCGTCGAGATCGAGCTCGTGGCCCTGCTGGAGGGATGATGATACGGGTGGTCGGCTCCGGAGGTTCTCTCGGTGGCTACGCCTGGGGCCTCATGTGGAAGCGTCGTCTTCTCCGAGTGGAGGGGATCGGACCGCGGCTCTCAGCCTAGCGTCGCCGCGCTCACACGGGCGGAGCAAGGCGGAAGATCGCCGTGGTGCTGGCCAGGATCAGACGCTGGTCGGAGGTGAATGCGAGGCCGACGAGATTCGCTCCCGTCACGGTGAATCGGGGAGACTCCGGACGCTCAAATCGGTAGATCCCCCGCTGTCCCTTAATCCCCGCCGCTACCCAGAGGCGACCCTGCCGATCGAAGGCCAGCCCTTGCGGTCTTTCGAGGGGCCCCCAGTACGGTTCTGCATCGCCAAAGCGGTTGATCCGGTAAATGACGTCCTCGTTGGAGAGGGTTGGGGCGGTGGCGAACAGGTGTCCGTCAGGGCCGAGCGCTAAATGGAAGGCAGCGACGCTGGGCGGAAGTGAGGCAAAGGCTTCCACCCTTCCCCCTGGCGGTAGGCGGTACACTGTTCCCGTGCGGTCCCCGATATAGAGGACCCCGGCCTCGTCGAGACAGAGGCCCGTCGCAATGCCCAAGCCCTGCGCGATGACGTCCATGTCCCCTGTGGAAAGGATGCGATAGACGCGTCCCTCGTACCGGCTCGAGATGAGGAGCGAGCCATCGGGGTGCAGCGCTAACCCTGTGGGATTGATGGGCGCCGCAGGAAGGGGCTCAACGACCCCGGCGGGAGTGATGCGCACCAGGGGGGATGCCATCTTCTGGCCACGGCGGCCGCTGATGGTGGTGTAGATGACCCCCTCTGCGTCCACCACCGGATTGGCCACCGGGTGAAGATCGGCAGCCACCTTTTCTCCGACGGTGAAGGGACTGCTAAGGCGCTGTGCATCGATCACGAGGATAACGGGGCCGGTCCTGGTATCGGAGGGGATGGGCAACACGAGGCGAGTGTCGGAGACGATGGACGGCCGGACTTCGGTTTCGCCGACAAAGATCAGGGGCCGTCTGTTACCGCTCAGAAACCCGGCCCCGACGATGACGATGGTTCCCCCTTCCACCCCTGCCGAGGGCTCGAGCGCTGAGATGACCGGCTGTGGCGGAGAGGGCTCGGACACCATCATCCCTCCACAATCACGGGATGTCAGTATCCCAGCCTACGCTACCCCTCCGGTGGCCAGTCGTCAAGCCCTTTGGGAAAGTCAAGCGCCTGAAGGCAATGGTCCAATGTATTCGACAGCGGGCGGCGAGCCACCGGTGGGCCCGGGTGTAACCACGAGCGGGCAGGGTGGGGCATGCTGGATCGGGTGTTGATCTTCGTGCGACAGGTCGTCGGTCCCTATTGTGGGGGCACTGAGGAAGGGGACCAACGGAGCAAGAGGAGTGCTGTAGCAGTTGTGCGATGACAGGACCAGGATTGCTGGCTTCCTTGCCGGTGTTCGGGGCAATGCGTTGGAACGGCACTAGTCAGAGATTGCGGCGCCCACCGCTTCTTGGGGGACCTCCCCGGGGGGATGAAGCTGGTCCCCGACCCGCATTTCGAAGTCTGCCTCGAACTGATCGATGGAAATCATGTCGATGGCGTCCCAGGCCATTCCCTCGCAGACGCGGGCGCAGATCTGGCAGCCGATACACTCGTGCCAACGGATCCGGACAGGGGGAATGACCGCCCCGGTGTGATGCGCGGGCGGTTCATGATCGATGCAATCCACCGGGCAGAAGGGGATGCAGGCCTCACATCCGGTGCAGGCGTCGTTGACGACCGCCATGAGGCGCGGCCGTTTCTTCTTTCTGGTCTTCTTGTTGTAATGGGGAATATCCTCGTACACGGTGCCCTTCCTCTCCTCCACATGGGCCCTGTTCAGGGTAGTTTGACATGCTACCATGGTCTATCCGTGCCTGTCAAAGGGAGAGATCAGCATCTTGCTCTGCAGGTAATTTGGTGCTACGTTGACATTCCCTGTTCGAGCGTGGATCAGCGCAAGGCGATGGCGTGAGATTCTCGCGGAGGGGCCAGAGTGCCGTTCAACACGGATCCTGCGGAGTACCGCCTCGAAGAGGCCCGGCGCCTCCTCGTCATCCGCTGGCGGGATGGCCATGAGAGCCACTATCCCTTCGACGACCTGCGGAAGGTCTGCCCCTGTGCCGACTGTCGCACCGCCAAGAGTCCCCAGGGAGGGCTGCAGGTTCTCGCCGGTCCGGTGGTCCGCCGGGGGGAGATCCGGATCGTTCAGGTCTCACCCGTTGGCCGATATGCTTTGAGCTTCAGGTGGAGTGATGGGCACAGCACCGGGATTTACTCCTTCGATTTCCTCCGTCGGCTCTGCCCATGTGACGCATGCCGGTCGGGGGCGGAAGAATAAGCGAGGGGCACCGGTCGGGCGGGGGCTGAGCAGCCGGAGGGGAGATGAGTGAGAAGCTGGTGGGACGGACGAAGCACGGAGAACTGACCCTCGATCAGCTGGCCAGCATTCAGCCGGGGATGGCCCGTGTGATGGAGGAGGTGGCCCATCGGTACTCCCTCATGTACTATGCCTGCAAGGGAGGGAACTGGGAGCTCGGACACCATGAACTCAAGGAACTCCGGGGACTCTTTCGGATCGCTGCAACCACGCGGCCCAAATACGCGGCTGAGCTCGAGGCCTTCGAGCGGGAATACCTGACGCCGATTGATGGGGCCATTGCGAAGAAGGACCCGGAGGCCTTCATGCTCGCCGTGCAGAAGGGGATTGCGGTCAGCGACGAGGTTCACCGTCGCCTCGGATATCCGTTCATTCGCTACCGCCTTCCGCAGCGGCCACCCGATCATCTTGATCTGGGTCCTGGGGGTGAGCCGTGACGGGACCGGACGGCAGCATTGTCTTCAGCGCGGATCGACGCGCCAAGAAGCTTCGGGAGTTCGATATCTTCATCGCCGACTGGGTCCCGGTGCTGACGAGGGCGGCGTTGACCGCTTGGCGTCCGGGTGGTAGGGTAAAAAGTCCACAACAACGGGTCTGGCCGCTTCGGTGGAGCGGCGTCATCTTCTGTGGATCCTGACCTGAGGGCCAGAGGCCATGTCGCGTGAGGAGCGGGCGAGGCGTAAGCCTCCAAGTCTTCGGATGATGGACCGGCAGAAGATCTGGAAGGTGGTGCCGAAGCTGCGCAAGATCAAGCCGGCCAGGCCTCGGGGGTGAGGAACGAACATGGTGCGGGCATATATCTTTATCGAGGCAAACAAGGCCCGGGATCTCAAAGTGGCGGAGGCGATCATGGCCTTGCCCGGCGTGACGCGAGCCGACGTCGTCACCGGACGGTTCGACGTGATCGTGATGGTCGAGGTGGACGAGCTGGGGGCCCTGTGGGATACGGTAGACAAGATCCAGGCCCTGCCCGCCGTCGTGAAGACCACCACCAACGTCGTGGTCCAGCGGTGAGTGATGGAGGGTGCGGTGAGTGATCGCCAGGAGAGGAGTGGGGAGAGCCGGTAGCCGTGAATGTCGATGGGCGTCTGCCCTCACGCCGGTGGACCTTGCTCTTGGCGGTGCTCCTCACCCTCACGATCCTCGTTCTGCTGCCCCTCCTCGTCACGAAGTGGGATTGGCACCCGAGGCCGGTCTTTCTCGGTCCTCTCCGATGGCTCGGTCTTGTCCCCATCTGTCTCGGCATCTGGCTCGGCATCTGGTCGGTCACACTCTTGATCACTCGCGGTGAGGGCACGCCGGCCCCGTGGGACCCCCCGCAGAGATTTGTCCTGGCTGGCCCGTATCAGGTTATCCGGAACCCGATCATGCTCGGTGTCTTTGCGGTGCTGTTGGGGGAGGCTGTGTTGGCTGAGTCGGTGGCAATTCTGTTCTACCTGTGCCTCGTGGCGGGGGTGGTGTGTTGGTACGTCGTCGCCATTGAGGAAAAAGGCCTGGAGGCACGCTTCGGGGATGCCTATCGGGTGTACAAGGAGCGTGTCCCGCGCTGGGTGCCGCACCTGCTGCGGAAGGGATAGGCGAGTCGGTTATGTCGGTTGATTACGGGCGGGGGGAGTACATGAAGCTGCTGGCCTCCAGGGATGCTGCCATTCGACGCCTGGTGGACGGGGGGTACGAATTTGTCACCAATGCCTTCCGCCCCGGGGCCGGGCCGAAGGGGGTCCGGACCAAGGATGCGGAGGCGCTTCAGGCAGGGCTCCGGCAGGAGGGATATCAGGTCGAGGTCGCGTCCGCGTATAACGAGACTGGGGATGCCCTTCCGTCAATGGCCTCGATCTGGCGGAAGCCGAAAGCCTGATCAGAGCCATCGATCCCTCCTCGGCCTTGAACGCCTGCCAGGTTATCCAGCAGCGGCCCTGATCCGCCCCCCGTGTCTTTGATTCCCCACGTTCCGGAGCCCGTCCCGTTCCTGGCATTCCATTTGTGACCGGGGCCGATCTGTGATATGCGTTGGGCAGTCGAGACGGGGGGGAATGATGGCTCCCGAGAGAAGCGGAGAGGTGCGCCGGACCAAGATCGTTTGTACGATCGGACCGGCCAGCGAGTCGGAAGAGGTCCTCGAGCGTCTGATTCTCGCCGGAATGGACGTTGCCCGTCTGAACTTCGCCCATGGCACCCCCGAGGAGCACGCACGGGTGATCCAGCGGATACGAGGCCTCGAGGCGAAACTCGGAAAGCCGGTGGCGATCATCCAGGACCTTCCCGGGCCCAAGATCCGACTGGGGGATTTCGAGGGTGGAGCGGCGCTGCTTCGAACGGGGGCCGAGTTTGTCATCACGAGCCAGCCTATCCTGGGAACCGCTGAGCGTGCCCACGCCCCATCCCCCGACTTCTTCGGAGAGGTTCGGCCCGGGGATACGATTCTGGCCGACGATGGTCTGATTCAACTGAAGGTGGTGGCCAGCGACGGCGTCGAGGTGCGATGTCGAGTCGTGGCGGGGGGAGTCCTCCGGAACCACAAGGGCATCGGTCTCCCCGGCGGGCGACTGCAGCGAGCCGCGCTGACCAAGAAAGATCTGAAGGATCTCGAGTTCGGGATTGCCCAGGGGGTAGATTACGTGGCCACCTCCTTTGTCCGGAACGCCTCCGACCTGGTCGAGGTGAAGAACTTTCTGGGGGCGTGGGGGGCCAAGATGCCGGTGATCGCCAAGCTGGAGAAGCCGGAGGCCATTCGAAACCTCGAGGATATCTTGCAAATCGCATCCGGGGTCATGGTCGCTCGAGGGGACCTCGCGCTGGAGATGTCCATCGAGGAGGTGCCCGTGCTTCAGAAGTTTATTCTTCGCCAGGCCCGCCGGTACAAGGTCCCGTCAATCATCGCGACCCAAATGCTGGAATCGATGGTGGAGCATCCGAGGCCGACTCGGGCCGAGGCCTCTGATGTCGCCAATGCCATCCTCGATGGCACCGATGCGGTGATGCTTTCGGCGGAAACGGCCACCGGGAGCTACCCGGTCGAGGCGGTGGAGATGCTGACCCGGATCGCGCTGAAGGCAGAGCCCTACTTGCGTCTGCCTCCATTACCCCAGGCGGACGAGAAGAGCTTTCCGGTGGTGGCCAGCGACGCAGCCTGCCAGGCCGCCAGGAGTCTCCACGCCAAGGCCATCGTCGTCTTCACCGAGTCTGGCCTCACCGCGCGGCTGATCTCCCAGGACCGCCCCGAGGTCCCGATCCTGGCCCTCACCCCCTGGGAGGAGTCGCGGCGCCGCATGGCCCTCTACTGGGGAATCGTTCCCCTCGTCATCCGACGGCGAGAAACCCTCGTCGAGATGTTCCACGAGATGGAGGGGCTGCTCCTGGCTGAGGGGTGGGTGGTGCCCGGAGATACCCTGGTGATTCTCTCGGGAACTCCGATGTGGAAGCCGGGGACCGTCAACGCCATCAAGCTCCACCGCGTTGGCGAGATCCGGTGATGGGTGAGAGGCGGTGCCTCTCGATCACGGAGCCATCCCGCCACCGTATGCCTGCCTGCAAGGCATCGCCCTGAACTGCTCCGGAGCGGGATCACCTTCTCTCACTGGGTGAGTGGAGCGCGCTGAGACTCTCGGGTGAGGTGCGTTCCGACCCGGTCTCCTCTGTGGCCATGACTGCCAGAAAAGCCTCAACCACCAGCGGATCGAACTGCCGGCCGGCTCCCTGCTCGATGCTTTCGATGGCGCGCTCGCGGCCCAGTCCGGCCCGGTAGGGTCGATCTGAGGTGAGGGCGTCATAGACGTCAGCCACGGCGAAGATGCGACCGCCCAGGCTGATGGCCTCGCCGGCGAGTCCATCGGGGTACCCGGTCCCATCGAACCACTCGTGGTGCTGCAGCACGATGGGAATGACCTCAGCATAGGCGGGGATCGGTTCCAGGATCCGCGCCCCCTTGCGCGGGTGCTCGCGCATGGTGAGGGCCTCTTGCTCCGTCAGGCGTCCGGCCTTGTCCAGGATCACGGCCGGTATGCCGATCTTGCCAATGTCATGGAGCAGCCCCCCGCGGTGCAGCGCCTCCAGCTCCTTGGACCCGAGTTCCAGTTTTCGGCCGATCTTGAGCGCCAACTCCGTCACCCGCTCGGAGTGGCCCGCCGTCCATGGCGATTTCGCATCGATGGTGCGGGCCAGGGCGTTCAGTGTTCCCCAGTTGAGCTGGTCCAGCTCCTCGATCAAGCGGGCATTGGACAGGGCCACGGCCACCTGTTCAGCCAGTTGCCGGGCTTGGGTCAGATCTTCCTGACTGAACCCAGGTTGATCGAGGTATCCCAGGGCGATGATTCCTGTCAATTTCTCCTGGAGAAAAATGGGCAGAACCAGCGATGATGTGATGCCTCGCCGGGCCAGAGGCCCGAGGTAGTGCGGGGGATCGGTGTCGAGGCGGATGAGGAGGCTTTCTGGATTGTCGCGGAGCCCTTGAACCTCCCGTGGTGTGAGCGCGGTCGTCTCGACCACTGCTTCGTCTTTGGGACTCCCGCCCCGGAGGTACGTCTGCGCCATATGCGTGCCGTGGGAATCCAGGAGGCTCACGCTGATCCCGTCGCAGGGCAACACGTCGGGCATCCGCGTGAGGACCACCTCGACGATCTTTTGGGTGTCCAGGGCCGAGAGGATGGCCCGATCGATCTCGGCGATCGTGGCCAGCGTATTGAACTGTCTGCCCAAGCGGCTGGCCATCGTGTTGAATGATCCGGCGAGTTCCTCGAATTCATCTCCGCTCGTCACCGCCACCCGAGTCCCGAAATCCCGACTGGCGATACGCCGGGTCCCTTCCTGAAGCCTCTCGAGAGGAACCAGACTCCTCCGAATCTGGCTGATGCTCAGGAGGAGCACGACCCACAGGGACAGGAGAATAACCAGCGGGAAGATCTTCTTGAAATTGGCCATGGGGGCAAGGACATCGGCTTTCGATTCACCCAGCACCACGGCCCACTTCGGGACGAAGAATCTGAACTGGAGGGGGATGGTCCAGTAACTGGCCAGAAACTCCCTCTCGTCGTGTCTCCATTCGAATTGTCCAGACGCGGAGTGCGTCATTTCGCGCATGACCTGCTCGGGGAGCGACACGCGGCCCGGAAGCGAGCACACGAAGAAGATGAGGGAGTGATCCAGTATACAGAGTTCGGTATTGGGCGGGAGTGCATTCTCGTCTCCGATGCCCCACAGATACGTCATGTTGATCTCTCCCAGCAGAGTTCCTCGCGCCGGGTGTTGTGGATCAAGGGCCATCGCCATGAACATGCGTGGTGGCACATCGGAGCCAAACCGGCTGGCGACGACAGCAGCCTTGCCGGCAGTCATATGTTGCTTCTCCGCTGCGGTCAGCTCTGGTGGGTCCTCCATCCGTCCAAAGAGATCGTTGCGCCTTCCCCCACCGCTGATGAACGCCAGGCTCGCGAAACGCTCCGGCGAGCCTTCGCCGAATAGATCGGACCCCTTGAGCGTGGACATGCCGGTCCCTGGGGTCAGCGTAGATGCGACGATCCTCATCTCGCCTTCCAGAAACAGGAGCCGCTCATAAATGCCCAGAGCCACGGCCTTGCTCCCCTGGTGGAGCCGCTTCTGACTCTGCCTATTCAGCTCTTGGGTGACGTGGCCAAAAGAGACAATTGCCAGGGCGGCGATGGGGAGCAGGGCGCAGAGGACGAACAGCAGGAAGATGCGGCGGGCCACCTTGCTGCGGAGGAATGTCCCCTCGATCTTCATTGACCTCCACCCGCCCTAGAAATCTGCAGCCAGGCCGACATATCCGCCATTGACGCACCGGACGATGTCATCCGCGCCCTTCTTCGTGTCGAGCTTTGCTGTGGTTTCTCCATCTCTGCCCCTGCTGTACAGGTCGAAGTCCCAGTTGAGGGGCTTAAAAAACTTATCCTGTCGGGCCCCCTTCGGCGGCTTGCACTTGACCCAGTTCTCATCGCAAGAGATTTCCAGGTATTCGTAGGCGTTGCCCCAGGGGTCTCGCAAATTCACCCGTCCCACCTCGGCAAGATTGCTTGGAAGCCTGTTGTTTAACACCTGAAAGACGAAGATTTCCTTTTCCACGACACGGATGTCTGCCATGGCCTTTGCGATTCTCGCGTTGTCGAGGGCACTGGCATACAGGGGAACTCCCAGGGTTGCCAAGGTCGCAAGAATCATGACCACGATCAACAATTCGATGATCGTCAACCCGAGGGACCGCCCGTTCGGCCTCAAGAGACAGAGCAGCCCCCTGTGTCGAATGCCTAGGCGTAAGGGCGAGAATCGTTCTATCATAGCTGCCACAGACTTGTAAACCCGACTCGTGAGTTGACGTGAGCGCCAGACCTTTTCCCTCTGCTCTTGAGCATGCGCGCTCGCTAGGCCCGGGGGAGGCGGATGGAGTCTTCCTCCTCCCGTTCCTGATTAGGATGAAGTCGAAAATGCCCGATGGATGCCTCTAGACCCTCCGTCTGCGCCTGGAGATCGGCAATGTGCTGATGCATTTCCTTCACGGATCCGCGCTCGATGGATGGGTTGAGTGCCAGTATCGCGGCCCGTACTTCCTCGGAGTGCTTCTGAATGCCTGCGACCTTGGCCCTCAAGCCTGCGATCATCTCGTTGAGGCTATCCGACTCTTTCCCCAGGTAGTCGGTCTTTCGAAGATTCGCCCGGACAGACAGGTCTCCTTCGGCGATCGCCTTGAAGATGCTCCGAAAACGGTAGAGGGGACCAGCAATGCGATGCGAGACCAAGACCGAGTGCAGGGCAAGCAAGACCAGCACGACGAGCATGGCTGGCCAGACCCGCGCATGGAGAGCGAGGAATTGACCGGCCACTTCCCCTTGTTCGAGGACTGAGAGGCTGCCGCTTTGGAGCTGGAGAATCAGTGGGAGAAAGAGGGCGCCAGCAAAGATCAGGAGAATCGTCACGAAATAGATGAGATTGATAACCAGGAGCCGGTATTGCAAACTCTCGATAAGGATACGCCTTCTCTTGGGTGCCGGAGCGCCCATCTAACGCGTCTCCTTCGTCCAGACGATGTCCCTTTGATTCTTGAACCGGATCACCCCGTTGTTGGCGGGATCGTAGTAGAAGGCAAGGGTGAATCGCTGGCCGTCGTGATTCAGGTGGGTGATCGTGTAGAGGATGGATCCCTCTTCTCGAGTCTGATCAACGTCCGTGAGCGCATGCACTTCGAAATTCTCTCCCCCGTGTCCAAAGATTATGGCGTCATTTCTGACCTCGAAGTAGCGATCGGCGTATTTGGGGTGAGGAGTCGTCCACTGGCCGAGGAGATGTTCCGGGACCGTGCTATCCTGCTCGGACTGGCAGCCAGAAAGGGTGGCTAGGAGGGCGAATGCAATGAGAATCCTTCTTGCGGTCATCTCCTTCGACCTCGCGTTTGTGATGGATAATCCACTCCCTGTGCTTTGCGACCAGTGCTCAAAGAGAAGATTCCTGGGGTCGTTCCTCCCGCCCCGGGTCAAGGGGTATCCGGTGGAGTCATGTC
>CAYSDK010000013.1:25583-32774 GCA_964429865.1 uncultured bacterium
CGTATCGCGTCCTATCTGGTTGAGGTTGTTAGGAAACGTTCCGTTGAACAGCTGAAAGACCAGGATCTCTTTCTCTAATATTCGGATGTCTGCGACGGCCTTCGTGATTCTCGCGTTATTGAGGGTATTGGCGTAGAGAGGGACTCCAAGACTGGCGAGGGTCGCCATGATCATCACGACGATCAGCAGCTCGATCATCGTCAGGCCAAGGGAGCGCTCGTTTCGGCCCCAGAAACGGGACAGGATCATCCGGTGAATCCCCGGCGGTGAAGGTGCGCATGCCTGTATCATGTCGGCGATAGAGTCCGTTATAGGTTTGCCGCGTCTGGCTCCTGGACGGTGAGGTTTGCGTCCTCGTCCTTGGCTTTTGGATGCGTTCGAAATTGGCGGATCGATGCCCTGAGTTCCTCCATCTGCATATGAAGTTCCTCGAGCTGTCGATGCATGTCCTCGATGGATCCCCGCTCGATGGATTGCTTGAGCGCGGTCAACACCGTCTGCATTTCGATATGGTGACTCTGGATGGATTCGATCTTCGCCCGAAGGCTTGCGATCATCTCGTTCAGGCTCTCCGACTCTTTTCCGAGATAGTCACCCTTTCGAAGGTTTGCCCGCACGGACAGATCCCCTCTGGCGACCACCCCAAAGACCTTCCGAAAACGGTAGAGGGGACCAGCAATTCTATGCGAGACAAGGATCGAGTGGAGGGCGAGCAGCACAAAGACGATCAACATGGCTGGCCAGACCCGTGCGTGGAGCGCGAGGAATTGACCGGCCAGTTCTCCCTGTTCGATGATGGAGGCGCTGCCGCTCCTCAGCTTGAGAATCAGGGGGAGAAAGAGGGCAGCCGCAAAAATCAGGAGGATAATGCAGAAATAGAGGAGATTGATGAACAAGAGCCGATACTGATAACTCTCGATCAGAATGTGCCGTCTCTTGTAGGGGCGTGTGGCCATCTACAGCCTCTCCTTCGTCCAGGCGATCTCCCTTTGATTCTTGAACCGTATGATGCCATCCTTGGCCGGCTCATAATAGAAAGAGAGGGTGTACGGTTGCCCGAAGTGATTGAGGTGGGTGATCGTGTACAGGATGGCCTCTCCTTCACGCGCCTCTTTAAGTTCCGCGAGCACATGGAGTTCGAACGCGTCACCCCCCGTGCCAAAGATGATCATGTCATTCCTGATCTCGATGTAGCGATCGGCGTACCGGGGTGCCGAGGTGCTCCACACCCCCAGCAGATGGTCAGGGACAGAGTGCTCCTTCTGTGTTTGACATGCAGCGAGGGTGGCAAAGAGGGCCATTGCGGCGACGATTCCCCTCGGTGTCATCCCCTTCGACCCCGCGTTCTTCATGCACAGGCAGTTTCTATTGATTCGGCCCGGTGTCCGGAGATCGGGCCCTTCAGCAGAGTCTGTCTATCATTAGAGGATTTGAAAACCGGAGGCCAAATGGGGCCTATGCATGCATTGTATCGGCCTGCGGCGGAGGTGTCAAACCAGTAGGGCGAGGTGGGGGATTCGGGGTCTCGATGGAATTAGGCATGAAGGATCATCAACGGGCCGCCCCCTGCCCATGGTGCGGGGCCGCGGAGGAGAACCACGGAGTGAAGGGGGCATAGAGACCCAGTCATGTTTGGACAGTGCAGGGACGGGAAGGGGCCTCAGCGTGTCGGGATCTCGAGAGGAAGGTCGGTCCGGTCCCCCCATTCCTTCCAAGAACCGAGGTAGTTTCGTGTGCGCGGATAGCCGAGCAGGCGGTAGACAAGATAGGCGTGGGCTGACCGGTAGCCTCCGTGGCAGAGGGGAACAATCTCTTTGTCCGGCGTGAGGCCGCGTCTCGAGAGCATCTCTCGGAGCTCGGCGGCCGGCCGGAGCGCCCCATCGGGACCGAGGAAGTGCACCCATTCGAGGTGAATAGAGCCCGGGATGGTCCCGCCGCGGGCGGCCCGTACGTGCTCGCCGTAATACTCGCCGTCGGTGCGTGCGTCGTGAATCTTCACATCCGGGTCTTTCAGGTGGTTGAGGATGTGCTGCGCCGTAGCGAGACGGTCCTCTACGGGCGTCTTGAGATGCTTGGAAAACCCGGTGCGGACGATGCGGCCTCCCGCCTTGGGTCCAATGTCTGGCGCGCTTCCGAACATGGGCCAGGCCTCGCGCGTCAGGGGGAATCCCGCCATCTTCCAGGCGCGGATCCCCCCGTCCAGGATGCGGACGTCTTCATGGCCCAGGTACTCGAGAAACCAGAAGCCGCGGGCCGCGCGGAACCCGGTGTTGGACTCGTAGAAGACCACTGTCTTGTCGTAGTCAACGCCCCGGATCTCCATCAGGTAGGCCAGCGTCCAGATAAAGGCGGCGAGGGCCTCGGACCGCGTGTCATTCAGCGAGACACCGTAGAGGTCAAAGTGAGCGGCACCCTCGATGTGGCCGGCACAGTAGTCCGGAGCGGGCCGCGTGTCGATGATGACCAGATCGTCGCCCTTGTGGTTTCCGATCCGGTCGCGGAGCTGTTGTGGCGTCCAGGCCAGGTCGGGGTTCATGAAATCCTTGTAAGCCATGCCGAGACTCGCCTCACGGGTTCAGGCTCGAATGCGCGCGGGTGGTGCTTCAGCCGACGGCACCACAATACGTGAGTTGTGTTCGGCGATCAAGGGCCATACGGCATGGGTCCGCCCTCACGCATTCACCCATGGATTCAAGATCAAGATCCCCCTTGCATGCGGAACACTTAGCGGAGAAGGGTGGACGGGTAGGCACTCTTCATGCGTTCGAGTGTATCCTCGTCGAAAGAGCCTCCGGCACGCCACGGACCTGGTCGGCTCCGACGGGGACGGTGATGCTCGCGCCTGTGAAATCATCGCCGATAGGCTCACAGCGCCCGCCCAGACACCTCGAGAGGAATGCCTCGGCGACGGCGTTGAACGACAGGCGGTTCTCCGGTCGTGCGAAGCCGTGTCCCTCATCGGGGTAGAGCACGTACGTGACCGGGATCCCCTTCTCCTGCATCACCTGCACGATCTGGTCGGACTCGGTCTGCTTGACCCGCGGATCATTGGCTCCATGGCCGATCAGCAGTGGTCGCTGAATACGGTGTGCGCAGGTGAGGGGGGACCGTTTCGTAAGGAACGCGCGGCCCTCCTCTGTTCTGTGATCACCCACGCGGGTGGCCCAGAGGCCAACCTGAGGCTGCCAGTACGGCGGGATTGACTCGAGCAGTGTCACCAAGTTCGAGGGGCCCACGATGTCTATCCCGCAAGCAAACATCTCTGGTGTGAACGTCATGCCGACCAGCGTGGCGTATCCGCCGTAGCTGCCTCCCATGATCGCCACGCGCTGGGGGTCGGCGATCCCCTGCTGGATGGCCCAATGAACGGCGTCGATGAGATCGTCGTGCATCTTGGCCCCCCACTCGCTGGTGCTGGCGTTGATCAGGACCTTTCCGAATCCGGTGGACCCACGGAAGTTGACGCTCAGGACTGCGTACCCCCGGTTAGCCAGCCACTGGTGCCACGGATTGTAGCCCCATGTGTCGCGCGCCCATGGTCCGCCGTGCACCACCAGGACCGTCGGGAAGGATTCGTCAGGCCGGGCGTCGCCATCGCGGTCACTTCCCGGCGGCAGTGTGTAGTAGCTGACCAGGTTCAACCCATCACGCGATGTGATGACGATGGGGTGCATCTTGGCCAGAGGCAGACCCTCTAGTTGCTCCCGATTCGTGAAGAGAAATTGTGCCTTCTGTCCCGCACGGTCGTACCGATAGTAGCGGACCGGGCCATCGTCCATGACATAGGCCACGATCCAGTACCGGTCGTCGAGGGTCCGACTCACCACCTCGACATCGCCGGTGGCAATCGTACGCAGGGCGGCCCAGTCTCCCGCAATGGACTGGTCGAGGATCTGCCAGACCTTGCGCTCGTACGTGAACGCGGCGGCCTGCACCCTCTTCTCCGTTGGATGGATCACCACGTCGCTGACGTCCGCCCGTGGGTCCTCCGCCAAGAGGGTCTGCTTTCCGGTGTCAAGATCGAGTGCCATCAGTGCCCCGGTGTTCCGGTTGCGGCTGTCGATCATGTACAGAATCGTGCCCGCCTTATCGAATCCGACGGGGGATGTGGTCAGCGTGTCCTCCGTGGGGATACGTGCAAACGATGTCCACCCTCCGTGTTCGGTCGCCCTGAGCATCTCGCTGCCGCCGTCCGGCAGGACGCGCAGCGCGAGACGAACACGATAGGCGTAGTCGGTGACGAAGCCGGCGAACCCCTCGTTCTTCTGGACGAGACGCCTCTCCCCCGTGGCGATGTTGATGCGGTAGAGATCGTGAAGCCGGGGATCGCGATCGTTGAGCGCGACCAGAATTTCGGCCGGGAACTGCGGGCTGATCTCCTGGAATCGGGCCTGCACACCTTCCAGGGGAGTGAGATCCTGGGTGTCGCCGGTTTCCAAGTCTACACTGTACAGCCGCCAGTTCTCATCGCCGCCCTTGTCTTGGATGAAGAGGATGTGGTTACTCGTGTAGGCCCAATCGTAGAAGCGGATGCCACGGTCAGTATCCCTCGTGACCGGCCTCGCCGCCGCCGGATCATTGGCAGGCCCGACCCAGACGTTGAGGACGCCTCCTACCGGGGCAAGGTAGCCAATCTTGGTCCCATCGGGGCTGAGCTGCACTGAGGCCTTGTCCGGGTTGCCGAACAGGACCTGGCGTGGGATGAGGGGGATGGTGTTCCGGTCAATCATCTGGTCTCCTCGGCTCGGCCTGCTATCAACGCCCCGGGCTCGGTCAGCTCAACCACGGCGTGCGCAACGGGAAGTGTGATCTGTCTGGTGTCGGGAACCTTTTCTCACACGTTGCTTTTCAGAGGGCGTCGCCATAGCCAGCTATAGATCCCCAGATTAACAGCGATGACAAAGAGACCCAAGGAGATCTGCAACTGGTGCGTGAGCGAGGCTGGGTAGAGTACGGGGAGGATGTAGTGCTCGATGAAGCTGGCCCGGTAACCCATCGCCCCGCCTCTGTTGCGGAGCCAGTTCTCGAGGGGCGTCAGGGGGCACACCCAACCGGAGAATTCGATGAATGCAGCCCAGAGAAAGGCGGGGGCGTGTACCCACGCACAGCGTTTCCATCTGACCACCAAGAACCCTCCCAGTACAGCGAACAGAACGAAGGCAAGATGCGTCATGACAACCAGGTCCGCCAATATGCGATAGAGCACGCGCTGCTTCCCTGCATGTGACTTTAATCGGGGCCGGTCAGTCTCGTCACGATGCCAGTAATCCCGGTCACCACGCGCGCCATACGGTCATAGTCGATCTTGTCCGGTGTGTCGTGCGCCGTATGGTAGTACCGATATCGGAACAGAGCCGTGTCGGTGACCATGAGGGCGGGGTACCCTTCCTTCCAAAAGGACCAATGATCCGACCATCCGATCCCCATGATCCAGCTCGGAGCCGCGATCCCCTCCGAGGGGAAGTCCGTCTGTTCACGGAATGTCGCTATGGCTCGGCGGAGCAGATCGCGTGAGGCAATATTGGCGACGAATCCTATGAAGTTGGCGGTGTCGGGATACAAGAGGCCGAAAGGGAAAGGGTATCGTTGACTCCCTCTCTCCTCGGAGTAATACCCGATGGTCTCAATGGAAAGCATGGCCACAATCTGCTCTCCTCTCTGACGCGATCGGGACGCGTAGACACGGCTTCCCATGTGGTCAGTCTGGAAAAAAGGCGGCTCCTCGTTGACGAAGGCCACGAACCGTACCGTTCGGGAGAGGGGCCGACCGGCAAGGAGACGGGCCATCTCCAAGAGGCCAGCAACACCGGAGGCGTTATCGTTTGCACCGGGGCTCCCGATGACCGAATCATAGTGGGCCCCAACAACGACAATCTCTCCCGGAAAGGATGCCCCGACCAGTGCGGCTTCGAGGTTCCTGACCGTCGCCCCTGTGACCGTGAACTCTTGTATCCGCACTTCATATCCCAGATCGCGAAGGACCTGTGCGATGTAGTCGGCGGAAGCTTCAAGGCCCTTGGGATGCCAGAGGTTCCTCTCGCCGATCTCGCCCGCGAGCACCGCGACGTGGCTCTTGAGGCGGTTCTCCAATACCCGCTCGTTTTCCGATAGTGGGTGGAAGGGACCCGAATACGATCTCTTGGGCATCCTGCTAATGTACAGCAAGCCGGCCACCACAATCAATACAACGGGCAACCATCGCAGGAGGAGGGAACGCCACTGCCGCCTTCCTCGTGGCACGCACTCGTGCCCCATCATGGTGTCATTGTCGAGCGTCTCATCGATTCACGGGCTACCGATTTCGCCGTCCCGAAGCCTGTACAGAGTCAACGCCCCCACTCTGGACCGGGTGGCTCACCAGGCGTCCATGCGGTGAGATGACCGAGGCCGCACCCTCTCCTCAACAGGAGTCATGATGGCACACATTCTGCAGGGACACGCTTCTCGGTTGACCGCGCATCCGCTGACTCTCCGGTGGCATGTTCTGGAGGGGGCGGCAGGCGAGGGATAAAAGATAGAAAGATAGAAGGATACCATGAGTCTTGCGCCGGAGGGAAAGGCCCCTTCTGACGTGAAAGCCGCTGAGCGGCGCGCCTTGATCAGGCGGGTGATCGAACAGATCCCCGTCGATGTCAGGCGGGAACTCGATGTCCTGCGAAAAGGGGGCGCGCCGTCCGCGGGTCTATTGAAGCGGCTCATGGTGAGCCTCGGCCCAGCGATCGCCCAGGCGTTCTCGGTGCGGGAGGATGAGGTGGCCATTCTCCTAGTGAGGGATCAAGGTCTCATGCTCGGGTTTGCTTACCCCTTCACCTTTTACGGGGATCAGAAGAATCTCTTCCCCGTCAACGCCTCGAGCATTGCCGGGGAGGCCCTTCGGGCCAGGAAGGGGAGGATCGACAACCACGTCTCCCAGATCCAGCACTTGGACGTCTACGAGCGTATCAACCTGAGGGCACAGAGGCCTCTCAAGATCCAAAAGATGATCTCTGCCCCGTTGCTCACCCCCCGGGGTGAGCCCATTGGGGTGATCCAGGTGAGCAGGAAGGGGAAATCCCTGGCAGAGGCTGGGCCCAATTTCACCCCTCATGATCTCTGCAGCTTGACCGAGCTGAGCAACTGGCTCGCCCCGCATATCCTGGAAGTGATCCCGCCCGATTGCTGAGGGATCTGCGGAGCTCCTGCTCACCCGCG
>CAYSDK010000014.1:0-22990 GCA_964429865.1 uncultured bacterium
ATGTGAATGGGGGGATGTATGTGTAAGGGGTGAGGTGTCTCCATGGCAGAGGAGCCGATCGTCATAAAGAAATACAGCAACCGGAAACTCTACGACTCGAGCCGGAGCCGCTATATCACCCTCGAGGAGATCGCAGGGCTGATCCGCGGGGGCAAGCAGGTCAAGGTCGTGGATAGCGCCTCCCAGGAAGATTTGACCACCGTCACGCTGGCCCAGATCATCTTCGAAGAGGAGAAGAAGCGGAAAAACCTCTTGCCGGTGGGCTTCCTCCACCAACTGATCCAATACGGACACTCTCTCCAGACCCTGTTCCAGAGGCAACTGTTCTCGAACCTGGAGGCCCTCACGGCGACGCAGACAGACGCCGGGAAGCTCTGGAGGGAGTGGGCGACCCGGGGATGGATACCTCCGGGGTGGGAGGTCAATCAGGACCAAGCGCCCACCGAGGGGAAGTCCGAGGAGCGGGCGGAGGCATCGCTCAGAGCTGAACTCGAGTCTCTGAAGGCGAGCCTTCATCGCTTGGAACAAAGGATCCACGAACACGAAAGCTCCCCCTCCTCCTGAGCAGGCCGTTCGTCCTTCCTTCCAGGTCGCGTGACACCCTTCGGAGTTTATGACTCTTTGCATCAGTTTCCGTGACACCTCGCTGACAGATCTTGACAAACATAACGCACCGTGTTAAATTATTAGTGTGTTCCGGTCTTGGGCTTTTGGGCTTCCGGTTGGTGAAGCGAGCCGGGGAGACACAGCGTCTTGGAACAAGAAATGCAGTCCGGAGTAAGGAGGATGGCGGATGTCAGCCATAGTGTCAGCGATAGAAATTGAAGGGGGCTTTTGCTGGGATCACGGCTACCATCTCGGGCCTCGCTGTCCACGATGTTACAGCGAAATCGATGAACCCCTTCCAGACTAGGAGAGGGGGTCCGGCAGAGATCCGAGGATCGACGAAGGAGGTCCACCATGGATGAGATTCTCATCGGGAGTGCTGTGCGGACTCCCATCGGGAGCTTCAACGGAGCCCTCGCGTCCGTTCCGGCCCCCCAGTTAGGCGGTCTGGTCGTTGCCGAAGTGCTGCGTCGCGCGCACCTCGAGCCGGCCCAGGTCGATGAGGTGTATCTCGGCAACGTGGTGAGCGCCGGTATGGGCATGGCCCCGGCACGACAAGCGACCATCGCAGCCGGCCTGCCCCAGTCGGTTGGCGCAACCCTGATCAACAAGGTTTGCGGATCAGGCCTCAAGGCGGTCACGATGGCAGCCCAGGCCATCCGGAGCGGCGATGCGGAGATCATCGTGGCCGGGGGCATGGAGAACATGAGCCGGGCCCCGTATTTCTTGGACAAGGCCCGGACCGGATACCGCATGGGTCACGGCCAGCTCATCGACAGCATGATCCACGATGGGCTGTGGGACGTCATCAACGGCATGCACGTGGCGATTTCCGGCGAGATGTGCGCCGACAGATACCGGCTCTCCCGGGAGGAGCAGGATCGCTACGCCGTGCAGAGCTACACCCGCGCCCTGACAGCCCAGCGGGAGGGGCGCTTCAAGGCGGAGATCATCCCGGTCCCGGTTCATGCGCGCAGGGGCGAAGAGACGGTCGTCGAGGAGGATGAAGAGCCCGGGCGGCTCGCCCTCGAGAAGGTCCCAACGCTCAAACCCGCCTTCAAGGAGGGCGGGACCATCACGGCGGCGAACGCGCCATCCGTAAACGACGGGGCGGCAGCGGTGACGGTCCTCTCGGGGAGGCGGGCGGCTCAATTGGGAATCACACCGGTCGCCCGGGTCGTCGGGTACGCGCAAGCCGCCCTCGCCCCCGAATGGTTCACGATCGCGCCCGCTGAGGCCATCAAGCAGGTACTAAAGCATACCGGCCTGACGCTCGAGGATATTGACCTCTTCGAGATCAATGAGGCCTTTTCAGCCGTCGCGTTAGCCAACATGCAGATCCTGGGGCTCACCGAGGACCGCGTCAACGTCAAAGGGGGGGCCGTGGCCTTGGGTCATCCCATTGGTGCCACGGGAGCTCGCATCCTCACCACGCTCCTCTATCTCTTGAAGGAACGCCAGGCCCGACGGGGACTCTGTGCCATCTGCCTTGGGGGCGGCGAGGCGATCGCCCTGATCGTCGAGAGGGTCTAGAACTCCAACCCCCAATGCCCGATTTCCCAGGACGCTGGACACTCCAGAGCCATCTCTAGTATTCAACCACATAAGAATCAATGACTTAACGCTTCGCGTTAGAATATTGTGATGCGGAGCAATAAAATACTTGACAAGAATAATGCACCGCGTTATATTCTAGCTGAAAGGTTCAACTCCTCTCGCGTCAGCGGAGAGGAGGGGATGGACCGAAGGGGAAGGGAGCCATACAAGGAGAAGGAGGAGGATCATGGTGCACGACAAGTTTGAAGAGATCACCAACAGGACCACTGAGGCGTTGAACGGGACGGTCAATAAGGCACTCGAGGCGTTCGCCATGACGGGCGACTTCAACCGGGACATCTCGGGCCGGGGCGTCGACCTGAACGCCGCCATCGCCCGCGAAGGGGTCCAGTATGCCAGCGACGTCCAGGCAGCCCTCCGCCAGGCTTCCGATGAGGCCCGGCAGCTCTGGACCCGGCAGACCGAGGTCGTCCAGGATGCACCCAAGGACGTGATGGCGGCCACCCAGAAGGCCGTGGCCCTCTCTTGGGAGGGGGGCGAGCAGATCACGCGTCTCGGGGAGCTGCACCGGCAGGCGCTCAGCCGGTTCGCCGACAAGGTCCAGCATCTCCTGGAGCAAACCGGCGAAGAGACCCGGGAAACCTTCACGAAGTTTTCTGAGAAGATCCTGAAGCTGTACGGCCTGAAAAACTAAGGCGAGTTCGCGGCAAGGCAGAGGCCCCGTCGTCGAGGCGGGGCCTTCGTTTTTTCTTTCGCCTCAGGAGGCTAACGTCCCCTCCCTGCGGGCCTTCTCGAGGGTCGCCTGCAACGAGGCGAGGCTGCCCATCACTCCTTCGATCTTTGCCTCGAGCTCCTCGATCCTCGATTCCACCCAAGAGATCTGAGAAGTCATCTCGGCGATCTGATTCCGGGAGGGGAGGCCGAGCGCCTTCAGATACGCCTCACCGGCCTTCTTCATCTCCTTCTGTACCGGGCCGGCCGCGCCGAGGTACTGTTCCAGGTACTTTCCGAAGGCCGCGGCGAAACCCTCAGACGTCATGGCACCCTCCAGGGCCTTCGACCACGCTTCGATCCCCTCGTCCAGGAACCGCTTCCAGAGCTGAAGCGCCTCGGGCGACCCGCCCTCCTTCACCATCTGGGACAGAAGCGACGCCCCCTGGTTGAAGAAGGGCATCCAATACTGGGAGAGGTTCGGCTGCGGGGTCCGACCGAGCATCGCCTGCCAGGCCTCGATCCCCTGTTCTGCGGACTGCTTCCACTGCTGGAGCAGCTCCTCTGTCCACGCCGCGCCGCTCATGGTCGCCTCCCTAGTGACGCTCCGCCATCGATCTTCGCTCATCGCCTATCATTGGGATCGGGGGCCCAGCCAGCCCGAGACTTTGGGCCACGCAACGGTCGCCGCCTGCCGACCGGCGATCAACGAGATGTGTCCTCCCGGCAACTCGACATACTCCGTATCCCGACTCGACACCACATCGACCATGGCTTTGACGCACGCCGCCGGGGCGATGTAATCGGCTTGCGCCCCCACCACCAAAACCGAACAACGGATGTTGGACAGGTCTACCCGTCTCCCCTCGAGGGAGAGCTCACCTTTGACCATCGTGTTCCCCTGATAGAACTCCTCCACCCACTGCCTGAAGAAGCAGCCAGGGATGGGCATATACTCGTTGGCCCATTTGTTCAGGGCCTTGAAACCCTCCACGTACCGGTCATTCCACATGTTCCACCAGAGGTTCGTATAGCTGCTGAGGTCCGCGGTCGGTTTCAGCAGCTTGAACCCGACCCGGATCAGGTCCGCCGGCATCCCCCCAAACGCGTCTACGAACTTCTCCGCATCGAAGTAGCGCTTATCCATCCAGGTGGTGAAGAACCCCGCCTTTTCGAAGTCGATGGGGCCAGCCATATTGATAAAATTACGGACAGGGGCTTCAGGGTGAAGGGCGATGTAACAGGCGCTGAGGGGGGCCCCCATACAGTAGCCGAGCAGACTGACCTCCTGTGCCTGGGAGCTCTCGAGGAGCTTCTTCACCATGACCGGGAGGATGCGCAGCACGCACTCGTCCACGGTCAGGCCATCGTCCTCATCCCCGAAGATCCCCCAGTCGAGGAGATAAAAGTCGAACCCCTGCTTCACCATGTATTCGATAAAGCTATTTCCAGGCAGTAAGTCGAAGATGTAGGGGCGGCTGATCCCGAGGTTGGGGACCATGAGAACGGGGACGGGATAGGCCGCGTCCGATGTCGGCCGATATCGATACAGTCTTGCCTTGCCCTTCCGGTAGATGAGATCCCGGGGCGTCTGTCCCACCTCGGGATCGCACGTCGCGAGGAACAGCTCCTTCGCCTTTGCCGTCCTCTTGGCCTGGCGGATCATCTCCTCCTGCCACTGCTTCAGGACATCCTGTTGGGCCACACTCCTCCCCTCCTACGTGAGACGCTCCACCACCAAGGCGTTCCCTTCCCCACCACCGGCCCCCATGGAGGCCGCACCATACCGCAAACGCCGATCCTGGAGGGCGTGCAAGAGCGTCACGAAGATCCTGGTCCCGCAGGCCCCGATAGGATGGCCGATGGCGATCGAACCGCCATGGACGTTGATCTTCGCGTTGTCGATCTTCAGTTCCCGCTCACAGGCGATGACCTTGACAGCAAACGCCTCGTTGATCTCGAACAGGTTGATGTCCTCCACCTTCAGCCCCGCCTTCTGAGCGGCCTTTCGCGTCGCCGGGATCGGGCTCATCGCCATGACGGCCGGCTCCACGTTGGCCCAGCCCCAGGAACGGATGAGGAACCAGGGCCTCAGGCCCAACTCCTTCGCCTTGCGCATCGAGGTGACGACGACGGCCGCCGCCCCATCGGTGATGCCCGAGGAATTGCCCGCCGTGACCGTCCCCCCTTCCCGAAAGGTCGCCTTGAGCCTTGCCAGCTTCTCTAGTGTGGTATCCGGCCGCGGGTGTTCATCCTGGGCGAACAGGACGGATTCCCCCTTGGTCTGTGGGATGGAGACGGGGATGATTTCTTCCTTGAATTTCCCAGTCTTGATCGCCTCGGCCGCCCTCTGCTGACTGATCACGGCCTGCCGGTCCTGCTCCTCCCGGCTGATCTTGAACTTTTCCGCCATGAGATCGCCAAGATAGCCCATGCGAAGCGAGGTGCCAGGGCAGGTCAGGCCGTCATAGATCATGTGATCCAGGGTCTCGAACGAGCCCATCCGGTGCCCCCAGCGGGTGTGGGGAAGCATGTACGGCGCCCGGCTCATGTTCTCCATGCCCCCGGCCACGACGACATCGGCGGTCCCCGCCCAGATCGCCTGGGCCGCCAATCCCACCGTTTCAATCCCCGTCCCGCTCGCCTTGTTCACCGTATACGTCGCGACCTCGACGGGAAGTCCGGCCTCGAGCACCGCCTTCCGGGCCGGCCCCAGACCGAGGGTGGCCTGAAGGGCGCTGCCCATGATGACGTAATCGATCTGAGCCGGCTCCAGATTGGCCCGCTTGACGGCCTCATTGATGACGAGAGCCCCGAGCTTCGTCGCGGATATGTCCTTCAAGCTTCCGCCAAACTTCCCGACCGGCGTCCTGACTGCACTGACGATCACCGCCTGTTCCATCCTCCACTCCTCGCCGGCCCTTTCCCGGGCCGACAGCCCCACCACACCGGTGCGGGTCACCCGCTCTCCTACAACCCCGTCGGCGGCTTATACTCCCCGAAGACTTCCCGAAGCAGGCCACAGATCTCACCGATCGTCGCGTACGCCTTCACCGCATCCAGAATAGGCTCCATCAGATTCTCCTCCCCGAGCGCGGCCTCCCGAAGGTTGATCAAGGCCTGTTGCACCGCTCGGCCGCTGCGCCGGGCCCGGAAGCCCGCCAGCTTCGCCTTCTGACTTTCCGCCGCCTCAGGGTTCACCCGAAAGATCGGGGTCCGTTGCTGCCCACTATCGCCGAAGCGGTTCACCCCGACGATGACCTTTGTACCCTCCTCGATCTGGCGCTGGAATCGGTACGCCTCCTCCTGGATGGCACGCTGCATGTAGCCGCGCTCGATGGCGGCAACAGCCCCTCCCATCGCCTCGATCTCTCCGAGGATGCCCCAGGCCTTTTGCTCGAGCTGATCCGTCAGGGCCTCCACGTAGTAGGAGCCCGCCAGCGGATCGACGGTGTCGGTGACACCCGTCTCATGGGCGATGATCTGCTGCGTCCTGAGCGCGATGCGTTGGGCCTCCTCCGTCGGGATGGCCAGCGCCTCATCGAAGCAGGAGAGCGCAAGGGACTGCACCCCGCCCAAGACCGCTGCCAGGGCCTGGAGCGCCGCCCGCACAATGTTGTTCTCCGGCTGCTGGGCCGTCAGCGTCGAACCGCCGGTCTGGGTATGGGTCCGAAACATCCACGAGCGAGGATCCCTGGCTTGGAACCGCTGCCGCATGAGCCTTGCCCACATGCGCCGCAAGGCCCGGTACTTGGCGATCTCCTCGAAGAGGCCGTTATGGGTGTTGAAGATCCAGGAGAGGCGGGGGGCAAACGCATCGACTGCGAGGCCTCGACGTCGCACCGCCTCGATATAGGCGACGGCGTTGGCGAAGGCGAAGGCGATCTCCTGGGCGGCGGAGGCACCGGCATCACGGATGTGATAGCCGCTGATACTGATGGGATTCCACCGGGGCACATGGGTCGTGCAGTACGCAATGAGGTCCGCGGCCAGGCGCAGCGAGGGCCCTGGCGGGTAGATATAGGTTCCCCGCGCGACATACTCTTTGAGCACATCGTTCTGGACCGTACCCGCCAGCCGATCCCTCGGCACCCGCTGCTGATCGCCGACGGCGATGTACATCGCCACGAGGATTGCCGCCGGGGCGTTGATGGTCATCGAGGTCGTCACCTGATCGAGCGGAATGCCATCGAAGAGGGTCTCCATGTCGGCCAGGGAGTCGATGGCAACCCCCACCTGTCCCACCTCTCCCTCGGCCAGAGGGTCGTCCGAGTCGAGGCCCAACTGGGTGGGGAGGTCAAAGGCCACACTCAAACCGGTCTGCCCTTCTTTGAGCAGGTACCGGAACCGCTCATTGCTCTCCTGGGCCGTCCCCATTCCCGCGTACTGGCGCATCGTCCAGAACTGACTGCGATACATCGTGGGGTAAATTCCCCGGGTGTACGGATACTGCCCGGGAAAGCCCAGCCTTTCCAGGTAATCGCGGTCGGCCGTATCCTCCGGCGTATACAGGCGCTCGACCGGAATCCCAGACGAGGTGGAAAACTCCTCCCGCTCCTGGATCCGGCCCAAGGCAGGTTTCAGGACCTGCTCCTCCCAGGCCCTCTTTGCCTCAGCAATGTCTTCTCTCTCTTTTCCCATTCCTTCCTCTCCCCGGGACTCCCCAGGCCCTAGCCTTCGACCAACCGCTTGCCGATGACCTCCCGCTGGATCTCGCTCGTCCCCTCGAAGATCCGGAAGACCCTGGCATCCCGCCAGTAGCGCTGGATGGAATACTCTTTGGAGTACCCGTACCCTCCGTGGATCTGCAAGGCCTCGGAGGCGACCCGCTCCACCATGTCGGCGGCAAAAAGCTTGGCCATCCCCGCCTCCACATCGCACCGGCGGCCCGTGTCCTTCATCGCCGCGGCGTAGTAGGTGAGCTGTCTCGCGGCCTGAACCTCTGTGGCCATGTCTGCCAACTTATGCCGGATCGCCTGAAAGTTGCCGATCGGCTGCCCGAACTGGTGCCGTTCCTTCGCATACTTCAGGGCCAAGTCCAACGCCCCTTGCGCCACGCCCACCGCCCGCGAGGCCGTTTGGATCCTCGCGGACTCGTAGGCCGCCATCAGTTGATAGAAGCCTCGGTTCTCGGTCCCGCCAATCAGGTTCTCGGCCGGGACAGGGCAGTCCTGAAAGCCCAGGGTGAAACAGTGCATGCCGTGGTACCCAACCGTCGGAATCGGCTCACCGGCGATCCGGGGGGGATCGAAATCATCCGAGGGCTCCTTCTCGATCAGGAAGAGACTCAGCCCCTTGTGCCGCTTCGCTGGATCGGGATCCGTCCTCGCCAGGACGGTAAGGAGGTGGGCCCGGTCGGCGAAGGTGCACCACGTCTTGGCGCCGGTGATGAGATACCGATCCCCATCCCGCCGGGCCCGAGCCCTCACCCCCGCCGTGTCCGAACCCGCATCCGGCTCGGTAAAGGCAGCCGCCGTGAGAATCTCCCCGGAGACGATTCCCGGCAGATAGCGCCGCTTCTGCTCCTCGGTCCCGTGGGACTGCATCAGGATACCGGTGATGAGGTTCCGCGTCAGGACACTCCCGACGCTCAGCCACCCTCGCGAGAGCTCCTCCGACACGATCGCCAGCGCCAAATGGTCCAGACCGACGCCTCCGGCTTCAGCCGGAAAGACCAGCCCAAAGTAGCCCAGCTCTGCCATCTTCTTGATGATCTCATCGGGGATATCCTTCTCCTCCCGATCGAGGACGTCGGCGACGGGGAGCACCTCCTTCGCGACGAAATCCCGGACCGACCGGCGAAGCTCCTCATGAAGCTCGCTCAGCATCGCTCGCCCACCCTGTTCCTGTTCAGTACTGGGGCCTTCATGCCCCGCAGGACCGCACCGATAAAAATAGCCACGGGAACTGTGACCTCTGCCCCCGTGGCCTTCCAGACGGCCGCCAAAGACGCTCTAACGGCCGCCCCGGCGGGGGCAGATGCCGCTAAAGCCCACTACCACGATGATAGGCATACCCCAAGTATACATGGTGGAAATGAGGGCTGATCCTCGGAGAAACAAACACAATTTTCGTATCATAGCGGTCTTCACTTTGTCAAGAGAAATTGAGGACATCGTCAACAGGATGGCTTACCCGAGAAGCCGCGCCAGCAGCCGCTCGTACTCCCGGAGAGGGACCGCCCCGACGATCGGGGGCGCCTCGCCGATGACGACGGTCGGGATGGCCCGAACTCGATACTGCTGAACGGCCTGTGCGTGCTCTATCAGAACCCGTTGTCGCTGGCCTCCCTCTTTGTAATCGTTGAGAAACCGATCCATGTCGAGCCCGGCCCGCCGGGCCACCTCGATGACCTCCTCTGCCCTGCCGATGTTCACCCCTTCTGAAAAGAAGCCCCTGAAGAGTCCGAGATGCATCCGTTCAAAGGCCTCGGGGCCTTGCAATTCAGCACACTTGGCCGCCTCCAGTGCTGGCAGGCTCCACTGGGGGAAGTCGGACCGTGTCCACATCTGAAAAGCGATGCCCACATCCACCGAGAGCGAGGAAGCTTGTCGCCAGGCGGCCTCACGGTAGGTCCCGTGAAATGTGGCGGTAGGATCGGGGTCAGGGCGGAGGGCAAAGCTTTGGCGCTTGAGCTGGACCCGACCGTCGTACCGGTCTCGGAGCCGCTGCAGGCGGACCGCCGCCGGATAACACCAGGGTCACAGATAATCCGAAAACTCCAGGATCGTCAGGGCCTCAGGCATGGCGACTTATTCTAGCCAGGCCCGCTCCCTGTGTCCACCCGGTCTCAGGGTCCGCTCCGTAACCGATACGAGATGGCGATCCGAATCGTGCCGGGGATCACCGGGAGGGGGGCGGCGCGTCTAATGGTCTCCGTCGATGCGTGATCCAGGATGGGAAATCCTGAGGACCTGACGACCATCACCTCTTTGACGCTGCCATCCTTGGCGACCTGAAACTCGACCTCGGCGGTCCCCTCCATCCCCTGACGGCGAGCCTCAGGAGGATACTGTTTGGCTCGCTCGATCCGGTCGCGCAGAAGCTGATGCCAGCCGATCCCGCCTCTCCCGGACCCACTGCCTCGCCCGGGACCTCCGTCCACCCCATCCGTGCTCCCAAGGCCAGCCCCGGCGTCCACTACGCCTCCGTGTTCTGCCGCCCCTGTCCCGACCGCGCCACTCAGGATGGCGCCGTTTCCCTCCGGCGATCCTTGCTGCTCCGCCTCGCCCGTCAACTGAGATGCACCAATATCCGAGAGCGCGACCTCACCATGCAGCGCCTTCGCCGTCTGCTCAACAGCCGAGTCGGCAGCGCGACCGCTGGTGGTCTCCGATGCCAAAGGAACATCAGCCGCCTCCCGGGCCACGACCCGATCCATGACGGATGGGGCCACGATCGCCGGCCGAGGCCCTTCTGCCTTGCCCTCCGTCTGGCGGCCACTCGCAGGCGGAGGCGTACTCGTCACTGCGGCAGACCGCGGCGCGACAGGTGAACTGGCAGCCGCCTGCCCGTCTCGAACGCCCGAGGGAGGGCGCCCGCGCCGGGCCACCGTTTCCGCATTGCCCGGGGCGCCCGCGCTTCCGGGAATGGCACCCACCAGACTCACCTCGACCGCCGCCTGGCCGGGGGGCAATAGATGGGGAATAGTTGCCCACCACCAGATCAGCAGAAGCATCGCCGCGTGGACCACGAGGGACGAGATCCACGCGAGTGCCATCTGCATTGTATGCCCAGCCCACTGCTGCATTGAAGGATGGCCTATTTGTAGAAGCCCGAAAATTCCAGGATCGCCCCTCCCAAGACGCTCGCCCCCGGGGCGGGCATGAGAAAGCGCTCCCCGCCAAAAGCCAGAACACCCCATACCTCGTACTCGGCATCGGTGATGTTATTCCCCTGCACGAAGAGGGTGAGCGGCCCCCGCCGGTAACTCACTCGCCCTGTCATCACGTAATAGGGATCCAGCGGCTTGCTCAGATTCGCCTCGTCCCCCGACAGAAACTGCGCACCTACGTAGAGTCCGGCGAGGGAAAAGGTCAGGCCTTCGACGGGAGAGACGTTTACCCCCCAACCCACCCGATTCCGGGGGACGAGGGGAATATCGTCTCCCGCCCGGACTGGCCCCGATGCCAAGAGGGCATCGGTCTCGAAGGTCGCCTTGACGTAGGAGTAATTCACGAAGCCGTTGATCAGGTTTCCGTATCGTCCCCGGAGCGTGAGCTCCAATCCTCGGCGACGGGTTTTCTGCACATTCTGATTGATGCCGCCACCGGTGGTCGGATCGGTGACCACGAAGACGATCTCATCATCGACATCGGTCTGAAACAGGGCCAGCGTTCCCTCGAAATACTCGCCCGCGCGGACCCGTGTCCCGACCTCGAAGGTGCGGCCGGTGGGCGGATCGAGCTCCGGGTTCGAGGAAAAGGGGAAGAAGGCAAAGAGCTCATTCACCGTCGGGCTGCGGAATCCCTCCGAGTAACTAAAGTACAGACCGGCGTCCTCGGTGACGTTCCAGTTCAACCCCGCCCGGGGGCTGAAGTGTTTGAAGGTCCGGACCCGATCATTCGTGGCGTCGAACAGATCGCTGAAGTCTACCCGATCCCAATCGTAGCGACCGCCGCCGCTCAGAATGAGAACCTCCGGGATCAGATCAAAGCTCTCCTGAAAATAGATCCCCACGACATTCTCGTCCGTCTTCGTTTCGGCAAGGGAGGGAGGAAACCCGGTGAACTGGGCGGAACCCTTGCTGTTGACATCATTCCTCGTATACTCCACGCCGGCCACAAAGACGTTCCGATGGTCGAAAGGGGTGGCCTCGTGGGTCACCTGGGCAGTCAACCCACCGCTCAGAATGCCGGCTTGATTCGTACTCTGGCTCGTGAGACCCACCGTGAAAAACTCGCGATCGAGATCCCGAACGAAGCCGTTGAGGGCGGCAGAGAAGCCGGCCGGAAGCTCCTGCCGCAGGTTGAGGATCCCCTGGTAGAGTGTCCGATCTGAGAAGTCACCCGGGGTGAGGTTCCGTGTCCGATCTATGTTGAGGATGGCTGCCGGGAGGGTCCCAGGCTGCCCGAGGTGGTCGGTGACGAAGAGGAAGGACCCCGTGATGTCGGTTCCCGCGTCCTCAATCCGACGGCCGACCTTGGCAAAGAGCTGTGTCACGTTCGAGTCGGAGGCCTGCCGGAAACCGTCTTCGAGTTCTTGCGTGAACCCGAGATAATAGTCGAAGCCCCCGACCGGGCCGCCCACGCTCGCCCGGTATCGCTGCTGGCCAAAACTGCCGCCGGCGATTTCAGCCTTCGCCTCGGGCACCGGGCCTCCCCGCTTGGTCCGGAGATTGATCACCCCAGCCAAGGCGTTCCTTCCAAAAATGGATGCGGTCCCGGGAACGACCTCGATTCGCTGCAGATCCTTCACCGGGAGGAGATCCCAGTCCACGATGTTGAAATCGGGGGTGTTGACACGGACCCCATCTAGGAACACGGCGGTCTCCGTCACCGGTTCACCACTGAAGCCCCGCATGTCGAGCGTCGGTTCAAAGGGATTGCCGGTCTGGTTGTAGAGGGTAATCCCGGGCTCGTACTGAATGACCCCTGGGACGGTGTCCCTCTCAAAGGTCTCGATCTCATCCCCGGTCACCACCCGGACCTGGCCCGGATACCGCCGGAGATCGAGGGGGACGTCAAGGAGGCGCGTGCTCGAGACAGTGACCTCGGGGAGGCGAACGATTTCCCGTTCCTCGCCCTTTTTTTCCTCCTCGGTTTTCTCCTGGGCCCAGGGCACCCCGATCACAGACCCTGTGAGGGTCGCCGTCAACAGCCAAATTCTGAGAGTCTTGGAGACCATGGAACACCTCCCTTTCCGCGAAAGTGATGTTCACCTCCACCCCCGGAAAAGGTTTCCTGACTCGTGGATCATCACCCCCCTGCGCCTTCCCATCGTTCGACCATCGCTCACGACAGTGGCATGATGCAGGAGGACTCCCCACTCACAGTGGCGGGACCGTGCTGGTCTTGCACCAGCTTCCCTTTGATCCGGGAGCCCATCAGTTCACAGTTCAGGGGTCGCGCCCATCGGGACCAGACCTACAGGCGGGGCAAGATACGGATCGTGCCCGTCTGAGGATCCGTGCCTATCCAGATAGGACAGCCGTAGGCGCTCTCGAGAATGTCCGCTCGCATCACCTCCTCAGGGCGGCCAGCGGTCAGGACCTTTCCGCCCTTCAGCAGCAGGAGTCGGTCCGAACATTCAGCCGCCGCGTTGAGATCGTGGGAGACCAGGATGATGGTCAATCCCCGTTCCGCCTTGAGTCGTCTGAGCAGCCTGAGGATCTCCACCTGATTGTTGAAGTCGAGATGGACCATCGGTTCATCGAGGAGGAGGATCCGAGGCTCCTGGGCCAACGCCCTGGCGATGACCACCCGCTGCTTCTCGCCGCCCGACAGCTGGTCCAGGTACTTCCCTGCCAGGTGCGCGGTCCCGGTCTCTTCGAGGGCCTGCCCCGCGGCCCGGAGGTCCTCGGCGGTCTCGAACCCAATCCCCCGGGCGTACGGATAGCGCCCCATGGAAACGACCTGCTGCGCCGTGAAGGGAAAGGCCACCTGAAACTCCTGGGGAACGACCGCCAGAGTCCGGGCCACATCGCGCGCCGTCAATTCGCCGAGCTCACGACCGAAGAGGCGGATCCTCCCGGCCTCGGGGCCAAGAACCCGACTGAGCAGACGCAACAGCGTGGTCTTGCCGGCACTGTTTGGCCCGATCACCCCCAAGACCTCCCCAGCCTCGACGACAAACGAGATCCCGTCGAGCACGCGCCCGTTGCGATAACTGAAAGAGAGATCGTGGACCTCAACCGCCTTCACGGATAGACGCTCCGATATCGGGTGCGGAGGAGATAGGCAAAGAATGGCGCACCGAGAAAGGAGGTGACAGCCCCCACCGGAATCTCCACCGGTGCCGCGATCGTCCGGGCCAGCGTATCGGTGAGAACAAGAAACATCGCGCCAGCAAGGAGCGAGGCGGGAATGACCAGCCGGTTATCCGGTCCGAGACAGAGGCGGACGGCGTGGGGCACCATCAGCCCGACAAAGGCGACGGAACCACTCACCGACACCGCCGCGCCGGTCACGAGGCTACACGCCACAAAGATGATGCGTTTCACTCGCTCGGGCTCCGCCCCAAGCTGCGCCGCGGCCTCCTCCCCCGCCGCCAGCAGGTTCAAGGGGAGGGCCTGCAGATAAATCAAGCCGGTGCCGACGAGGAGGCAACCCACCACGACACCGAGGGTGGGGTAGTCCGCAAGGCGCAGCTGTCCGATGAGGTAGAACACGACCCCCTGCAGCTCTTCGGCCCGAATCAAGGCCGAAGCCACCATAATGGCCGAGGAGAAGAAGAGCGAAACCACGACACCGGCGAGGAGGAGGGTCTGGATCGGAAGCCGGCCATCGATGCTGGCGATGCCGTAGACCGCCATCGCCGCCACCAGTGCGCCGGCAGCGCCGAAGAGAGGCAGGAAGAGGATCCCGGCGCCGGCGCCAAGCCCTGTGAAGATTCCCATGACCACGCCGAAGGCAGCGCCACTCGAGACACCGAGGATACCGGGGTCGGCTAACGGATTGCGAGAGATCGCCTGAAAACCCGCTCCGGCGAGGGAGAGAGCTGAGCCGACGATCGCCGCGAGGAGGACGCGGGGAAGCCGCAGCGTCAGTACGATGGTCTCCTGTGCCTCTGTCCAGAAGACCGGGAGCGGAAGGACCTTCGCACCGAGGATCGCCATGCTCTGAAGCACCCCGACGCGGACCGTCCCCACCGACAGGGCAAGGACAACCGCCGCCGCAAGCCCGGCCGTCAGGACTGCCATCACACCCATGAGACGCCTGAGCATCACGGACCACTCCCAGGGAAGGCCTCGGGGTGGAGCAGACGAGCCAGGAGCTCCACGGCGTCTACAATCCGGGGCCCGGGACGGCTCATCAGGCCGGCATCGAGGACCCGGACGGCCCCTTCCCGCACCGGACGGACCTCTCGCCACACCGGCAGACGGCGGAGGGCCTCTCCGTGGTGCAGGCCACCACGATCCAACGCCAGGAGGATCACATCGGGCGGATCGATGACGAGCTCCTCCAGGGAGTAGCGGGGAAACCCGGGCGTTCGTACGATGTTTGCTCCTCCTGCTAGGTTGATCAGATCATCGATCACAGTCTCCCCGCCTGCCACGATCAGGGGATCGATCCAAACGACATAGAGGACCCTCGGCCTGGCCAACACACTGACCTTCTGCGAGACGGCTGCCATGCGTCGCCGCATGTGGGCAATCAAGCCCTCAGCCTGCGGCTGCCTCCCCACCGCCTCCCCAACCTTCAGAATGGAGGCCAAAACTCCCTCGACCCCCACCGGCTTCACCCCGAAGACCGGGATCTGGAGCTGCTCGAGTTGAATCAGGGTCTCCCACCGGTTGGCATCCGCCGCGATCAGCACGAGGTCGGGTCGGAGCGTGACGATCACCTCTAGGTTCGGATCAACGCCCCCGCCCACTGTGGGCTTCCCTCCCGCCTCAGGGGGATAGTCGGCATAATCGATCACTCCCACCACCGAATCGCCCGCACCGAGCGCAAAGAGGATCTCGGTGAGGCTCGGGGCGAGAGGGATGATCCGACGGGGTGGTTTCTGAAGCTCCACCCGCCGTCCCACCATATCGACAAAGGTCGCCGCCTGGACGGCAACTGCCCAGAGGAGGAGGGGGATAACACTCCAGACGCCACCCCGTGCTCCTTTCATTCCTTCCCCTCGAGGAGTCGATAGATCGCCGGCACGTCGAGATGGGCGCGCAGCACCTCGGCCCATCGATCGAGTTCCTGATCCACATTCCAGGACGGGCGGACGCGCGCCGGACCCGGCCGCCCGACCCGCTCGCAGAGATCCGCGACGAACCGATGGCGGAAGGCGTCGTTGTCGAACAGGCCGTGAATGTTCGTCCCCCAGATCCGTCCGCCTCCATCGCGGGCCCCCTCCAGAGTTTGCGTCGCCTGTCCCGACCGCTCCAGAATCTCAAAGGCAGGCATGGTTCCATCTAGACAGAGGGAAACCCCATGATGGATCTCGTACCCATGGACCTCGTCCCCCGTCCAGTAACACCTGGCCCGAACCTGATGGGTGATCTTCTCCTTCTCAAAGCGCGTCCTCACTTTGAGCAATCCCAGACCCCTTACGTCGCCCCGCCCCGACTCCACATGATCCGGGTCGACGATCACCGTCCCGAGCATCTGGTAGCCGCCGCAGATGCCGACGATCACCTTTTCCTCCTTGGCCGCGTGTGTGACGGCCTGGGCGAGTCCCATCTTGCGCAGAAAGAGGAGATCTTCAACCGTGCTCTTGCTCCCGGGGAGGATCAGACAGTCGGCCAGCCTGACCTCCTCCGGATCCCGGACATAGAAGAGGTTCACATCGGGCTCTGCAGCGAGCGGGTCGAAGTCAGTGAAGTTTGACAGGTGGGGGACCGCAATGACGCCGATCTGCAGGCGGCTGACATCTCTTCGCCGCCCGTTCCCGAACGCGCGTTCGGGAAGCGCATCCTCTTCCGGGAGACGCAGGTTCCGATCAAAGGGGATGACGCCGAAGACCGGCTTGCCCGTCCTGGCCATGAGGAACTCAAGACCGGGTCCCAGAAGCTCCCGATCGCCGCGAAACTTGTTGATGATAAATCCTTGCACCCGGTCCCGCTCCGCGGGATCGAGCAACTCGAGCGTCCCGACGAGGGCGGCAAAAACCCCGCCCCGGTCGATGTCGCCGACCAGCACGACCGGCGCATCCG
Organism: uncultured bacterium; assembly: GCA_964429865.1. Classification (GTDB taxonomy): domain Bacteria; phylum Methylomirabilota; class Methylomirabilia; order Methylomirabilales; family CSP1-5; genus CSP1-5. Next base: position 16,685 of record CAYSDK010000014.1, read on the forward strand.
CCATCTCGGCCACGGCCATGTTGGTAAGATCGCGGTCGCGGAGGTTCACCTCGGCGGGAGAGCCCGCCCCCTCGATCACCACGACCTCAACCTGTGCGGCAAGGCGCGTGTAGGCCTCGCGGACCACGCGGCGGAGGACCGGGATCTGTTCACTCCCGTACGCGGCAGCGGAAAAGGTCCCGACCGGTCGGCCAAGAACGATCACTTGGGCGTCGGTGTCATTGTTCGGCTTGAGCAGGATCGGGTTCATATCAATCGACGGTGTCACCCGCGCGGCCTGCGCCTGCAGGGCCTGGGCCTGCCCGATCTCGCCCCCCTCGGCCGTGACAAAGGAGTTCAACGCCATGTTCTGCGCCTTGAAGGGGGCAACCCGATACCCGTCCTGGGCGAGGATCCGGCAGAGACCGGCGACGAGAAGACTCTTGCCCACGTGGGAAGCCGTCCCCTGGATCATGAGACTCTTGGCCCGCATCATCTGCTCTCCGCGCCGAGACCCGGCGAGCGGAACCGGGCGGCAAGGTGAGGGAGGAGCGCAGGGTTCGAGGCCAGGTGGAGATGCGTATAGGAGGCCAGTGCATTCCCTCGCACAATCCCTTCCACCTCAATGCAACCCGTCGAATCGATGGACCGGAGCGCATCCCCTTCAGCACTGCTCGTCAGACGCGAAAAATGGAATTCGTGCCCCTTCAGCCGATCCCCAGGGCGAAACAAGGCGCCCGCCTTGAGCACTTCGACCTCTTTGTACTTGAGCGCCTGGAGCCTTTCGGTCATGGCCGTCCGGATCGGAAGGAGACCCACCATGGGGAACGTCCGACCCTCCGACGTGGTGAGCGTCTCTCCGAGGTACATGAAGCCGCCGCACTCGGCGTAGAGAGGGCCGCCTGCCCCGTGAAAACGGAGCACGGCCTCCCTCATCGCCACGTTTTGAGAGAGCCGATCGGCAAAGACCTCGGGAAAGCCCCCACCGAAATAGAGCAGATCGGCCGGTGGCAGGGTGGTATCATTGAGGGGCGAAAACTCGACGATTGCAAAGCCCCAGTGCCGGAGCAGGTCGATGTTGTCCTCGTAATAGAAGGTGAAGGCCTCGTCCCGCGCGACCGCGAGGCAGAGCTCCGGAGCTTCGGCGCGGGGAGCAAAGAGGAGCGGGGTGATATCGGGAAGGGGAGGAGCTTGGTGGGCGATCTGCAGAATCCGGGAGAGATCGAGGTGCTTCCCGACGATCTCAACGATCTGCCGGCACCGCGCCTCCGGCACCTTGCCCTCCTCGAAGGGGATGAGGCCGAGATGCCGTTCGGGCAGGCGGATCTCCGGAACCATGGGAATCGCACCGACGACCGGCACCCCCGCCCGCTCGACCGCCTGGCGTGCGGCCCGCTCGTGCGCCTCGCCTGCAATGCCGTTCAAGATCACGCCCTCAAGCTTCACCGCAGGATCGAAGGTCCGGAAACCTGCCGCCTTGGCCCCGAGAGAAGAGGAAGAGCGCCAGGCGTCGAGGACGAGCAGGACCGGTGCCTGGAGCACCTTGGAGAGATGCGCGGTGCTCCCCTGGTCGTCGGGGTACGCGCCATCGAAGAGCCCCATGACCCCCTCGATGACCGTGAGATCGGCCTTCGCCCCATGGTGAATGAAAAGCTCCAGCACCGCCTCTGCCGAAAGCATCCAGAGGTCCAGATTCCGTCCCGGGCGTCCGGTGACCGCCCGATAGTACGAGGGATCGATAAAGTCCGGGCCGGTCTTGAATCCCTGCACCGCGAGCCCTGTTGCAGCAGTGGCCCCCATCAGACCCAGGGCGACAGTGCTCTTGCCGCAGCCGCTCTCCTCCCCCGCGACGATGACCCGTGGGACCTTCATCCAGCGATTCCTCCGAAAAAAATAAGCCCCAACCTTCAAGGTTGGGGCTCACGTCGCTTGAGATCTCCGGTGCCTTTCGGCACCTGGCCCAGCTCACGCGGTGACCTTTCCCCTCGGAAGGCCTTCGCTCCTGATGCCGGGCTGGGCAGGTGTCCTGGCTCGCGGGTCCTCTTACTCTCCGCGCCTTCCCATCCCGCTCCGCGGGACAGTGGCCGCTGCGGATTTCATCACCGCTCACAGTTGCGGGGCAGCAGTGGACTCTCCCCGACTCTTCGGGGATACACCACCTTCCCTACCCCAGCCCGTATTCAGTTGTGCCCTGGTACATACCCTGGGAGGCGTGCGGCTGTCAAGCAGGATTTACAAGGTGTGAGGGAGGAAGCGCCAGATGCGGGTGAGCAGGTCGCTCGGCTGGAACGGCTTCGTGATATAGTCATCCGCCCCGTGGACCCCGCGGGCCTCCTTCTCATTGTGCATCCGCGTGTACACCTGGGTCATCATGATGACCGGCACTGAGGCGGTCTCCGGGCGGGCCTTGATCTTGCGGCAGAGATCGAAGCCGTGCATGCGGGGCATCAAGACATCAGTAATGACCAGGTCGGGACATTCCCCGCTGAGGTATTCCAACGCCTCCACCCCGTCCTGCGCCGTCACCACGTCGAACCCCGCACCGACGAGCAGATCTGTAAGGTAGGCCCGGAAGAATTTGGTGTCCTCCACCACGAGGATCTTCGGCCGACCGTTGAAGGGGGCATCCAGCGTGACCGTTTCCTGCCCCTGGGACATCACACCAATGAGAAAATGGCAGTCGGGACACTGGGCTTCCACCCTCGAGCCAGGCACAGGCATTTGCTGCAAGCGAAAGACGCTCTGACACTCCGGACACGTGAGGGAGTGCCCAGCCGAGGCCGCCTCGAGAAACCTGGATACCTGCTCCAGGCTGCGGACCTCCGGGATCACTTCATCTGCTCCGGCTTCTCGACCCAGCGCGACCTCATGCTCGGTCGGTCCCCCCTCAACAGAGAGAAGGATCTTCGCCTTGGGGCAAAGCCGCCTGATGTCGCGACAGGCGGTCCACCCCTCTTCCCGCGATCGGCTGATGTTCAAGAAGGCGAGATCTGGAGGATCGGACTTGGCCAAGGGGACAGCCATCCCAAGGCTGGACGCGGCGATCACGGCAAACCCCTGTCCTTCCAGGAGTCCCTGCAATCGTGCCCGAGAGTCCCGCTGGTCATCCGCTAGCAGGATGATTCCCACCTATACCTCCCGATCCTCCTACTGCCGCATCTTAGCTGCATTTTGGGTGCCAGAAAAAACAAAACCACCGAAAAATCAAGGGGAAACGCTCCTTCAGCCCCTTCGGGCAGCAGAATGCCAAGAGACTACTCTTTGAGGGCCTCGACGCTGATCCTCCCGGCCAGATTTCCAGCCACCTGCCGAAAGATTTCCGCCACCGGAGACGTGGGGGCCTCGATGAGGATGGGCCGCCCCACATCGGCGCCCTGCCGGAGGGCGAGGTCGAGGGGAATCTCTCCCAAGAATGGGACTTCGAGGCGCTCGCTCGCCTTGCGTCCTCCGCCGTGGCCAAACAGCTCCACCGGCCGCCCGCAGTGGGGACAGAGAAGATAGCTCATGTTCTCGATGATCCCGAGGATGGGGACCTTGAGGGTCCGAAACATGTTCAGGGTCTTCGTGGCGATCTGGACGGCCACCTCCTGCGGGGTCATAACGACGACCGCTCCTGTGAGGGGGATCGCCTGGGCTAACGTGAGGGACGCATCCCCCGTCCCCGGGGGAAGATCCGCGAGGAGATAGTCGATCTCCCCCCACTCCACCTCCATCAGCATTTGCTTGACCGCCTGGGCGACCATCGGCCCCCGCCAGACGACCGGGGCGGTGTGGTCCGGCAGGAGGAAGCCCAAGGACATGAGTTTGACCCCGTGGCTCACCGGGGGGATCATCCGCTTGCCTACGACCTCGGGCTGCCGGTGCACCCCCATCATGAGCGGGATGCTCGGGCCATAGATGTCCGCATCGAGGAGGCCGACAGCGGCGCCCGCCTCGGCGAGGGCCACCGCCAGATTCGCCGTGACCGTGGACTTGCCCACCCCCCCCTTACCGCTGCCGATGGCGAGGATGTGCTTGACCCCTGGCAGAGGTTGGCGCCCCGGAGGGGGCTTGCGCACCGAGGCCGTCAGGGTCACGGTGACTGCTGTCACCCCGGGTAGGGCCTGGATCGCCGCCCTCGTCTCCTCTTCTACCTGGGCTTTGAGGGGGCATGCGGGGGTGGTGAGTTCAACGTTGACCGCCACGGCCCCGCCATCCAACGTGATCGTCTTCACCATGCCCAGGGAGACGAGGTCCCGGTGCAGTTCCGGGTCCTGGACCTTGCGCAAGGCGTTGAGGACCACCTCTTCGGTGAGCATGGGTTCTTTTCCTTCCCGCATTTCGAAGGGGCGAAGGACTCGCGGCGCCCCCCCATCCTAGGAGGTCAGCCTGCGGCTGTCAAGGCAGGAGGGCTCAGCGCAAGACAAACGATTCGAACCAACACCGAGACGCGTCCCCCTGGGCCGGGCACCGGACCGTTACCTCGACCCCGGCGCTCCGATTCAGGATCTCGCCCAGGCTGACAGCATCCGACAGGGAATAGGCCCAGTAGATAATCTCCCGCACGCCCTGAACCGGCTTCTTCAACGTGAGGGAGAGAACGGCATAGCTGAAGTCCACCAGCGGATCGGCATCGGGTGGGCGGATGTTGACCGTCACATTCGCCGGACTGATCCGCAGTTCCTTCTTGGGGCCCCGGAGCTTCTCCACCCGCTCGAGGCGACGCCTCGCCTCGATCCCGACCTCCTCCGGCGTCGGGCCGGCAGGGATACCCTTCTCTTGTGCACCCGGTGACGAGAGAGGGAATCCGACGAAGAGCGCCAAGACAATCCCCGCGACAATACCACGCATGCGGCCTCCCCTCATGAGACGATGATCAGGTCCATTCTATCCCTTTGCCGAACTCGGTCAAGCTCCCTGATCGGCTGCCTCGGCACTGCACCCGGGCCTTGGAGCTGCTGACGTCCAGGGCTCGGCATACTCAGCGGGTTCCGAGGGGTGATGCCACCGGCTCGTCCCCAAGGAGGAGGATCCGAAGCTGACGGCCCGCCGGGATATCAGTCTCGCCAGGGACGAACGCGAGCCCGTCGGCACAGGCCATGGAGTGAAGCATCGCCGAGCCCTGATCGCCGGTGAGCCGCACGGTGTATCCTGCGTCGGTCTGCGTCAGGATCACACGCAAGTAGGCGGGGCGGTGATCCTTATTGACGATAGCCTGGGCGGCTGTGGCTGTGATCTCTGGGTGGAACAGATCGGAGTATCCTTGCATCTTCCTGAGCGCCGGCCGAACAAAGAGTTCGAAGGTGACCATGCACGATATGGGATTGCCCGGCAGTGCAAAGACCGGCTTCTGCTCGAGCAGGGCAAAGGTAAACGGCTTCCCCGGCCGCATGTTGACCCTGCGGACCCGAACCTCGGCGCCCAACTCCCGCAGGGTCTCGGCCATGAGATCGTAATCCCCGACCGACACGCCACCGGAGGTCACACAGAGATCCGCTCGAACACCCTCCCGCAGGTGCTCGACGAGCAGGTTCTTTGTATCCGTCACCGGCCCGAGCAGAACCGGCACTCCCCCGGTCTGAAGCACCTGGGCGGCCAATGCGTAGCTATTGCTGTTGTGAATCTTGCCAGGGGTAGGCGCCTCATCCCAGCGAAGGAGTTCATCGCCCGTTGCCAAGATGGCCACGCGGGGGCGCTGGACCACCGCCACCCGCCTTCTTCCCAGAGCGGCCAAGAGTCCAATCACCCCGGGGCGACACAGGGTCCCTGTTGCTAGCACCTCCTCTCCCGCCTTGACATCCTCGCCCGCGGTCCGGACATTGTGTCCGGGACTAACCTGGCGGACCACGAAGACCTCTCGATCGGTCGCCCGGGTGTCCTCCTGGCGGATCACCGCATCGGCGCCCCGAGGCAGTGGGGCACCGGTCATGATCCTGAGGCCCTGTCCCTTTTCCACAAGCCCGTCAAAGATCTGACCCGCCGCTGCTGTCCCGATGAGCCGGAGCGCCACTGGCCGATCACCGCTCGCATCGCGAGTATCCTCGGACCGAAGCGCATACCCGTCCATGGCCGAATTGTCCCAGGGAGGGATCGGCTCCGTCGCGGTGACATTCTCAGCGAGGACCCTCCCAAGGGCATCGAGCAGCTCAACATACTCCCGGCCGATCGTCTCCACCGACGCGAGCACAATCCGTTGCGCCTCTTCAACCGCAATCATCGCCCAATACCTTTCCGTCTATTGAGGCTCCACACCGCAACACCTTACTTCCTGTAAACCTCGCGGCGATGCGCGATGCGCAGAACGAGGAAGCCCTCGTCCGTCCTGACATAGATGATCCGGTAGTCGCC
>CAYSDK010000014.1:23090-31430 GCA_964429865.1 uncultured bacterium
TGCGCAGAACGAGGAAGCCCTCGTCCGTCCTGACATAGATGATCCGGTAGTCGCCGATCCGCAAACGCCACAGCCCCTGGAATTCACCTCGAAGCGGCTCGCCCCCCTTTCCGCCAGCGGCGAGTTCGGCTTCCAACCCTTGAATGATTCTCCTGACTTCTCTTTTGTCGATGCGTCTTAGGTCCCTGGCGACCGAGGCCTTGTACTCAATCTTATATGCCAAGGCGCTTTCTCAGCTCGGTGCCGGAGATGACGGCATCGTCCTTATTCCGAAGCCGCTCCAGAGCAATCTGGTAGTCCGCATACTCGGCCAGATAGGACTCCAGTGCCTTACGGATCAGAAAGGTCTTAGGCCGCTCGGTGCTCTTTGCGAGATCTTCCAGGGCCCTTGCGATCTCTTCCGGGAGTCTCACTGAAATCGAAACGGACATAGCTATCTCCTTTGATGTAGTGCGCTCGTATTACATGTATATCATGAGGCCCTTTGTATGTCAAGTAAAACGGTGGCTATTTGCTGGGGGGCGAGGCGGAGGGGGTGCCCGGGCGACCCATGGAGCCGCGGACCTGTTCCAGCATACGCTTCGCGGTCAGCGCATATTCGTTATCCGGGGGCGCGGTCTTGATCAGTTGTTCCCAGATCTTGATCCCCTCGCGCGGCTCGACCTTCCCCTGGAAGAGCACCAATCCCTTCTCGAAAAGGGCATGGGGATAATTGGGCGCTATGCCCAGGACCCGCTCAAAGGTCTTGAGGGCGTCGTCGTAATGCTCGCCGCGCGCCAGCAGGGCCCCGATTTGGGTCAGGGCCTCTGCGTTTTGTGGGTCGCTTTCCAGGATCTTCTTATAGCCCTCCAAGGCCTGACGAAAATCCCCCCGATCAAAAGCGGCGTTGGCCTCTTGCAGGGTCGAGGGAACCGCCGGCCCACCCTCCCGCCCGGGAATGCTCCCCGTGATCCCCATCCCCTCCTGCCGGAAGGTGACGGACGTGCCGAGGAAGTAGCCGATCCCGACCCCAACCAGCAGAATGATCGCTGCCGGGATCAGGAGGCCAAGGCGATGGGACACCGGTGTGCGGCTCGGCGGTCCTGCCCTGACCGGCTCAGGCTTGCGGGGCGGCCTTGGATGGGTCTTAACCCGACGTTCCTCCTCCTCAAGTAAGGCTGCGGCTTGCATCTCGTACGTGCCGCGGATCCTTTCATATTCCTCCTGCGAGAGGGAGCCCGCCTCGCGCTCGAGTTCGAGCTCTCGAATGGCATCGTAGAGCTTCTCGCGTCTCAGCTTGAGGTCCTCAGGCTCTTCTTCCATTTCTGCGGAGGTCGAACCCCCCTTCCGGCGAAAAAGGGGATAGCCCACCGCCAGGACCGCGGCCGCAATGATGAGGAACACGATGATGTACAGCACGGCGCTTTCTTCCTTCGGGTCGCGCTAGGATTGATCCTGGGCCATCTCGCGGCGGACGCGTTCGAGGGTGGCCGGATTCACCGAGGTGGCGGCGGGTGCCGGATGGTTCTTCCACCGCCTCAGGACCATCAAGAGCGCGGCGGCCCCCCCGGCGAGGCCGAGGAAGGGAAGGACCCACACCAGCAGGTTAAACCCCTCGCGTCTTGGCGCGAGCAGGATCCATTCCCCATAGCGTTCCACGAAGTAGGCCTTGACAGCCTCGGGACTCTCTCCGGCTTCGAGCCGTTCACGGATCAAGTCCCGCATCTGATCCGCCATCCGGGACGGGGAGTCAGCCACGGAGAGGCCCTGGCAAACTGGGCAGCGGAGTTCGGCGGAAATCTGCCGGACATCCTCCTCAACCGAAGAAGCGCCAAACGCACCGGGTGCGACCATCACAAGAGAGATGAGAAAACAGATAACGCCCTTACGCCCCACGCCCACCTTTCCCCCTTTCCTGTCCAGCCTGCCGTGCCCGCTCGAGAAGCCCTTCGATCTGGTCCGAGAAGACCCTGCCGGTCACGGCGCCGACATGCTTGTAGGCGATCCGCCCTTCGGTATCGAGGAAAAAGGTCTCCGGAATGCCGTAGACCCCGTAGTCGATAGAGATCTTCCCTTTGGGATCAATCCCATTGGGGAACGAGAACTGAAACCGGCGCATGAACTCTCGGGCCGCCTGCTCGGTGTCCTGGACATTCACCCCGACGATCACAACCCCCTTATCCTTGTACGCGCGCCAGCCCCCTTCGAGAACAGGCGCCTCCTCGTAACAGGCGGGATAGCACCAGGAGGCCCAGAAATTCACCACCACCACTTTCCCTCGAAGCCCGTCCAGGCTGAGATGCCCTCCGTCAAAAAGGGAGAGGGAAAAGGGGGGCGCCGCCTTCTCAATCAAAGGCGACGGGACGACCCTGGGGTCGGTCCGGAATCCATAGGCCAAGAGGAGGAGGATCGGCACCACCGAGAAAGGGATCAGGGACCTTTTCCAGCTTGCCGTCATGACTGCTCCCCCTTGACCGGCGGGGGAAGGAGTCCCGCGGGCAACAAGCCGAGCAGCGTCCCGAGCGCCATGATCGCCCCCCCGATCCAGATCCACGAGACCATCGGGTTCACCAGGATCTTGACCACGGCCCAGCTCCCCTCCCGATCAAAGCTCCCCAGGATCAGGTAGAGATCCTCCTTGAAGCCGATCCAGTAGTCCACCTCGGCGATGGGCTCCTGCTGGGTCGGATAGAACCGGAGGCCGGGCGTCATCCGCCCCGCCTCGTGCCGGTCATTGAAGATGGTGAAGATCCCCTGCACCTTCACGTGCGTCGGCCCCTCGCTGCCGGTGAGCCGCTCGAAGCGCACCTGATACCGGCCGGCCTCCAAGGACTCGCCCTGCTTCAGCATCCGCTCCTGCTCCACCTGAAACGCGGAAGAAGAGGCGATCCCGATCGCGAGCAGTGCCACCCCGAGATGGACGATGAATCCCCCATACCGGCGCCGGTTTCGGCGGAAGAGCTGTCCCAGGGCCTGAAGCGGGCCTTCGCCGGCGGATCTTCTTCTGGCACGGATGCCCCGGTAATACTCCTGCACCGCGACGCCCGACACGAAGACCGCCAGGGCATACGTCAAGAGGACCCAGGGGCTCTTAATGCCAGCGACGAACGTCGTCCCTCCGGCGGCAAGGGCCGCCAAGGCCGGACCAAGCAGATTCCGTCGGAGACTGACCCATGAACCGCCCCGCCAAGGAATCACCGGTCCCACGCCCATGAGAAAAAGCAGCCCTAACGCGATGGGACGCGCCACGTAGTTGAAGTAGGGGGCCCCCACGCTCACCTTGACGCCGCGAACGGCCTCGGCAAGGAGGGGGAAGACGGTGCCCAGAAAGACGGTGAAGCAGAACGTCACGAAGAGGAGATTGTTGAAGAGAAAGGCGCTCTCTCGGGAGAGGAACGAGTCCACCGCCCCCTCTGACTTGAGTCGGTCCGCCCGGTACGTGAGCAGGGTCGCGGTGGAGAGGAGGATCAGGGCGAGGAAGGCCAGGAAAAAGTAGCCGACGGCCCCCTGGGTGAAGGCATGCACCGAGTTCAGGATGCCGCTCCTGGTGAGAAATGTCCCGAAGATGACCAGGGAGAAGGTGAGCGAGATGAGGGTCAGATTCCAGACCTTGAGCATCCCCCGCTTCTCCTGAATCATTACCGAATGGATGTAAGCGGTTGCGGCGAGCCACGGCATGAACGAGGCATTCTCCACCGGGTCCCAGGCCCAGTACCCTCCCCACCCCAAGACATGATATGACCACCAGCCACCGTAGATGATCCCGCTCGTGAGAAACATCCAGGCGGCGACCGCCCACCGCCTGGTGATGTAGAGCCACTCCTCTCTCAGCCGGCCGGTGATCAGGGCGGCCATGGCAAAGGCGTACGGCACAGTGAAGCCGACATAGCCGGAGTAGAGCAAGAGCGGATGGACCAGCATACTGGTATCTTCGAGGAGGGGATTGAGCCCCCGGCCCTCGGGCGGGACCGGCGCATGGCGTTCAAAGGGATTCGCCGGGATCAACAAGACCAGGAGGAAGAAGGCGGAAATACCCATCAGGACCGCGCTCACGTAGGGGAGAAAATCCCGGTGCTTCCGTCGATACATGACGACCACCTGCGCGGCCAACGTGGCCTGCATCCAGGCCCAGAGCAAGAGGGATCCCTCGAGCGCCCCCCAGAGGCCGGCGATCTTGTACCAGACCGGATAATTCCGGCTGCTGTTGGACGCCACGTAGCGGATGCTGAAGTCGGACGTAATCAGCGCATACTCCAGGCTGAGCAGGGCGATGGTCACCAGGGCCCAGTGGACCAGGACGGCATTATGGGCACCTTCGAAGAGGGGCGTGTTTCCCCGGCGATGTCCGATGACTGCCGCCCCAGCGCCGAAGAGGGCGGTGACCAACGCCGTCCAGAGCGCGATGTTTCCCAGTTCCGCCGTCACCGTGGACACTCCTCTAGATGACCGATGATCGATGACCGAAAAACAGCAGCCGGCAGTTAGCAGTCAAAACCGTGAACCCTGAGGCACGTAGTTAGCTCCGCTCCCGCTTGATCAGGGACCGGTAGAGTTCCTGGGGTGAGGGCCGATCGCCCGACGGAGGCCGGTACTCTTCATTGTGCTTCGCCATGATCAGATCGGCGTTGAAAACGCCGTCAGGCCCCATCTGTCCCTCCACAATTGCCCCCGCCCCTTCCTTAAAGAGATCCGGTGGTATCCCCTTGAATCGGACCGGGATTCTGGCGCCGCCGTCCGTGAGCTGAAACGTGTAACCTAACGTCTCAGGCGCGTGGGTCAGTGACCCCTCCACCACAAGCCCCCCGAGCCGGATCCGTTTCCCCATCCGCTCCCCCTCCTTCGCCTGAATCTCGCTCGGGGTGTAAAAGTACACCAGGGCCTCCTGGGTCCCTGCCCAGATCAGATAGCCGATGCCCGCGAGGATGACGAGACCGCCGATAAGAATCTGTCGATTCCGGCCCCTCATTTCACCACCTCGACCCGCCCGGCTGCCTCGCGGTCGAGTCGCGCCCGCCGTTTCCGGATGCGCATGCCGAGACTCCACCCATACCCCACCAGCGTAATGGCGGCGAGGCCATAGGCAAGCCCGATGTACCCCCAGGGACCCATCTACTCTCCCAGGTCCCTGGCCTCGACCGCCTCATCGAGCGCCGCCAGCCGGAGGCGTCGGGCCAGGAAGTACGCGTAGAGTACCACGAAGGCCAGAAGGTTCACGTACAGGGGGAGCTTCAGCGCCGTGTCAATCGTCCCACGCCCGAGCGACGAGGGCTGGTGAAGCGTTCGGAACCACGCAACGGCCATATGGGTAAAGATCATATCAAAGAACCCCAGGATGCCGACCACCGCTGCATAGCGCCCCGCGCGGTCCTGATCCTCCACCACAGAACGGAGCATCAGATAGCCGAGGTAGACCAGAAAGAGGACCGCGGTCCCGGTGAGGCGCGCATCCCACGTCCACCACACGCCCCAGGTCGGCTTGCCCCAGATGGCGCCGGTAAAGAGCGTGATCGCGGTAAAAACGACGCCGACCTCAGCCGAGGCATGGGCGAGACGATCCCATCCCCGGGTCCCGCGCACAAGGTAGCCGATGCTGCAGACGAGGACGACGGTAAAGGCCAGATAGGCCGTCAGGATGCTCGGGACGTGGAGATACATGATCCGCTGGACCTCCCCCTGGACGGCGTCCGGCGGGGCCTGAACGAGACCCATCCAGAGGCCGGCGACCACAAGCGCCCCCGCACCCAGGCCCAGGGTTACTCCCAGGCGATCCATGGTGCTCAGTCCTCCATGACGAAGGGAAAGGTGAGATACCCGAGCACGAGAAAGACCAGATCGAAGACCAACAACAACCGAAGCCAGTGTGGTTCAGCCCCGAGGCTCTCTCCGGCCAGGACGAGCTCCGTCAGTCGGCTCGCGGGAAGGAGGACAGGGATCACGAGGGGGAGGAGGAGCAAGGGTAACAGGACCTCGCGAGCCTTCAGGTGGGCGGTAATCGCCGCGAAGAGGGTTCCGATGGCGACAAAACCAACCGTCCCCAAAATCAGGACCGGGACGAGGCGGGCCCCGGCCGGCCAGAGGTCGAGATGAAAGAACAGCCCGAACATGGCCACAATCGCGAGCTCCGTCGCCACCATCACACAGCATCCGCCGACGACCTTGCCGAGATACAGGCCCCCCAGGTCCCCGGGGACGAGCCGGAGTGCCTCAAGGCAGTCATTTTCCTGCTCGACCTGGAAAGCGCGGGCCATCCCCCACAGCCCGGTGAGAATAAAGGCGAACCAGAGCAGCCCCGGCGCCCCCTGCCGGACCTGTGCTTCCGTGGGACCGAGGGCAAATCGGAACAGGAAGACGAGGAGGGCGCTGAAGAAGAGGAGGGTGTTCACACCCTCGCGGCTGCGCGCCTCGATGCGGAGGTCTTTGCGGAAGATCTCTGCCGCCAAGGCCAGAAAGTTCACCGTCCTCCCCCCTCGGTCCGTAAGGCGTACAGCTCCTGAAATGCTGGAAGGGTCATGGTCCCGCGCGGCTCGTCCAGGATGAGCCGTCCACGCGCGAGGATGGCCAGTCGGGTCGCCAGCTTGAAACCGTCGAGGAAGTTGTGCGTTGCAATCACGGCCATGCCTCCCCTCTCCTGGTGTTCCTGCAGGGCCGCCTCGAGCACTTTGGTGGCCTCGCGGTCAAGATTCGTGTAAGGCTCGTCTAATAGCCACAGGTCTACGCGCCGAAGGAGTAGCCGGGCAAGGGTGATGCGCCGTTTCATCCCGCTCGACAGCGTGCGGACCCGCTCATCCGCCACTTCACCCAGGCCCACCCGCTCCAGCGCTGCCGCCACGGCGCCTTCCGCTGGCCGGTCGCCGCGGATGGCTGCGGCAAAGGAAAGATTCTCGCGGGGTGACAGCTCTTCGTAGAGAGCGCTTCCATGCGAAAGGATCTCGACGCGGTGCCGAATCTGGTCACGCGCACGCACCAGGTCGGCCCCGCTGACTATCCCGGATCCCCGGGTCGGCCGCACAAGCGTCGCCAGAATCTTGAGCAGGGTCGTCTTTCCTGACCCGTTCGGCCCGAAGAGGACCAGAGTCTCGCCCGGCGCGAGATCCAGATCGACCCCACGGAGGGCCCACGTCCCCCGAAAGGCCTTGCCCAGGCCCCGGACCGACACGCCGACGACGGATGTCCCGCTGCGCACCACGCTACCGGTCTGCCTCCCCCATGACGAAATCGACACTGCCGATGATGGCGACCGCATCGGCGACCATATGCCCCTCGATCAGCCGGGGCAGCACCTGGATATTCAGAAAGGACGGGGGCCGGAGCTTAACGCGCCAGGGCTTGTTGGTTCCATCGCTCACCACGTAGAACCCGACCTCCCCCTTGGGACCCTCCACCGGGACATAGGCCTCCCCGGGCGGCACGTTGAAGCCGTGAGAATAGAGGAGGAAGTGATGGATCAAGGCCTCCATGCTCTGCCGGACCACTCTCTTCGGCGGTGGGACAATCTTAGGATTGTCGATATTGACCGGCCCGCCCGGCATCTCCCTCAGGGCCTGCTCCACGATCTTGAGAGACTGCCGCATCTCGAAGATACGCACGAGATACCGCTCGTAGGCATCGCCAGCCTGCCCCAGGGCGATTGCGAAGTCAAATCGTTCGTAGCCGGAGCAGGGGGTCGACTTCCTGAGATCCCAGGGCACGCCACAGGCCCGCAGATTGGGGCCGGAGAGCCCCCAGGCAATGGCTTCTTCCGCCTTGATCACGCCGATCCCCTTGAGGCGCTGGATCCACAGCGGATTGTCGGTCAGGAGATCCTCGTACTCATCGAAGCGATGCGGAAACTCACTCAGGATCTGCTGAACCGCCCGGTCAAAGCCTTCGGGGAGGTCGGCCATCAGTCCTCCCACCCGGAAGTAACTCGACATCATCCGGGCCCCGCTCACCATCTCGTAGATGTCGAGGATCCGCTCCCGCTCTCGGAAGCAATAGAGAAAGACGCTCTGGGCCCCGATCTCGAGCGCCATCGTCCCTAACGCCACGAGATGACTATTGATCCGCGTCAGCTCCGTGAGCAGGACGCGGATGACCCGGGTCCGTTCCGGCACCTCGATCTCCAGAAGTTTTTCCACACTGAGCACGAAGGCGAGGTTATTGGACATGGGGGCCAGGTAGTCGAAGCGGTCGGTCACCGTGATGGCCTGCTGATAGCGCTTTGACTCCATGATCTTCTCCATGCCGGTATGGAGATATCCGATATGGGGCGTGACCTTGACGACCACCTCCCCGTCGAGCTCGAGCACTAACCGCAAGACCCCATGGGTCGAGGGGTGTTGCGGCCCCATGTTGATCACCATGGTCTTTGTTTCCGGCATG
>CAYSDK010000015.1:0-5912 GCA_964429865.1 uncultured bacterium
GACATCGCCACCATCAAGCCGGTGGCCATCCATATCGGCGAGGGGATCAACCACTGGTTCCACGCCACCCTGTCTAACCGGGCCTTCTACCTCCCCCTGATGCTCACCGGCAACATCGGGGTCCCGGGAGCGGGCTCCCATACCTGGGCGGGGAATTACAAGGCGGCCCTCTTCCAGGGATCCTCCTGGAGCGGGCCCGGCTTCAAGGGGTGGGTCGCGGAGGACCCCTTTAACCCCAACCTCGATCCGAATGCCCCGGGCCAGGCGGTTAAGGTGAAGGGGTACACCAAGGACGAGGAGCCGGCCTACTGGAACCACGGGGATCTGCCGCTGATCGTCAACACGCCCAAGTACGGCCGGAAGGTGTTCACCGGGCTGACCCACATGCCCACCCCCACCAAGGTGATGTTCTTCAACAATGTCAACTTGATCAACAACGCCAAGCATGTCTACGAAATGGTGAAGAACGTCAATCCCCGGGTGGAGCTGATCATCTCCGTGGACATCGAAATGACCGCGTCCATCGAGTATGCCGACTTCGCCCTGCCGGCCAACTCCTGGATGGAGTTTCAGACCCCCGAGGTCACCGCGTCCTGCTCCAACCCCTTCCTCCAGATCTGGAAAGGGGGCATCAAGCCCCTCTACGACAGCAAGGACGATGTGACCATCCTGGCCGAGTTGGCCCAGAAGCTCGGTGCGATCCTCAATGACCACCGGTTCGCGGCGTACTGGCGGTTCGCCCTCGAAGGCAGACCGGAGGTCTACATCCAGAGGCTCCTCGACACCTCCACCACGACCGCGGGCTACCGGGTCGACGAGATCATGGCCGGCAAGTACGGAGAGCCCGGTGCCTGCCTGATGCTCTTCCGGACCTACCCGAGGATCCCCTTCTGGGAGCAGGTCCACGACAGCGACCCCTTCTACACCGACACGGGGAGGCTCCACGCCTACTGCGACATCCCCGAGGCCATCGAGTACGGCGAAAACTTCATCGTGCAGCGGGAGGGCCCCGAGGCGACCCCGTACCTTCCCAACGTCATCGTGACTACGAACCCGTATATCCGTCCCGAGGACTACGGCATCTCGCCGGACGCGATGCATTGGGACGAGCGGACGGTCCGAAACATCAAGATGGCATGGGCCGACGCGAAGCGGACCACGAACCCCCTGTGGGAGAAAGGCTACCGGTTCTTCTTCCTGACTCCCAAGACCCGTCACCGGGTCCACTCGCAGTGGTCGGTGTGTGACTGGAACCAGATCTGGGATTCGAACTTTGGCGATCCGTACCGGATGGACAAGCGGATGCCCGGCGTGGGCGATCACCAGCTGCATATGAACCCCCAGGCGGCCAAGGACCTCGGCATCAACGACGGCGACTATGTCTACCTGGATGCCAACCCGGCCGACCGACCCTACATCGGCTGGAAGCCGAGCGACCCCTTCTACCGAGTGAGCCGCTGCATGGTCCGGGTGAGGTACAACCCGGCCTACCCCTACCAGGTGGTGATGATGAAACATGCCCCCTTCATCGCGACTGAGCGGACCGTCAAGGCGCACGAGACCCGGCCCGACGGCCTGGCCCTCTCCGAAACCGGCTACCAGGCCAATCTTCGGTACGGCTCCCAGCAATCCCTCACCCGCAACTGGCATATGCCGATGCATCAGACCGACACCCTCTTCCACAAGGCCAAGGCGACCATGAGCTTTCTCTTCGGCGGGGAGGCAGACAACCATGCCCTGAACACCGTCCCCAAGGAAACGCTGGTCAAGGTGACCAAGGCGGAGGACGGAGGGCTGCGCGGAAAAGGAATCTGGGAGCCCGCCCGGACGGGGTTCACACCCGGAAACGAAAACGACTTCATGAAGCGCTACCTCGCCGGGGAGGTCGTCAAGACCAAACAACGATAGGACCACGATGTCCGAAGGAAGAGGCAGATGGCGACAAAACCATTTGAAGACGACGATCCGATGGAGATGGTCGGCGTGGCCCTGCCCGACGGGGATATCGAGGAGATGGCAGCGTGCATCGTCGAAGAGTACATCAAGATGGGGCTCGACGACGCGCATCTTCTTCATCTCTTCCAGAGCCCGTTCTACGCCGGAACCCATCGCATCTACCAGCAGAAGGGAGAGGAGTTCGTCAGGGCCCTCATCCAGAAGATCCGATCGCGGTGGAGCGTTCCAGGGACGGACAGCCGTCTGGAGCCCTGATCCAATTTTTCAAGGAGGAAGGCGATGCCCACGGTCTACAACTGGCAGCTCGGCCGAAAGATGCACTACCCGTATGATGAACGGCATCCCCGCTGGCAGTTCGCCGCCGTCTTCAATACCAATCGCTGCATCGGTTGCCAGACCTGCACCATGGCGTGCAAGAGTACCTGGACGTTTTCCAAGGGCCAGGAATACATGTGGTGGAACAACGTCGAAAGCAAGCCGTACGGCGGCTACCCGCAGTTTTGGGACATGAAGCTGCTGCAACTGCTCGACGAGGCCCACCAGCGCGAGGGGACCGAGGCCGCCTGGGATCCCTCCCAGAAGGATGGGGCGCAGAGGCCCTACGGCGTCTTTGAGGGGATGACCATCTTCGAGGCGGCCCTCAAACGATACGGGCCGGAGGGGCACACCCGGGCGCTCGGGTATATCCCCAGTGACGAGGAGTGGCGGGCCCCCAACATTTTCGAGGACACCTCGCCACCGTACGAAGGGGACCGGATGGGGTTCAGCAAGGAGGGGGTCTCGCTCCCGGAACACAAGACGTGGTTTTTCCACCTCCAGCGGATCTGTAACCACTGCACCTATCCCGGCTGTCTTGCGGCCTGCCCGAGGAAGGCGATTTACAAGCGGCAGGAGGACGGGGTCGTCCTGATCGATCAGTCGCGGTGCCGCGGGTACAAAAAGTGCGTCGAGGGGTGTCCCTACAAGAAGGCGATGTACCGAGGCACCACGCGCGTCAGCGAAAAATGTGTCGCCTGCTACCCACGGATCGAAGGGAAGGATCCGCACATCACCCCCGACGGCGTCCCCATCGAAGCGCGCTGCATGGCCGCCTGCGTGGGCAAGATCCGACTCCAGGGCCTGGCCCGGATCGACCAGACCACCGGAGACTGGGCCGGTGATCGGTCGAATCCCCTCTACTTCTTGGTCAAGGTGGAAAAGGTCGCCCTGCCCCTCTATCCGCAGTTTGGGACCGAGCCGAATATCTACTATATGCCGCCCCGATGGGTTCCCCGCGCGTATCTGCGGCAAATGTTCGGTCCCGGCGCGGACGACGCTGTCAACAAATACATGGCCCCGTCCCGAGAGCTGCTGGCCGTTCTCCAGCTCTTCCGTTCGACCCAGAAGATCATCTTCCGCTACGAAATCGTTGAAGGCAAGAAGGTCTTCGAAACGGAGATCAACGGCAAGCCCTGGAGCATGTACAACGATACGGTCATCGGCTTCGACAAGAACGGCACAGAGGTTGCGCGCCTCACGGTGGAGGAACAGGTCTATACACGGCCCGCGAAGCATCCGAACTCTATCTAAATGAGGCATACACGATCCTCCCGTTCATGCCACGCGGGGTTTGGCCAGAACGGAGAGGCAACCGCAGGCCGATACGTCGCAATGACAACGCCCTGGGAGGGATTGACGCATGGCGGGGAAAATGACCGAACAGGCAATTCACGAAGCGATGGCGCGGAGTTACGTCTATCGGCTCCTCTCGGCTGCCCTCCTCTACCCGGATGACGCGTTCCCTTCGGGCATGGTGAAGGAAAGCATCTCGGAGCTACAGCCGATCCTTCCCTCTCTCATTGATGGTGAGGGGGCACAGGTGGCGTTGAGAACCATAGCCTCGCACGATTTTTCCCTGGACGCTCTTCAGACGCAATATCGGCAGATTTTCGGCCATACCATCTCGCAGGAATGTCCTCCCTACGAGACCGAATACGGCAGCGCCCATGTCTTCCAGCAGGCCCAGCGGTTAGGCGACATCGCCGGTTTCTACCGGGCCTTCGGCATAGAGGTGTCGGACCGGGCCAAGGAGCGGCTCGACCACATCGCCGTCGAACTGGAGTTCATGAGTTTTCTGACCCTCAAGGAGGCCTATGCGTTGACCCACCACGGGGAAGAGAAGGCCTCGATTTGCCGTGATGCCCAGCGGAAGTTTCTGGAGGAGCACCTCGGGTGCTGGGCCCCCCTCTTTGTGCAGCTCCTGGGTCGGAAGGCTTCGGACGGCTTTTATCGGTCTGTGGGCTCGTCCCTGGAGGCGTTCATCACCGCCGAATGCCGGCGGATCGCGGCGAACCCTGCCCAGTTTCACGAGGGAGATGTCAGGCCGATTCCCCAGGAGCCTGAAGGGGGCTGCTTTTCCTGTGGAACGGACGATCTGTGCGCCGTCGAGCCAAGGGAGGAAGAGTAATGGACGCGAAGAGGGGAGCCAAGGTCTGGAGGGGGATCGGGATGGCGTTGGTTCCTATCTTGGCCGGGTTCGCCATGCACGGGATCCTATCGGCCACCGCGGGGGAGAAGGCGCAAGCAACCCCAGAAATCCTCGCTGAGGGCAAAGCACTATATGAAAAGAAATGCGCCGTCTGTCACGGGACGGACGGGCGGGGAGACGGGTCTGCCGCGTATCTCCTCTATCCGAAGCCGAGGGACTTCACCAGCGGCCGGTTCAAGATCCACTCGACGATGACCTTGCCGACCGACCAGGATCTGTTCAACAGCATCACCAATGGGATCGCCGGGACGTCGATGCCCTCCTGGGCCGCCCTCACCGAGCAGGACCGGTGGGCGGTGGTGGCCTACGTCAAGAGTCTTTCGCCGGTATTCCAGGCACAGAGCCCCGGAGAGCCGGTGGCGATCCCGAAGGCGCCCCCGCGGAGTCCCGGACTTCTGGCCCTCGGGAAGAAGTTCTACAAAGAGGCCGGCTGCTTCGACTGCCACGGGGTCTCCGGCAAGGGGGATGGCCCCTCCGCCGCCACGTTGAAGGACGAATGGGGGTACCCCATCGTCCCGTACGACTTTACGGTTCCCGGGCGTATGAAAGGTGGTTCCACCGTGCAGGATGTCTACCGGACACTTCAGGTGGGGATCGGCGGCACCCCGATGCCCGCGTACGGTGACTCCCTCACGCCGGAAGAGACGTGGGCCCTCGCCTATTACACCCTCTCCTTGGCGAAAGCGCCCTTGACGGAGCCGGCCCCGAGCCAGCCCGGGACCGTCGTCTCGAGGTTCGTGCCGGGCAGTCTCCCCCTCGACCCCTTTGCCGTAGCGTGGTCGAAGATTCCTTTTGTCCGGGTCCACCTCGAACCCCTGTGGATCCGAAAGCAACCGGTCGAAGAGGTGAGGGTGAGATCCGTCCACAACGGAAAGCAGATCGCATTTCTCCTGGAGTGGGATGATTCGATCATCAATCAGGATGTATTACGGTCACAGGACTTCCGGGACGCCGTCGCCGTTCAATTCCCCGTCGCGATGGCCGAGGTTCACGGCGCAGGCCACCCGGAACCCTCCTTCACCATGGGGGATCAGCACGGCCCGGTCAACATCTGGCACTGGAAGGCGGACTGGGAAGCGGACCTGCAGCGGTACCGGGACCTGCAAGACCGCTACGCTGGCATGGCCGCGGACCTGTACCCGTTCAATCGAGCCGCCCCCCCAGGAAGCTCGGTCACCGCCCAGGTGAAGGCACCGACGGCTTCCCACGATTCGACGTTCCTCACCGGCTGGGGAGCTGGCAACCTTCTCTCGACCCCAAATCGCCGCTCATCAGTGGAGGACCTGAACGCTTTGGGCTTCGGCACGCTGACATCCCAACCCACACAGGACCAGAACGTTCAGGGGCGGGGGATCTGGAAGGGAGGGAAGTGGCGGGTCGTCATGGTGAGGGAGATGCAGTCGAAGAGCGACCGGGATACGCAATTTAC
>CAYSDK010000015.1:6012-11038 GCA_964429865.1 uncultured bacterium
GGGTCGTCATGGTGAGGGAGATGCAGTCGAAGAGCGACCGGGATACGCAATTTACTCCGGGCCAGTCCCTGCCCGTGGCCTTTGCGGTCTGGGACGGGGCCCACGGGGATCGGGACGGCCAGAAGGCAGTCTCCGTCTGGCAGCGCCTAGAAATCGAAAAGGTGCAATAATGTGGTAAAAGTCTGTCTCATGGGACAGTGGTGTCTCACGCGATATCCTTTTGAGAAAAAAGCTGATGAGCGTCACAAGGAGATATGCCGTGAGGCATCCCTGTCCCACGTGGATGTGCTTACCCCGCCGCCCCCAATGGAACCTGCGCCGCCACGTCCCCTTTAAAATCCAAAGATTACAGCGTATCGAGCTTCATACCTCTTGCCTGCGGGAAAGTGGCACTCCCATTGCTCCACTCGATCCCCGACTCAGGGAGAGGTGCTGGCGATTGGTCCCTGGCAACGTCGACAAACGAGGGGAGGAGAGCCCATGAAAAACATGAAAAAGATGATATGGGGTTTCGCGGTGGCGCTGGCGCTGGGTGGCGGAATCGCGATATTTCTCGAGAACCCGATAGGCAAAACGACTGAGGCATTGCCAAGAATCACCGCGCAACTTTTCCCTCCTCCCCAGGTTCCGCCACCCATCACCCGGCGGGAGCCGGCCACGGTCGTCGTCCGGCTCGAGTCCTTCGAGAAGCGGGGACGGCTGGCTGATGGGGTCGAGTATGAGTTTTGGACCTTTGGGGAGGGAGTACCCGGTCCCCTCATTCGAGTCCGCGAGGGAGACACGGTGGAGATCCGCTATAAGAACCATGCGAGCAGCAAGTTTCCCCATTCGATCGACCTTCACTCCGTAACCGGTCCTGGAGGGGGGGCCAAGTTCACCCAGACAGCTCCGGGCCAGGAGACGGCCTTCACCTGGAAGGCCCTGAACCCGGGCCTCTATGTTTACCACTGTGCCACGCCCATGGTTTCCCACCACATCGCCAATGGGATGTACGGGATGATCCTGGTGGAACCCAAGGAGGGCCTGCCGCGGGTCGACAGGGAATATTACGTGGTGCAGGGGGAATTCTATACGGCGGGAAAGTTGGGCGAGCAGGGGCTCCAAACCTTCTCTTTCGAGAAGATGTTCCGGGAGCAGCCCGAGTACGTGGTCTTCAATGGATCGACCGGATCGCTCAGGGGCAAGAACGCGCTGAAGGCCCGTGTTGGGGAAACCGTCCGCATCTTTTTCGGAGTCGGCGGACCCAATACCACCTCCAGCTTCCACGTGATCGGGGAAATCTTTGACCGGGTGCATCCGGAGGCGGCGAGCGAGCCTCTGCGTAACGTCCAAACCACCCTCGTGCCGGCCGGGGGCGCCACCATGGTGGAGTTCCAGGTGAACGTGCCGGGGACCTTCGTGCTGGTGGATCACAGCTTGACTCGTGTCGAGAAAGGTGCGATAGGTGAGCTCCTCGTGGAGGGACCGGAGGTGCCGGAGATCTTCCGCCCAGAGCGAACCGGTCTGACAGGCGGCGCGGGCACCCACTAACCAGACGGGGGTTGCCGAGGAAGATCGTGGACGCAAATCAACATCCCAAAGGCGCGCTGCTCTTTATGATCGTGTATCTGCTGCTCCTGGCGGGGCTCTGGCTCAACGTCTACCTGCGACTCTGGTGAGACCCCATGAGACGTGACACCACCATCTCCCTGTACGAACTTTTCTGGATCCTCCCGAGTATCGCGATCCCGGTCGGGATGCTGGTGGCCCTCGTCGTCTTCACCTTCGGGACGGGGGTGCATCTGCCGGGACACGAGGGACGCGTGGAGCCGACGGCCGTTCTCGCCACGCCCCCCTTCGATCAACCCGGGACCGTCCAGGTCGGGCCCGGACAGTACGAGGTCCGGATGGTGAGCGGCATCTGGGTCTTCACGCCAAACGAGATCCGGGTCCCTGCCGGCTCGACGGTCACCTTCGTCGCCGCAAGCCGGGACGTGCTCCACGGGCTCTTCATCCCCCGGGCCAACGTCAATGTGATGCTCATTCCCGGGCAGGTCGCGCGCGTCACGACCCGCTTTGACCGTCCAGGTGAGTACCCCTTCTTCTGTCACGAGTACTGCGGGATCGCTCACCATACTATGTGGGGCAAGGTCATCGTTGAGCCCGCATCGAAAGCGAATCGTCACGATGGAGGCTTGGGGTCATGACCCCAGCAAACGCCGCACCTGACCTTACCCCCGAAGACCGCCTCACCGCCGCTTACCTGATCGTTGCCCTCGTCTCCCTCTTCGTCGGGGTGTCGCTGGGGATCTTCCAGGCCCTCGAGCACGCCGGCATCAACCTCTATCCCTGGCTCCTCCCGGTCATCAAGTCCTACTACCACGGCTTGAGCCTCCACGGCGTGCTCAACGTCCTGGTCTTCACTACCTTCTTCATCTCCGGATTTCTCCAGTTCATCGCCGCACGATCCCTCGGCATGCCCCTCTGGAACCGTGGCCTGGCCTGGGCCACCTTCTGGCTCATGACGGGGGGACTCATCCTCGCAGCTATTCCTCTGCTGGGAAATGCGGCCACGGTCCTCTTCACCTTCTACCCGCCCATGAAGGCCCACTGGGCCTTCTACGTCGGGTTGACATTGGTCGTGGTCGCCACGTGGCTCGTCACCCTGACTCTCGTGTTCACCTATCGGGCCTGGCGTGCGCGCAACCCGGAAGTCCGGACACCCCTGCCCGCATGGATGGCGCTGGTCACGTTCGTGATGTGGACGATCGCGTCACTCGGGTTGGCGGCCGAGATGCTTTTCATGATGATTCCATGGTCGCTCGGAATGGTTGCTGGGACAGACGCCCTCTTGGCGCGGGTCCTCTTCTGGTATACCGGGCATCCCATCGTATATTTTTGGCTTCTCCCTGCGTATATCTCATGGTATACGCTCGTGCCGCGACAGGCGGGAGGAAAAATCTTCAGCGATCCCCTCGCCCGGGTGTCGTTTCTCTTCTTGCTCGTCCTTTCCACGCCGGTCGGTTTTCACCACCAGTTCACCGATCCGGGGATTGGCGAGGGCTGGAAGCTGCTCCACGCCTTGTTCACCTTTGCCGTCTTCTTCCCGAGCCTCCTCACCTTCTTCAGCGTCGTGGCCTCCCTTGAAAATGGGGCGCGAGCGCGCGGCGGGAGAGGGTGGGTCGCCTGGTTCGGGAAGCTCCCCTGGGGGGATCCGTCGCTGGCCGCCCAGGTCCTGGCTATGGTCCTGTTCGCCTTTGGCGGGATCGGGGGCCTGATCAACGCCTCCCTCACCATGAACCTGGTGGTCCACAACACCGCATGGGTCGTCGGGCACTTCCATCTGACGGTCGGGACGGCGGTGACGTTGACCTTCATGGGGATCACGTACTGGCTGGTGCCTCTGCTCAGGGGACGACGGCTCTGGAGCCGACGGCTGGCGCTCGCGCAGGCATGGTCCTGGTTCGTGGGGATGGCCATCTTCTCCAACGCCCAGCACCGGCTCGGGCTCATGGGGATGCCGCGCAGGACGATGATTGGCGCAGCCCCGTACGTCCAGCCGGAGTGGCAGGCGGCGCTGGCGCTCGTGGGGATCGGGGGAACCATCCTCTTCGTGAGCGCGATGCTCTACTTTGCCAACATGGTATTGACGGTGGCCGCATCCCGTGAGCCGGCGGCGGTGGAGGTGCCGTTCGCGCAGGCCCTCTCCGGTCCCGAGCACGCACCGGCAATCCTCGACCGCTGGCGCCCTTGGTTGGTCCTGGCTGGAGTGTTGATCGCGATCGCCTATGGACCCACGATGATCCGGCTCGTGACCACGACGCCGTTCACCACCCCGGGCTTTCGCGTCTGGTGAGCCTGCGACTGGCAACACCGAGAAACGACACGCACGTCTCGAAAGGAGGTTTGCCCTTGAAGAGAGCACAGACGGCCACGCTCATCCTGCTTGTCCTGATGGCGGCAGCGCCCTCGCTGAGCGGCGCGGCGGGAAAGGGTGACCCCAAGGCTGGGAAGGCCAAGTACGATCTCCTCTGCTCCTCGTGCCACGGCGTGACCGGAAAGGGTGATGGCCCCGCGGCCGCATCCTTGACCCCCAGGCCCCGGAGCCTCGCGGACGCGCAGTATATGAAGGCCCTGACCGATGACCACCTCTTTAAGGTCATCAAGGACGGTGGGGCCGCCGTGGGGAAATCTCCGCTCATGGCTCCCTGGGGTGGCCAGCTCAAGGACCCGGAAATCTGGGACGTGGTGGCCTACATCCGATCGCTGGCGAAGTCCGGGAAATAGCCAGAGACCGCAATGCACGTGCGGCGCGCGACAGGGATCGCGGTGATCGTTCTCGCGGCAGCAGCGGGGTTTTCCTTTACCGCCTCCGGTCGCCAGCCGCCTGCGGAGGCGCCGATCCCCTTCAGCCATCGCCTCCACGCCGGCGAGAATCAGATCCCGTGTCTTTACTGTCATGCCAACGCCCGGCGGTCGTCGGTGGCCGGGATTCCCTCCGTCCAGCGGTGCATGGGCTGTCACAAGATCACGGCGGCCACGAAACCCGAAATTCAAAAGCTCAAGGAATACTGGGACCGGAAAGAACCGATTCGCTGGCCAAAGGCCACCTGGATGCCGGACTTCGTCTTCTTTGAACACTGGCCTCATGTCCGGGCCGAAATCGGGTGTCAGGCCTGTCACGGACCCGTCGAGGCGATGGATCACATGCCGACGACTCAGGCGCTCACCATGGACTTTTGCGTCGCCTGCCATCGGCAGCGGAAAGTCAGCATCGACTGCGCGATCTGCCACCGATGATTGGTGATTAGGGATTAGTGGTTGGTGGTTGGTGGTTGGTGGAAGGTTGAAAACTCAGGGTTCACGGCAGTTCAAGATTCAGCGTTGAACGGACTCGGCGGATTGCTGACTGCTGATCGCCGACGGCGGACCGCTCCCGTCGGACATCGGACGGCGGACATCGGACAGTCATTATGGAAGTGAATCGGCGCAACTTCCTCAAGATCATCGGGATCGGTGGGGCGACGGCCGCGATGGCGGGCTGTGG
>CAYSDK010000015.1:11138-17614 GCA_964429865.1 uncultured bacterium
ACTTCCTCAAGATCATCGGGATCGGTGGGGCGACGGCCGCGATGGCGGGCTGTGGGACGCAGCCGCCCGAGAGTCTGATTCCGTATGTCGTTCCCCCGGAGGAGATCATCCCGGGCGAGGCCACCTGGTACGCCACCGTCTGCCGGGAATGTCCTGCCGGTTGCGGGATGCTGGTGAAGACCATGGAGGGGCGCGCCATCAAGGTCGAGGGGAACCCGGATCATCCGGTCAACCGCGGCCGCCTCTGCGCCCGTGGTCAGGCGAGCCTCCAGGGGCTCTACAACCCGGACCGGATCCGACAGCCCCTGAGGAAGGGGACGGACGGCACGTGGGGCCCGATCTCGTGGGAGGAAGGGGAGAAGGTTCTCGCCGCCCGGTTGGCAGAACTCAAGGGACGGGGAGGTCGCATCGCCCTGGTGACCCCGCTCGTCACGGGAAGCCTCGATCGTCTGATCGACGATTGGCTCCGGGCCGTGGGGGGCGGGTCCCGGCTCCGCTACGAGGCGGTCAGCCACGAACCGCTCCGTGAGGCGAATCGCCTGGCCTTCGGCGTCGCCGCCGTTCCCTTCTATGATCTCGAGCAGGCGGAACTGATCCTCTCCTTCGGGGCCGACTTCCTCGAAACCTGGCTCTCTCCCGTCGAGCACGCCCGCCAATTCGGCGCGATGCGAACTTACCGCGACGGCCGCATGGGGCGCTTCGCCTACATCGGTCCTCGCCTGTCGCTCACCGGTGCCAACGCTGACGAATGGATCGCCGTCCGGCCGGGCACCGAAGGGGTACTGGCTCTGGGGATGATTCACGCCATCCTCGCGGAGGGGCTGGCGACCGCTCTGCCCGCCTCCGAGGAGGCGGCCTTCCGAAGGCTGGTGGAGCGCTGGACCCCGGTGGAAACCGCGGAACAGGCCGGGATCTCGCCCGACAAGGTTCGCGTCCTGGCTCGCGCCTTTGCCCGATCGCGCCCGAGTCTCGCCGTGGCCGACGGCAGGACCTCCAACGGGACGGACATCTGCCTGGCGATCACTCTGCTCAACTACGTCACGGGGAACGTCGGCCGGACTGTCCGTTTCGGCCCGACCGCCGCCGCCGGACGCACCTCGCCCTACCGTGAGATGCGAACCCTCCTCCAGTCGATGGAAAAGGGCGAGGTCTCCCTCGTGCTTTTGGCAGGGGTGAACCCCGCCTTCACACTGCCGGAGGGGGAGCGCTTCCGGAAGGCGCTGGAGAAGGTGCCACTGGTGGTGAGCTTCGCCAGTTTTCCGGATGAAACCGCCATGGCGTCACATCTCATCCTGCCGGATCACACCTTCCTGGAAGGCTGGAGCGACGCCGAGCCCTGGGACGGGATCCAGGGGCTGCAGCAGCCGACCATGCGGCCCCTCTACGAGACCAGGGCCCTGGGCGATATCCTCCTATCGGTTGCCAAGCAGATGGGGCTCCAGCAGCAGCTCCCCTGGGAGGACTTTCCCGCGTACCTGAAGGAGCAGTGGAAAGGCCTCCACCGGCAATCCGGGCCTGCCGAGGATTTTGAGACCTTCTGGGCGCGGGCCCTTCAGCGCGGCGGCCTCTTCCGACCTGTCCCGTCACGCCCCGTGCGCCTCAACCCGGAGGTCTTCCGGCACCGATTCGAGGCACCCCGCTTCGCGGGGGAGAGCGAGGGACTTACCCTGATCCCCTATCCCTCTCCGATCTTCTATGACGGGCGAACCGCCAACCGCCCCTGGCTGCAGGAACTCCCCGATGCCCTGACCCAGATCGTCTGGGACAACTGGATCGACATTCATCCCGCCGACGCGAAGCGGCTGGGCGTAAGCGAGGGGGAGTTGCTGCGGGTGCAGTCTCCGCTGGGCCACGTCGAGCTGCCGGCGCATCTCTCCGGCGGGGTGCGCCTCGGGACGGCTGCCGTCGCCGTCGGCCAGGGACACTCGGCGTTCGGCCGGTACGCCGAGGGGCGTGGCGCCAACCCCCTCCCCCTGCTCCCCGCCGAGCCGGAGACGGCATCGGGCAGTCAGCCGTGGATTGCCACGCGGGTCCTAGTCACCCGGACCGGGAGACGGCACCTCCTAGCCTCGACCGTTGGGAGTGATCGCCCCCACGATCGCGGAATCATCCAGACCATCCCGCTGGCCGAGATCCAGCGCCTTCGGCACCCCGAGAAACATCCCCGCCTCCTGCAGATGTATCCGGAGCATCCTCATCCGAAGCACCGGTGGGGCATGACCATCGACCTAAACGCCTGCATCGGCTGTGGGGCCTGCGTGACCGCCTGTTATGCCGAAAACAACATCCCCGTGATGGGGAAGGTGCAGGTGGCCAAGGGACGCGAGATGTCCTGGATTCGAGTCCAACGCGTTGACGAAGGGGCGTCCCATCATCCGGAGCACCGCTTCCTCCCCATGCTCTGTCAGCACTGTGACAACGCCCCGTGCGAACCTGTCTGCCCCGTCTACGCCACCTATCACAACCCGGAGGGCCTCAACGTGCAGGTCTACAACCGGTGCGTCGGCACCCGGTACTGCTCCAACAACTGCCCGTACAAGGTCCGCCGGTTCAACTGGTTCATGGCGGAGTGGCCGGAACCGCTCCATCTGCAGCTCAACCCGGATGTGACCGTCCGGAGTATGGGAGTGATGGAGAAGTGCACCTTCTGCGTCCAGCGGATCCAGGGCGGGAAGCTCCAGGCCAAGGCGGAGGGACGGGCCGTCCGCGACGGCGAGATCGTGCCCGCGTGCGCCCAGACCTGCCCCACGCGGGCGATCGTCTTTGGCGACCTGAAGGACCTTGACAGCGAGGTCTCTCAGCGATCGAAAGACCCGCGGCGGTATCGGGTCCTGGAACATCTGAATACCCAACCGGCGATCACCTACCTCAAGAAGATCATTGCCGGGCCGGTGGAGGGCTAGGTGTCCGACCTCACCTACAGCCAGGTTGACCGAGACATCCTCCGGGCCATGCAGGCACCCGGGCGGCTGTACTATGTCGTCTTCTTCGCCAACCTGCTGGTGCTGGCCTGGGGAATCTTCGCCTGGCAGTACACGATTTATCGCGGCCTGGGAGTTTGGGGGCTCACCCACCCGGTCATGTGGGCCATGGACATCACCAACTTTGTCTTCTGGGTCGGGATCGCCCACTCCGGCACCCTGATCTCGGCCATCCTGTACTTGTTCAGGGTCCGGTGGCGAGCGAGCGTCTACCGGACGGCGGAGGCGGTCACCGTCTTTGCCCTCCTGACCGCCGGCCTCTTCCCCCTGATCCACCTCGGCCGCCCCTGGTTCTTCTACTGGCTCCTCCCCTACCCGCAGGGGGGGGGACTTTGGGTCAATTTCCGCTCACCGCTGGTCTGGGACGTCTTTGCCGTCATGACCTACATGATCATCAGCGTCCTCTTCTTCTTTACCGGGCTGGTCCCGGACGTGGCCGTGGTGCGAAACCGCACCACCGGATGGCGGCATCGTTTCTACGCCTTTCTGGCGCAGGGCTGGCAGGGAACCGACCGGCAGTGGCGCCACTACAAGGCCGCCTACCTCTTCCTGGCGGCGTTGGCGACGCCCCTGGTCGTCTCAGTCCATAGCGTCGTCTCCTGGGACTTCGCCCAGTCCATCGTCCCCGGCTGGCACAGCACCATCTTCGCCCC
This sequence comes from uncultured bacterium, assembly GCA_964429865.1. Classification (GTDB taxonomy): domain Bacteria; phylum Methylomirabilota; class Methylomirabilia; order Methylomirabilales; family CSP1-5; genus CSP1-5. The sequence continues at coordinate 14,773 of CAYSDK010000015.1, forward strand.
CTACTTCGTCGCCGGGGCGATCCATTCGGGGCTGGCCATGGTCATCACCCTCCTGATCCCGCTCCGGCGTATTTTCCGCCTCGACACGTATCTCACGCAGACGCACCTCGAGAACCTCGCCAAACTCATCATCCTGACCGGCCTCATCGTCGGTTATGCCTATGTGGTCGAGACCTACATCGCCTGGTACAGCAACAACGTCCCGGAGTGGCAGCGCTTCGTCTATCAGGTAACGGGCGAATACGCCGTCCTCTTCTGGATCATGATCCTTTTCAACTCGCTCGTCCCCCTCCTCTTCTTCGTCAAGCGGATCCGCACCAGCACCCCCTGGCTCTTCGGGATCTCGATCCTGATCAACATCGGGATGTGGTGTGAGCGGTTCGTCATCATCGTGACCGGATTGGCCCACGAGTACGACCCGTACTCATGGGGACTGTTTATCCCGACCTGGGTGGATATCAGCATCACCCTGGGCGCCTTTGCATGGTTCTTCTTCTGGTTCCTCCTCTTCGCAAAGTTCTTGCCGGTCATCTCCATCGTGGAGGTCAAAGAGGAGCTGCCTCCGCCCATGAAGTCGACCGGGAGCGAGGCGTAACCATGGCACGACCGTCCGCAGGGCTCGTTGGGAGCTTCCGCCACCTGGACAGCCTCCTCGAGGCCATCAGCCGGCTACATCAGGCGGGGTATCGGGATCTCCAGGCGCTGTCGCCGGTTCCGCATCACGCGATCGACGAGGCACTGAAGAAGCCGCCCAGTCCGGTGCGGGTCTTCACCCTCATCGGCTGCCTCCTGGGCGCGGCGACGGGGCTGGTCCTAACCATCGCCACCTCGCTCCACGTCTCGCTCATCACCGGGGGGAAGCCGATCGTCTCGATCCCCCCGTTCCTCATCATCGTCTTTGAGCTGACGATCCTCTTCGGCGGGCTCCTGACGCTCGGGGGAATGCTGCTGAACGCCCGCCTGCCGCTGGTCCACATTGTCCCAGCGTATGACCCGCGCTTCTCGGAGGACCGGTTCGGCCTCTGGGTTCGCTGCGAGGTCAGGGATTTCGACCCGGTGACCCGCCTCCTCGAGGGGGCGGATGCGGAGGCGGTCCACCGGGTCGGGGAGTGAAAGGGTCTCCCCGACGCGGACGGAGAAAGCGAAGATGCCAGAGCGGTGGGAAGAGCGCTGGACGCTGCCGCCCCCAATGGACCGGGGCCTGATAAGAGCGTGCATCGGGCTGAGCGGCCTGGGCGCGGCGATCCTCCTGATCGCCGTCCTCCACGACCCGGCGCGGGCGTGGCAGATCTATCTGGTGAACTTTCTCTTCTGGGGCGGCCTGGCCCAGGGGGCCGTGGTCTTCGCCGCCATCTACCACGTGGTCGAGGCCCGATGGGGTCTCACCATCCGGCGCCTGGCCGAGGGAATGGCGGCTTTCCTCCCGGTCAGCTTTCTCCTCTTCTTCCCGCTCTATCCCGCCCTGGACCTCTTCTTCGGCCGCATCCAGGACGTGAACCCCCTGCGCGGCGCCTGGTTCGATCCTCGGTTCATCTTCGTGCGCGGGGGACTCGGCCTCGGAGCGATGACCGTGGTCAGCCTGCTCTTCGTCTATTACTCCCTGCGGCCCGAGGTCGGCGCGGCTCTCGAGCGCGGGCTCAGGCCGCGGCGATGGCTCTACGGCGTGCTCGCGCAGGGGTGGCAGGGCGAGCGGCTGGAGATCCAACGGAGCGAGCGCGGCATGGATGTGCTGGCGGCCGGCGTGCTCCTGGCGTATCCAATCACGTACACTTTCATGGCCTTTGACCTGATCATGGCCCTGGATCCCTTCTGGTACAGCTCGCTCTTCGGCGTGTACTTCTTCGTGAGCTCCTTCTACCTGGGCCTCTCCGGCCTGACCGTCGTGGTCGCCCTGCTGGCCCGGCGGGGGCTTCCCGGGATCGCATCCCGTCAGCTCTCTGATCTCGGCAAGCTCGTCTTCGGCTTCACGTTGATGTATGCCGCGATGGTCTGGTCACAATACATCGTCATCTGGTACGGCAACCTCCCCGAAGAGACACATTTCGTGGTCCTCCGTCTCTGGGAGCATCCCTGGGCGCCCTTGTCGTGGAGCGCCCTGGCCGCGGTCGTCCTCGCTCCCTTCGTGGTCTTCCTGAGTCGAAGGGCCAAGGAGAATACGACGATCATGCTCTCGATCGGTCTGCTCATCAGTGCCGGGCTGTGGCTCGAGCGTTACGTGCTGGTGGTCCCATCCCTGTGGCCCGGGGACATTGCCCCCTTGGGCTGGATGGAGATCGGCGTGACGGCCGGGTTCCTCGGTGCGGCGGGGTGGAGCTACGGCTTCTTTTTCCAGCATTTCCCCCTCCTCCCCCTGACACCGTCGGTCCAGGCCCCGAATCCCGCAGGAGCGCACGCCCTTGAGAAGACTTCGTCAAGCGCTTAACGAGTTGGCATGGAAGCGAGTCTGGCCCATGACCAGCCTCTGGCGATCGCTCGGGGTCGCGGCAGGCCTCGTGGTCCTAGGGGCGGGCCTCGCCCATGGGTGGCCGTGGAGCACCGACATGCAGAAGCAACCCTCCGTCCGGCCGCAGGAAGACCCACGCCTGCCTCCCCCAGGGTCGGTCCCGAGGCAAGGCAAAGAGCCAGCCATGGATCGCATCCAGGCCGGGGAGCGACTGCGGAATCCCGTCGAGCCCAGGGCGGCCTCCATCGAAAACGGCAAGCACCTCTTTCAGATTTACTGCGCCCTGTGCCACGGACCCAACGCCAAAGGGGGTGGCCCCGTCGCCAGCAAATTTGTCCCCCCGCCCGACCTGACCCTCGATCTCTTCCGGCAGCGCCCCGACGGGTTCCTCTACGCCAC
>CAYSDK010000015.1:17714-25457 GCA_964429865.1 uncultured bacterium
CCGACCTGACCCTCGATCTCTTCCGGCAGCGCCCCGACGGGTTCCTCTACGCCACGATCCGGGATGGCGGCGCGCTGATGCCCGGCCAGGGGGACGCCCTCTCGCCCCGGGAGCGCTGGGACATCGTCAACTATCTTCGGACCCTGCAGCAAGCATCGCCTCAAGACGGAGCCCGCCAAGAAAGTGGCTCACCGAGGAAAGAAAAAGAATAGGGTGGGCAGAGGAGATTGTGGGACAGGATCTTGTCCCCTGTGGCACCGCTGTCTCACGGGTTGTCTCCCCGTAATAGCCCGTAATAAATTAAAGGAAGCCCCTGTTCGCGCTCACACGAGGGCCTGATCCGGGACATGTTTGCCCCATCGCCGCACTCCCTGCCAGGTCCGCCCTCGCCCTCCGATCATTGAGCGTCTTTTAGAATCAACAGCTTACATGTTTCCTGCCCCTCGGCATTTCTGAGATGCGGGTCGGCACTGCCCTTGCTCTTAGATCTGGCAGATTGACGATCGCTTCCCCATCCTGAAGGAGTTCTCCGGCGACGGGAGACCCTGTGACTCAACGGTACCGGATCCAGCGAACGCCAGGTACGTGCGGCGGTCAAGAGATTCCGAGAGACCGCGTGATGGGAAAGGGATCCGCCATGAACTGCCCTTACCTCTTGTGGCCCACTGACCTGCAAGTCCACGATGACCGGCTCGTCCCCGCGTGCTGTCGTGATCCGGTCTCAGGGTTCAGCACCCTTCCCGGATTCTGGGAGTACTGGAACCGCTGTACAACCCCCAAGCACATCCTCTGCCGGCGGTATCGCCGTCATCAACGGCAGAGCCCGTCGGGGCAACTCGAAGCGCGATCATCGCTGAGGAGGTCCGCGTGAATCAGGCAGAACTCCTGGAGGAAGCCACCCGGCCCCTCACCCTGTATTGGGACGCCCCCCTCAACGTCTATTGGGAGATGACCACTGCCTGCGATCTCGTGTGCAAGCACTGCCGGGCCGAGGCGATTCCCCATCGCGATCCGCTTGAGCTCTCGACCGCGGAGGGGAAAGCCCTGATGCGGGAGGTCAAGGCCATGGGGAGTATGATGATCCTCACGGGCGGGGATCCGATGAAGCGGCCCGATCTCTTTGAGCTCATCGCGTACGCCCGAGAGATCCGCCTCCCCCTCGGCGTCACGCCGAGCACCACCCCGACCCTGACCCGCGATGCCGCCCGTGAGTTCCGCAGTCTCGGCGTGGCCGCCCTGGGGATCAGCCTGGATGGACCCAGCCCCGAGGTCCACGACTCCTTCCGGGGAGTCCCCGGCACCTTTGAACGCTCCATGAACGCGCTGGAGTGGGCTCGGGAATTTCATCTCCCCGTGCAGGTGAACACCACCGTCACGCGGGAAACTCTTCCGCATCTGAACGCCCTGTACCACCTGTTGCGGGAAGAGGCGGTCCCTCCCGTTCGCCGATGGAGTCTGTTTCTTCTCGTCCCCGTGGGGCGGGGAGCTACGCTGGGAATCCCCTCCCCGGAGGACGTGGAGAAGCTCTTCGCCTGGGTGTACTCCATCTCTGGGCAGGCGCCCTTCCATGTCAGCACGGTGGAGGCCCCTCACTATCGGAGGTACTGGATCCAGCGAAAGCTCGACGAGGGGACGACCGTTGAGGCGATCCGGAGGCTGGGCAGGAGAATGGGATTCGGCGTTCGGGACGGCAATGGGGTCATCTTTGTCTCCCACAAGGGGGAGGTCTACCCCGCAGGCTTTCTCCCCCACCCGCTGCTCGGGAATGTGCGCGAGAAACCCCTGGCCGACACCTACCGGAATTCTCCCCAGCTAAAGGCGCTCCGGGATATGGATCGGATAAAGGGACGATGCGGCCGCTGTGAGTTTCGGTGGATCTGCGGAGGCTCTCGGGCGCGGGCCTTTGCGGTCACCGGCGATTGCTTCGGGGAGGAGCCACTCTGTGACTATCAGCCCGTACGGGGAGAAATCCCCAGCGGGTCTGCGGGTGCCCCCAATACCCTGGCGTCCTAGGGGTGCGGCGACCCAACGAGGGAGCGATGCAAGGCAACGCGTGTCCAGAGTGTAGAGGAAGACAGAACTGTCTGCTCGTCAGCCGGCTTTCTCCCCAGGAGATCGAGGCGACGAGGGGGATCCGTCACATCCGGACCTATCAGGCCCGACAGATCCTGTACCATGAAGGGATGCCCGCCCTGGGCATCCACATCCTCTGCTCGGGCCGGGTCAAGCTCACGCGGGGTAACAACTGTGGGCGGCAGCAGATCCTGCGGATCGTGGGTCACGGGGGGATCTGCGGGGAGGAGGCCCTCCTGGAGGGGATGCCCTTCACGAATACCGCTGAGGCCCTCGAGACCTGCCAGAGTGCCTTCATAAGACGTGAGGCCCTCCTCGAACTGCTCCAGAGCCGGGACGGGCTCCTCGTTCCCCTCCTCCGACACCTCTGCCGGGTGTTAGTCGAGACCCAGGTCCGCTTTGCCTACGTGGCGCTGAGCGACGCTCGGACGCGGATGGCCGCCCAGCTCTTGGAACTCGCAGAACAGTACGGGCAACCCGGGTCGAAGGGCATCACGGTCCAGTTAGGTTTGCGTCGGGGTGAGCTGGCTGCCCTCGTTGGCCTCAGCCCGGAGACGGCCATGCGGCTCCTGAGCCAATTTCAGCGGGAAGGGTTGCTCGATGTGCAAGGGCGGCGCCTGACCATCAAAGCGCCAGAGCGGCTCCGGGCTCTGCTCCCCTAGGCGATCCTGACCGCCTTGAGGTGGATCCCGTACTGCTATCCCAGGTTGGGAGCGCTCCCCTCTCGGACTCCGAGACTGCCGCCGGCATGACACGACGTATGCCGCTGGACCTCTATCAACCTCACCCGGTATAATCGTTCCGCCCTGTCATACACCGGACGCGATACGCACGTCTTGACGATATGCTCCAATGAGCACGATGAACCTTCAGGCCCGCATCGGTTCTGCCCTCAAATCGAAGCAGTGGAAGGGTCTTGGGCCCCTCCTGGGGAAGATCGGCTTTACCGACAGACAGAGGGCGCTCATCACTGTCAAGAATCTCTACCAACAGACGGAGTTGCGGCAGGGCCTTCCTACGCTTCTCTCCCTCTGTGCAGAGTCTCCCGATCCCGACCGGGCCCTTGATAGTTTTGAGAGTGTCGTAGCTGCTCCTGGATCGGTCCTGAGCTCCCTGCTCCCGGACGCAAGGGCCCTCGGGATTCTCGTCACTGCCTTCGCCCTTTCCCCGTACTTCACCACACTGCTGGTTCGTGATCCCCAGATCCTTCGATGGCTCTTGTGCGACGGGGGGATCAATACGCACAGAGAAGAAGCCGATCATCGCGCCGCCCTCCAGGCGTTCGCAGAGCCGATTCAGGATCTTGGGGACCTCTGGTCGAAACTCCGCCGGTTCAAGCAGCGGGAGATCCTTCGGATCGGGCTCAGGGATCTCGGCGGGACGGCACCCTTCCCTGAGGTGGCCCAGGAGCTTTCGGACCTGGCCAGTGCCTGCCTGGAACTCGCGTACAGGTATTGCTATGCGACACTCTGCGCCAAGTATGGCCGGCCACCGGTTCCAGATGCACGCGAGGGGGTGGAACCGTGCGGATTTGTAGTCCTGGGGATGGGGAAGCTCGGGGGGAGGGAGCTGAACTTCAGCTCCGATGTTGACCTCCAGTATCTGCACACGTCGGATGAGGGGGAGACCGAGGGAGGGCCTGGCCCGGATGGCGCCCGCCGGCTGAGAAGTGACGCCTTTTTCGCGAAGCTCGCCGAACTGATCACCAGCGCGATGGGGGAGATCACCGAGGAGGGATTCGTCTTCCGGACCGATCTCAGGCTCCGACCTCACGGAAAATCAGGGAAGATCACCAACTCGCTCCGGGGCGCAGAGTTCTACTATGAGTCCTGGGGCGACACGTGGGAGCGGGCAGCCCTGATCAAGGCCAGGCCTGTGGCGGGCGACATCGAGCTGGGCACACGGTTCCTGCAGCGGGTTGCGCCCTTCGTCTATCGGGGATATCTCGACTTCACCGCCATCGAAGAGATCCAGCGAATGAAGAAGAGACTGGAGCAGGAGCGCACCAGCACCCGAGGTCCGCTCAATCTCAAGTATATGATGGGAGGCATCCGAGAGATCGAGTTTTTTGTCCAGGCCCTCCAGCTCATCTACGGAGGGAAGTTTCGGCTCCTTCGGGAGTGGAACACCCTACGGACCCTGGAACAGTTGGAGACTATCGGGATCATTCACGCTGAGGACCACCGATGCCTCCGAGAGGCGTACATCACCTGGAGGACCCTGGAACACCGCCTGCAGATGGTTCACAACGAGCAGACCCATGCCCTTCCCGAAGTGCCGGAGGATCTTGCGCGTGTGGCCAAGGCGCTGGGCTATCGCGGGGCCGAACCGGGAGGGGCTCTCCGCGCTGACCTCATACCACGGGCCGCGGCCGTGCGAGAGATCACCACACGCCTCTTTTCCCGGCCATCGGAGGCGGTCTCGGCTGAGATGGGCGATTTTCTTGAAATCCTGGCGGATGAAGACGCCAAGGAACGGGTTCTTGAAAAGCTCACCGGGTGGGGCTTCCGGGCGCCCGAAGGGGCGTACCGTTCCCTCCTCGCCCTGAACCAGGGGGAAGGACCGCCCCTGACCCGTCTCACCGAGCAGGCGCGGAGGCTTCTGCGGCGGCTGGCTCCGGCTATGCTCTCCGAGGCCTTGGCCTCTCCCTCCCCTGAACAGGCCCTGAACCATCTGGAGGAGTTTCTCGCGAAGGTCGGGGCGCGAACGAGTTTTTACGCCCTGCTCGCTGAGAATCCCAAGATTCTGACCTTTCTGATGCGTCTCTTCGGGACGAGCCCCTACCTGTCCAGTTTCTTCATCCAGCACCCGGAGCTCTTGGACACCTTTGTCTTGGCCGAGACCTCCTCTCCACACAGGGGACGCGACCTCATGGCCCGGGAGCTCACGGAAGACCTCCGTTCATCACCATCCTTCGAAGAGAAACTCGACGCCCTCCGCCGGTTTCACCACGCAGAAGTGCTGCGCATCGGCCTGAACGATCTGTACGGGGCGCTGGATACGCAAGGCGTCAGCGCACAACTCACCGATCTCGCCGAGGTGTGCCTGGAGGCCGCCTGGGAACTCTGCAGGGAGGAACTCCGGCCCCGGTATGGGGTCCCCATGACTGTCGATGCGACGGGGCGACAGCGGGAGGCCCCGATCGTCATTCTCGGCTTGGGCGCCCTCGGGGCGAGGGAGATGGCGTACCATTCGGATCTCGATCTGATCTTCATCTATGCCGAAGACGGGGAGACAACCCAGGGGCTCCCGAATCACGACTATTTCGTGCGACGGGCCCAGGCCCTCATCACTGCCCTGAGCAGCCCCACACGGGAGGGGTACGCGTACCAGGTGGATGCCCGATTGCGCCCCTCAGGACGGTTTGGCCCCCTGGTGACATCACTCGAGGCCTTTGAGGCGTATCATGCCGAGCAGGGTCTGACATGGGAACGACAGGCCCTCCTCAGGGCCCGGTGCGTCGCAGGAGAAGAGAGACTGGCGACTCGGATCCAGGAGGTGGTGCAGCGGATCGTGTATGAACGCCCCTTCAGCGACCAGATGATCCCAGAGATCCACCACCTCAGGGAACGGATGCGTCATGAGCTGGCCAGGGAACACAAAGGGAGGCATAATGTCAAACTCGGGAAAGGAGGGCTGGTAGAGATCCTCTTCATCGTCCAGCTCCTCCAGTTACGGTTCGGCAGGACGCATCACGACCTGCGTACCCCGAATACCGTCGAGGCCTTGATGCGGCTTCGGACCGATGATCTCTTGACCGACGGCGTCTATCAGATCCTCATCTCTGCCACCCACTTCCTCAGGCACTTGGAGAACGGATTGAGGCTCATCCATGACCGATCGCTTAATGAGTTTCGGGAGGAGCCTGAGGAGCTTGGGGAGCTAGCCAGACACCTGTATCGAGGAGATTTCCTTGCGGAAGAAGGGGCCCAGCGACTCCTCCAAGAGTTCCTGGGGCACACCGAGGCGGTGAGGGAGATCTACTGCCGCTTCTTCCAAACGGCGGAATGACTGCCTGTCGCGATCAGGCGGAGTCGCCACCGCCAGAGGATTCGCGTTTTCCAGAGATGCCGAGCTGCCGCATCCGCTTCCGCAGCGTGTTCCGGTTGATCCCGAGCAGTTCCGCGGCCTTGAGCTGATTCCCTCCCACCCGGTCGAGGACCACCTGCAGGAGGGGGCCCTCCGCCAGGGAGAGGATGTGCTCGTAGAGCTTGCCGTCCCTCTCAGCCCCGAGTCGCTTGATTGCTGCCCGGACTTCGCGCCCTAGTCCTCCCGGGGTGCCGGCGGAGCCTTCCGCACGACTGGCAACCGTCTGGAGCGCCTCCGGCAGATGCTCCGGAAGGATGAGGCGGGTGCGGGCCAAGAGGCACGCCCGCTTGATCACGTTTTCAAGCTCTCGCACATTCCCGGGCCACTGATGCCGGAGGAGACATTGCAGGGCTTCCAGGGAGATCTCTTTGTGGTCCTCCCCGGCATAGAGGCGCAGGAAATGATCCACCAGGAGCGGGATGTCTTCATGACGCTCCCTGAGGGGCGGGATCGTGATCGCGACCACGTTCAACCGGTAGAAGAGGTCCTCCCGGAAGCGGGCGTGGGCGACGAGGTCTTTGAGGTCCCGGTTGGTGGCCGCCAGGATCCGGAGGTCCGCGGTGATCAGGACCTCGCCTCCCACCCGTTCGAACCGCCGTTCCTCCAGCACCCTCAGGATCTTGGTCTGCAGCGCGGGATCCATCTCTCCGATCTCGTCCAGAAAGATCGTGCCGCTGTCGGCCAGCTCGAACTTGCCGCGGCGGGTGGCGACGGCACCCGTAAAGGCCCCCTTCTCGTGCCCGAAGAGTTCACTTTCGAGCAGGTCCCTGGGAATGGCCGCGCAGTTGACAGTGACAAAGGGTCCCTGGTGGCGCGGGCTGTTCTTGTGAATCGCCCGGGCGAGCAGTTCCTTGCCCGTCCCGCTCTCGCCCTGGATGAGGACGGTCGCTACGCTGTCTGCCACTTGGCCCACCAGCTTGAACACCATCTGCATGCCCTGACTCGTCCCCACGATCTCATCCAGCTCCTGGCGATCCCTGAGCTGAGCCTTGAGCCGGTTCAGTTCCTGCGTCAGGCTCTTCACCTCTAAGGCCCGACCGACGAGCAGCGCCAGTTCCTCAAAATCAAAGGGCTTGGTGATATAGTCATACGCCCCACGCTTCATCGCCTCGACCGCTGCCTGGAGGCTGCCGAAGGCGGTCATGACGATCACCATGGTTTCGGGATGGCGCTGTCGCAGCAGGGAGAGCGCCTCAAGCCCGTTGACGGTGGGCATCTTGATATCCATGAGGACCAGGTCGGCGCCGACCCGCCCCGCCGTCTCCACCGCCATCTGGCCGTCCGCGACCGTGAGGACAGCGTACCCCGACCGCTCGAGAGCCTTTTTGAGCGTCCAGCGGACACTCTCCTCGTCGTCCGCCACCACGATCTTTGCCTGCGTGGGCTCGGCCACTTCTACTCCTACGTGAGCTGCCAGCAGTCAGCTATCAGCGGTCAGCCGTCAGCTATCAGCGAAGAATTTTTCACCAGGTCTTGTCCATTGCTGACTGCCGACTGCTGACAGCGGACAGCTTCTTTACTGTTTTGCCAGCGGGAGGAGGACGGTCACGGCGCATCCCCTCTCCTCGGCGTCTCCAATCT
>CAYSDK010000015.1:25557-26647 GCA_964429865.1 uncultured bacterium
AGCGGGAGGAGGACGGTCACGGCGCATCCCCTCTCCTCGGCGTCTCCAATCTCGATGTGGCCCCGGTGGTCCCCCACGATCCGATGGCAGATGGCGAGGCCGAGACCGGTCCCTTTCACCTTGGTGGTAAAGAAGGGATCGAAGAGGTGCTGCCGGGCCTCCGAGGAGAGACCCGAACCCTGGTCGACCACCTTGACCACCGCCACCGAGAGACCGAAGCATCGGGGTGAGCGGCGCTCATACGCGGTCTTCAGGGTGAGTTCCCCTCCCCCCTCCATGGCCTCGGCCCCGTTCCGAATCAGATTGAGGAAGACCTGGCGGATCTGGTCGGGATCGGCAGCGATAGGCGGGACCTGCGGGTCATAGGTGCGACCCACCGTGACCCGCCGATGGCGGAGGACCCGCTCCTCCAGGGCGAGGATCTCTTCCAGGATCTGGTTGACGTTGCACTCCACGACACGAGGAGGGCTCGGCTGGGCGAAGGCGAGCATCCCCTCGACGAGCCCGTTCAGCCGGTCCACCTCGCGGATGACCACGTCGCAATATTCCTTCAGGGCAGGGGGGAAGGTCGACTCCGCCATGAGGAGCTGCGCGGCCCCCCGCACCCCCATCAACGGGTTGCGGACCTCATGCGCGATGCCTGCCACCAGCGTTCCGACGGCCGTCAAGCGCTCCGCCCGGCGCACCTGCTCTTCGAGGTCTCGAATCCGGGTGAGATCCCGAAGGAGGAGGACGCCCCCCCGGGCCTCTCCGCTGTGATCGGACAAGAGGGAGGCCATCGCGCTCACCGAGATCTTCCCCTGGGGATTCTGCACACTGGCCTCATGCTCGGCATGGGCCCGTCCGGTCTCCATCGCGCGATCCACGAGGGCGATGAGGGGAGAGGTGGTTCCCAAGAGGCTCGCCAGAGGCTTGCCGTAAGCGGTGGCGGCCGAGACTCCCAACAGCTCTTCGCCAGCCGGATTGAGGAAGGTGACCCGGAGGTTGCGGTCCACGACCACCAACCCATCCTGCAGGCTCTCGAGGAGGTCCTCGTAATTCACCTGCGCGCTGGTGAAGCGCTCCACTCTTTCGACCTCCTGTCGCTCGC
>CAYSDK010000015.1:26747-31362 GCA_964429865.1 uncultured bacterium
GGGCCATCATAACCCAACGTGTTGCGGTCGCACAAGGGAACACCCCCCTGCGCCACTGCCGCTCATCCCTTGACACCTCCCCGTCCCCATGATACATACTCTGGGCCGCTCGCAAGGGTCGTGAGATTGACGTCCTGACTCGACCGCCAGGCGTCGGCGAGACCACATACCCTCGTGAAGAGGTGCCATGCCCGCCGGATCCCCTTCCTTCAAGTCTCGAGAGTCCCTGCAGGCCATCTTCCGCCCCCAGAGTGTCGCCGTGATCGGAGCATCCACCGCGCCCGAGAAACTCGGCTACCAGATTTTCAAAAACATCCTTGACGCCGGCTTTCCCGGCACGGTCTACCCGATCAATCCCAAGGCGACCGAGATCCTTGGTCGCCGGTGTTACCCATCCATCGACGCCATTCCCGATCAGGTCGATCTGGCCACCATTATTATCCCCGCACCGTTCGTGGCCGACACCATCCGGCAGTGCGGCAAGCGAGGGGTCAAAGGGGCCATCGTGATCAGCGGGGGCTTCAGCGAGACCGGGCCCGAGGGCGAGGCCCTGCAGAATCAACTGGTCGAGGCGGCCCGGGAGTCGAACGTAGCCGTCATCGGCCCCAACTGCCAGGGGGTCAACAACCCCCACCATCCCCTCTGTGCCTCGTGGCCGCTCCTCACGCGGCGAGGCGGGGTGGCCATCGTCTCCCAGAGTGGGACCGTGGGCGCCGCCCTGATGGACTGGGCCTCTCAGGAAGAGCTGGGCGTCTCCACCTTCGTAAGTCTGGGTAACAGGGCGGACGTGGACGAGGCCGATCTCATCCATTACTTTGCCCAGGACCCTCATACGAGGACCATCGCCATCTACATGGAGGGGGTCAAGGCCGCCCCCAAGTTCCTCCAGGCCGTCCGGCAATGTCGGAAACCCCTCGTGGTCCTGAAAGCGGGACGGACCCCCAAGGGGCGCAAGGCTGCTGAATCGCACACCCGGTCCCTGGCCGGCCGGGATGAGGTGTACGAGGGGGTCTTCCGTCAGCTCGGGATTCATCGGGCGGACGACCTGGAGGAGCTGTACGACTTCAGCAAGGCGCTTGCCTACCTCCCCCGCCCCAAGGGCCGCCGCCTCCTCATCGTGACCAGTTCGGGTGGCTCCGGCATCCTGGCCACCGACATGGCAGAGAACACGGGGCTGGATGTCGCCCCCCTTCCCGAGGAAATGGCGCGAAAGCTCCGGGCAGTCCTGCCAAAGCACTGCATCGTGGCGAACCCCCTCGATCTCACCGGTGACGCCAACGCCGCGATGTACCGGCAGGTCGTCGAGGCGGCCGCCTCTCACTTTGACGTGGTCGCCCTGATCTTCGGCGATCCGATCCCCGGCGCCTCAGCGGTGGTCGGGACGGATCCTCTGCAGCTCGTCATCTACCTGGGGGGGGCAGAGGTCGAGCGGCACGAGCGACTCCTCTTTCACCGGAAGGGGATCCCGGTCTTCCCCACGCCTGAACGGGGCATCCGGGCGCTCAGCGAACTGCTGCGATAGGACGGCCGCATGATGATTGCCATCGGCAGGGCGATCCAGGAAGGGCGAAACCTCCTCGAGCCGGAAGCCTACGAGCTGCTCGAGGCGTACGACGTGTCGGTCCCCCGCCACCGGGTCGTCACCTCGGCCGAGCAAGCAGAGGTCGCAGCGGCCGCACTCGGCTATCCGGTTGTGGCCAAGATCGTCTCGCCGGATATCCTGCACAAGACCGAGATCGGGGGGGTCCTGCTGAACCTCAACGATGCAGCCGCAGTCAGGGCTGCGTACCGCCAGATCGTGGAGCGCGCCCGGCAGGCCCGGGCGGCCCTTCCGGGGGTCCTCATCTCGTGCATGGCGCCACCCGGCACCGAGGTCATCGCCGGTCTCACCCAGGATGCCCAGTTCGGACCGGTGGTGATGTTCGGCCTGGGGGGGATCTTTGTCGAGGTCTATCGGGACGTCAGCTTCAGGCTTGTCCCTCTGACCGAACCGGATGCGGCCGCCATGATCCGGGAGATCAAAGCCTCCCCGGTGCTCCAGGGGGTTCGGGGAGGACGCCCCGCGGATCTCCAGGCCCTCGCCGATCTGCTCCTGAAGGTCTCACGGATGGCCGAGGAGAACCCGGAGATCGCCGAGATGGATCTGAATCCAATCATCGTCTACGAAAAGGGTCTCAGCGTGGTGGATGCCCGCGTCCTTCTCCATCACAAAGCTGCACCCGCGTGAGCCGCGTGCGCCCCCAGGCGCCCCCCTAAATGATCATCCCCCCATCGACGGTGAGGACGGCCCCATTGATGTAGTCGGCGTCTTTCGAGGCGAGGAAGGCGTAGACCCCTGCGAGCTCTTCCGGCCGGCCCATCCGGCCCAGCGGAATCCTGCCATTGAGCTGGTGCAGGACCTTTTCGGGCACGCCATTGAGCATATCGGTGCTGATCAAGCCGGGGGCGACGGCGTTGACGCAGATGCCCTTGGGCCCGAGTTCACGGGCCCAGACCTTGGTCATGCCGATCACACCAGCCTTCGCAGCTGCGTAGCTCGTCTGACCGAAGTTGCCGTAGAGCCCCACGATCGACGAGACGTTGATGATCCGGCCGCTCCCCTGCGCAATCATGATCGGGGCGACGGCCTGCGTGCAGTTGAAGGTCCCTTTGAGATTGACGGAGACCACCGCATCGAACTGCTCTTCGCTCATCTTCGCAAGCTGCGCATCGAGGACGATGCCGGCGTTGTTGAGGAGGACATCGATGCGCCTGAACCGCTCATGAATCTTTGCGATCGCCTGCTGTGCCTCCTCGCGCCTGGTGACGTCGGCCTGCACAAAGAGGGGTGTGCCCCACCCGTTCTCCGGCCCCGTGACTCGGCTGGTAACCTCGCGGACCGCGGCCTCGCCCGCCTCCGGGTCCCTGTCTATGATGCCGACGTGGGCACCCTCCTCAGCGAAACGAAGCGCCGTCGCCCGTCCGATTCCCCGTGCACCCCCCGTGATCACCGCGACCTTTCCTTTGAGCCTCATCGCGCGTCCTCCCCGCACCCAGTACGGGTGACTTACTAGCTTACTACGCTACGCGGTAATGCATAGCATCACTCATAGCCTTAGTATGCATTTCTAGGGCCAGAATTACAGACGAGGCTTATTGACGCTTTGTACCATAGAATGCGGATTTGTCAAGGCTTTCAGGGTCAGGAGGGAATCGGACCCTTGGGGGGGACTACTGTAGATGCTCCGCGGGGGGGGTCTTTCCGGACCGTCAATCTCGCAAGAACCGTTGCTCCCGCTCTTTCATTTTGGGGACATCCTGCAGGTCGAAGACATGCTTCATCGGGACCAGCAGGTGATCGAGGTCGTGGATGCCCCCGTCCTGGCGGATCTTGGCCAGGACCTCTTCCATGGCGCGGATGGCGGTGCGGAGACCATGATTGGCGTAGATGACCATCTTCACCTTGCCGAACTCTGCAATCCGCTTCTCGGTGAGGCTTGGATAGGTCGTCGGGACCAGGACCAGCGGCGCCTGGCCCTCCCACCGGGTCACGAACTCGATAATCTCCTTCGGATCAGCCGCTTTGGAGTGGATCAGGATTGCGTCGGCGCCTGCCTCAACGTACCGGCTGGCCCGGCGGTGTGCCTCCTCCTGCCCCCAGCCGGCAATCAGCGCCTCGACCCGTGCGATGATAACAAAATCTGGGGATCGCCGCGCGGCTTTGGCCGCTTCAATCTTACCGGCGAACTCTTCAACGCCGGCGAGGGCCTGGCGCCCTCCAGGCAGGAGGCTGTTGTCCTTGGGGAACCTCTTGTCCTCGAATGTGATGCCAGCGACGCCCGCCTCCTCAAACCGCTCGACCGCGTAGAAGACATTGTTGGCGTTGCCGTAGCCTGTATCCCCATCAACGACCACGGGAATCGAGGTCACCTCGACCATGCTTCGAGCCGCCCCCAGGTACTGGGTCGTGGAGAGGAGACTGGCGTCCGGAATGCCGTGGGACGCGGAGACCTCCAGGCTGCTCGACCAGACCCCGTCAAACCCCGCCCGTTCGACGAGCTTGGCCCCGAGACCGTTATGGGCCCCGACCATCCGGACGAGGCCGGGCCGGGTGAATAGCTCTCTCAGCTTCTTCGCTCTCGACATGCCTCTGTCCCACGAAGCGGTGATCCAGGAAAGAGAAAAAGGCTGGAGTGGACCTGTAAGCCGGATCCTGTCTTCGCCTCGCGGCGAAGGGTGGTCATTCCTCTGGGTCCCGCATTGCTGCGGAACTCTAGCGGCCTACCCGAGGGCTCCGGGCGGGCCACCCTTCTCCCCCGCCTTGCAGCAGGGGATCGCCCTCCTATTTGGCCTTGCTCCGGGTGGGGTTTGCCAAGCCAGCCCGTCACCGGGCTGCTGGTGCGCTCTTACCGCACCTTTTCACCCTTACCCCGCGGGCAGCCCTCAACAAGAAAGAGAGCAAGGGCTGCTGGCGTGGCGGTATCTTTTCTGTGGCACTGTCCCTGGGGTTGCCCCCGGTGGGCGTTACCCACCACCCTGCCCTGTGGAGTCCGGACTTTCCTCCCCGATCTTGCGATCGGAGCGACCACCCGGCCCACTCCAGCCGGTACCCAATATAGCGATTTCAGGGCCGTAT
>CAYSDK010000016.1:0-11659 GCA_964429865.1 uncultured bacterium
GCCCCCCGACGTCTCCATTACGACGGCTTCCCCCAGTACCCCCTGAGTCCTGTGCCGCTGCCCATTTTGCCGTCGCCTTTCGGAATGTTTACTACGCCGATCTGGACGGACATCTGGATCTGGACCGGGACGTCGCGAGAGGCGGGATCGTGATTGAGGACGGATTCGTCATCCCCGTCGATGGTCCGGGGCTCGGCCTCGAGGTGGACCTGTAGAAAAGTCCCGATCCCCTGAGCGGCTTCCTCCGGTGACTCTCACGGAGAGGAGTTCGGCGAATGCAGTTGCTGCGCAGCCTGGAATGGGGGTCGTTCGGCTGGACCGATCTGAGGGGGCGTGTCTTCAGAGGAGGCCGAGATCCGTGCGCGCAGGGAAGGGTGTGCCCCCGTGCGCGTGGTCTTGACACGGGGCGAGCGGCGCCGTTCGGTGGGTCTCCATCCCCGGGCATCCGACCCGGTTTCCAGGCCGCCAATCATCCCGTGAGGCGATTGGTCAGATCATGCAACTGTTTTCGGAATTGTTCGTCTTTGGCAATCAATTCCCGGATCTTGGCGCAGGCGTGGATCACCGTCGAGTGATCCTTTCCGCCCAGCTCTGCCCCGATGTCCGGGAGGGAGGCATTTGTCTGTGTTCGACACAGATACATCGCCACCTGGCGGGGCAGGACGATGGACTTGTGCCGGCTTCTTGACAGGAGCTCCTTTTCCTTCAGGCGGTAAAAATCTGACACCACCTCCAGGATCCGGGGAATGGTGATCGGCCTGTCCCCGTTCATGAACTCCTTCAGGATCTCCCGGGCGAGATCGAGCGTGATGGCCTGATTCGTCAGGGAGGCATAGGCGACGATCCGCACTAGGTAGCCCTCCAGCTCCCGAACGTTGGATTTCACATTCGAGGCGATAAAGAGAGATACCTCGTCCGGGATCTGCACACCCTCCGCCTGGGCCTTCTTGCGCAGGATGGCTGCCTTCGTTTCCATGTCGGGGGCCTGGATATCGGCGATGAGGCCCCACTCAAAGCGGGAGCGGAGCCGTTCCTCAAGGCCGGGGATCTCTTTCGGGATGCTGTCGCTCGTCAGAACGATCTGCTTGGAGGCATTGTACAGGTCGTTAAAGGTATGGAAAAACTCCTCCTGGGTCCGCTCCTTTCCCGCGATGAACTGGATGTCGTCGATAAGAAGGACATCCACACTCCGGTATCGATTCCGGAATTCGCTGGTGGCGTCGAAGCGGATCGCGTTGATGAGGTCGTTGGTGAACTTTTCCGAGGAGACGTAGGAGACTCGAACCAGGTTGTCCCGCTCCAGGACGAGATGGCCGATGGCGTGGAGGAGATGGGTCTTGCCGAGGCCGACGCCGCCATAGATGAACATGGGATTGTACACCTTGGAGATCTGCTCAGCGATCGCCAGCGACGCGGCATGGGCGAGCTGATTCCCCGTCCCCACGACAAAACTATCGAAGGTATATTTCGCATTCAGCGAGGTCGTGGGGCCGGAGCGGCGGACGGTCCGCTTCGGTGGGGCTTCCTTGAGAGGAGGTGGTGGGGAGGCCTCCTGCTCGGGAACCACGAGCTCAATCTCCACCCGAGTGAAGAGGAGATCCTCGAGGGCGGACCGGAGGAATTCGAGGTAATGTTCTTCAAACCACTCCTTGAAGAACCGATTGGGCAACAGGACCTGGAGACGATTGTTGCTTATGTTTCCGACGGTTAGGGGCCGGAACCAGGTAGAAAAACTATGGGGAATCAGTTGTCGCTGGATATTGGAGATAGCCGCCTGCCATACTTCCTGGGACATGAGCGATTGTCCACTCATTCCATCAGCCTCCTGCAATAGTCCTGCTCGACTTGCGTGGAGAGCTGCTGCCGGAGCCCCCTTCCGCCAGGGTAAAGGGAGCTATCCACATATTATCCACAGGTCCGTGACATTCTAACTTCACCGGAGGCGAGGCGTCTGCGAGTTATCCCCAGACATGCATGATTGTAGCTACAGGTGAGTGGCTCTAAAATTCATTGAACACGAGGGCGAATCAACGGGTGACGCAGCCTTTTGTAACCGACCTTCGTATTCGAGTCAAGTCCTTTTTGGGGTGGGAAGAGAAATGTTTCCCCGCGCAGATCTGACGCGCAATTACCGGCGAGTCCGTGTGACAGAAAACGCAATGAGTTTGTGGATTGGCTTCCAGTCTGCGTCTACGTGGATCGTGGCGAAGTGGCCATGACCGAACCGAGCAGCTCGTCGAGTTGCCGAGACTTGGCCCAGTATGTTCCCCCGTGCTCTTTCACTTCTGCCTCAACATCGTCGCTGCCGTACGCGGTCATGATGATGACGCGGGTGTCGGGGGAGACCTTGCGTACCACCTTGAGGAGTTCGAGGCCGTCCGCACACTCCTGCCCCCGCATGCGCAGGTCAGCCAGGATGACGTCAAAGGAGTGGTCCCGTATGGTTTCAAGGGCGGACTCGAGACTGCAACACGTACGGACCTCCACCCCTTGGTTTTTCAAGGCGTGGGCGAGGGCCAGGCGGATCGCCGGGTCGTCCTCCATGATGAGCACGTCAAGAGTTGCGCGCATCGAAACCCCTAGTGTCGAAAAGCGACGTCGCTACCAGACGAAACTGCAAGGGGCATACCAAGTGGGGGGAGGGACGGGTACCACCTCGAGCCTTATGTGGCAGGTGGTTGCGAGAGAAATGGGTGAAACGAAGGGGACCGGTCTGAAAACCGGCAGTCGAAACGGCTCGGGAGGGTGGCCGTCGGCTTACTTCTGCAGACGGTACCGCTTGATCTTGTCGAGGAGGGTTGAGCGGGAGATCCCCAAGAGCTTTGCCGTCTGGGTGCGATTTCCCCCCGTAGCCTCCAACGCCTCGCGGATGTGGGTCTTCTCGAGTTCAGCCAGGGAGGAGAACCGATCCGGGTCTCTGCGGCGCGGGTGTTGGTCCACCGTCTCTTCGGTGCTGACGCGGACGGCCTTGCCGGTCAGTCCTTGAAGATCCGCCGGCAGGTGCTCGGGCAGGATCACGTCACCGGGGCAGAGGATCATCGCGCGCTCGGTCACGTTCTTGAGTTCGCGGACGTTACCTGGCCACGGATAGGCCAGGAGGATCTCCTGGGCCTGCTGGGAGAATCCCCGAATGCGCTTCTTGAGCAGGGCGTTGAACTCCTGGACAAACAGTGGGCTGAGGAAGAGCACGTCCCGACCCCGCTCTCGCAAGGGGGGGATCTCTACCGGCATCACCTTCAATCGGTAGTAGAGGTCCTCTCGAAAGTTGCCGGCCTCCACCAGTTTCTTCAGTTCCTTATTGGTCGCGGTGATGATGCGCACATCGACCGAGATATCCGTGAGACCCCCGACCCGCCTGAAGGTCCGAGCCTCCAGGACCCGCAGGAGCTTGGGCTGGACTGCCGGGGGCATGTCGCCGATTTCATCCAGGAGGACTGTGCCACCGTCAGCCACCTCCAGGAGGCCCCGCTTCATCGATTTGGCATCGGTGAATGCCCCCCGTTCGTGGCCGAAGAGCTCCGAGTCCAGGAGATTCTCCGAGAGGCCCGCGCAATTGATCTCTATAAAGGACTTGTCTCGTCGGCCTGATTTCTGGTGGATCGCCTTGGCCATCAACTCCTTGCCCGTCCCGCTCTCTCCCGTGATGAGCACCGTCGTGGAGGGGTTCTGGGCCACGAGGTCCACGAGCTTGTTGAGTTCGACGATGGAGGGATGCTCGCCGGGAATGGCTGCGTCGCGGTCCGTCGCCCGTCGCCGGAAATGTTGTCGGTAGTAGGAACGGATCCGGTTTTTCCGGAGCCCCTCCACCGCCTGCGACACCCGGAGCTCCATGGCTGCCAGGTTTCCCTCCGCGGGCTCCTTGATCAGGAAATCTTCGGCGCCACGCTTCACGGCCTCCACGGCCTTTTCGTAGGTCCCGTGGGCGGTGAGGACAATGACGGCGCTATCGGGCTGGCTTTCCTTGATCCGGTCCAGGGCGGTCAGGCCATCCATGTCCGGCAGCTTGAGGTCCAAGAGGATTACATGGGGGGCCTCCTCTCGGACCAGATGAATCGCCTCTGAGGCGGTAGAGGCCTCGAGGACCCGATACCCCTTCCGCTCAAAATGGTGCCGGAGGACCTTTCGGATCAGGGACTCATCATCGATGATGACCAGTGTCGGCTGCATCTTGTCCTAGTCTCCGGCCTCCTGGCTCAGCGCCGGTTGCGGCGAACGGCCACCGGCGCCGAGGGGCAACTGGACGGTGAAGGCCGTTCCCTCTCCCGGGCGACTTTCGACGGAGATCCTCCCTCCGTGGTCTTCGACGATGCGTCGGCAAATCGGAAGCCCCAGGCCCGTTCCCCGGGGTTTCGTCGTAAAAAAGAGGTCGAAGATCCGGTCTTGATGCCCAGGGGGGATCCCGCACCCGGTGTCGCTGATAGTCAGCTTCACCTGGTCGGTCTCGCCCTGTCTCTCCGCTGGATGGTCCTCGGTTCGTACGGTCACGGTCCCCTCGGGGGGAGTCGCTTCGAGGGCGTTCTTCAAGAGATTCAGGACGACCTGTTTGAGCTTGTCCGAATCCGCGAGGAGGGCGGGCAGGTGGGGATCATAGGCCTTGTGCAGCAGGATGGAGCGCTCGCGGATTTCTCCGGCGTACAGGTGGCAACACGCGTCCAGGAGCTGGTGGAGATCGGTCGGTCTCAGCTCGAGACGCGACTCCCGCCCGAAGAGGAGAAGGTCGCTCACCAGGACATTCAGGCGCTGAGTCTCAAAGAGCATCGCGTCCACCAGCTCTTGATGGGCTGAAGGAAGAGCCACCTCTCGTTTCAGGATCTGGGCCACGGACGTGATCCCAAAGAGGGGGTTCCGGATCTCATGGGCGACGCCCGCCACCACCTGACCGATGGCGGCGAGACGGTCTTTGCGGCGCAGCTCGGCCTGGAGCTGTTTGATCTCACTCAGATCCCGGAAGATGACGATGACCCCCTCTCGGTTCCCCCGGACATCCGTGAGGTACGAGTTGGTGAAGCCGAGGGGAATGGTGCTGCCGTCTCGGAGGGCCAGCTCGAGCTCCCGGTGACTGGACTCGCCGCGGACCTCCAACAACTCGCCCCCGTTGGGAAAGAGATCGGTCAGTTTGCGATCGATGAGATCCGCGGCGTCGCAGCGCAGGGCGAGGGCTCCCTGGGGGTTGATCAGGGTCATGACTCCGCCCGAATCGGTCACCATCAGTCCGCTGGCCAGGTGACTGATGATGCTCTCGGTGAGGCGCTCGCTCCGGTGGAGTTCCGCTGTGCGCGCCTCGATCCGCTCTCGCAGGTCCGCCGCCAATTCGTGTGTGAGCTGGTGGAGACGGCTGAGCTCCGCCACCTTTTCGTGCAGGGTGTGGACGAGCCGATCATTCTGTACCAGGACGCGGTGGTGCGCCTCGGCCCGCCTGACCGCGGCGGCAATCGCCTCCGGTGCGAGCGGTTTTGGGATATAATCGTACGCGCCGTGCTTCACGGATCCGATGGCGCTCTGCAATGATGCATAGGCGGTGATCATGATCACCGGAGTCAAGGGGGCAACCCGGCCGAAGTGGACCAGGGCCTCGACCCCGCTCATCCCGGGCAGCATCACATCCAGGAGGATCACGGCGGGGGGATCTGCCTGGGCTGCCCCGAGGGCCTCCTGAGCGTCGGCGGCCGTCCGGACCTGGAAGCCTGCCTGGCCAAGGATGTCGGTGCAGAATTCCCGTATGAGGCGCTCGTCGTCCACGACGAGGACGGTCGGTTTGGCTATCTCTGGAGGGGCGGGTGCCATCGTCTTCCTCACTCCATCCTGCGCCCGTAAGGTATCAGGGAGATCGTGATTTTTCAACAGGAATGTCCCTGCGCCCACGGGGTGGAACGTTGACAGTGATCCGGCGAGCCCCGTATGATCGGCTGTAAGGAGGGGAGCCTGTGCGAGAGGAGGTCTTCCCCGCGGTTCAACAAGCGATCACGACGCACCGGCTTCTCCAGCCGGGAGAAGGGGTGGTGGTGGCGGTCTCGGGCGGCGCCGACTCCATCGTCTTGCTTCACTGCCTGCTCCGACTGCGCGGGCCGTGGTCTCTCGAGCTTACCGTGGCACATTTCGATCATCGCCTTCGGGAGACCTCCCAACAGGATGCCCTCTTTGTGGAGAGGGTCGCAGCCTCATGGGGCCTGCCGGTGACGACAGGGTCCTGGGCGCGGGAGGGGCGTCGCGACCGGTCCCTTCAAGCGGAGGCCCGGCGGGCACGGTACCGCTTTCTTGAGGAGGTGGCATCCCGGGTGGGGGCGACCAAGATTGCCTTGGGGCACCACCGGGACGACCAGGCAGAGACGGTCCTCCTTCACCTCCTCAGGGGCTCGGGGCTTCGGGGACTCAGAGGGATGCTGCCGCTCAGCGATGGGCGCCTGATTCGGCCGCTGCTCGGAGTGGGGCGAGAGGAGATCGAGGCCTATGTCAAGGCGTATCAGCTCTCTTTCGTGGAGGATCCCTCGAATCGGGACCTCCGCTACCGCCGAAATCGGATCCGGTGGCGACTCCTCCCGTTGCTTGAGCGGGAGTACAATCCCTCGGCGGCAAGGGGCCTCGCGCGCATGGCGGCCCTGGTCGCCGAGGACGAAGCCTATCTTGATGAGGTTACCCGGGAATCCTTGAAGGGGCTCGTGGGTATCGAGGGGGAAAGGATCTGCCTGAGGCTGAGCTCTCTGCGGGCCTTGGCGCCCGCAATTCGACGCCGCATTCTTGAGCGGGCGATTCGAAGTGTGACCCCGGGCGCGTATCTCACCGCCCCCCATCTAGAGGCGGTCGACAGACTGACGGCGCCCGGTGGTCCTGGAGCGGCATCGCTTCCCCAGAACCTGAGGGCATGGAGGTCTCAAGGATTCCTCTATGTGGGGAGGCGTCGCCCGGAGTGGCGCTCTCCCACGGTCCGTGAAGAGTTGCCGGTGCCCGGAGAGGTGCTCATCCCCGGGTGGGGGGTCAGGGTGGAGGCCGCGATCCAGACCGTACCGATGACCGATCTCGGGGCTGCCGGCCCAGAGCGGGCATATGTGGACTGGAAGCAGGTCCTTCCTCCGCTCGAGGTACGCAGTTGGAGGTCGGGCGATCGCTTTCACCCCCTGGGGCTCAAGGGGAGCAAGAAGCTCCAAGATCTCTTCGTCGATGCCAAGGTCCCCCGGGAGAGGCGGGAACAGGTCCCCATCGTCACGGATCAGCAGGGGATTCTGTGGGTGTCCGGATTACGGATCGATGAACGGGGGCGAGTGGGGGGAGCGACCCAGCAGGTGTTGGTCCTGACATTGCACCGCGAGGGAGGCCCCGGGGACGCGTCGCCTGATCCATGGGTCTTGGCATCTCGTGAGTGATATGCTATTTTCTATACTCCCAGGTGATGGGTGCCCTGGTGGCGCCCAGTCCCGGACCCGAAGGAGGGTTGGCAATTGAGTCCGTTAATGAAAAATATGGCCCTCTGGCTGGTGATCATCCTGAGCATGATCCTCCTCTTCGGCATCTTCAGCCAGAGTCAGACGGGAAGGAAGGAGCTCAATTTCAGCGAGTTTCTGGCGCGGGTCGAGCAGGGGGAGGTTGCGGAAGTAGAGCTCAGGGGGTCGGCCATCACCGGAAAGCTCAAAGATGGCAGCCCCTTCCAGACCTATGCCGCCGAGGACCCCGAGCTGGTCCCGAGCCTCCGCAAGCAGGGGGTGGTCATCTCTGCCAAGCCGGTGGAACAGACCCCCTGGTGGAGCTTGGTCCTCAACTGGCTGCCGATGCTCCTCTTCATCGGCGTCTGGGTCTTCTTCATGCGCCAGATGCAGGGCGGAGGCGCCAAGGCCCTCTCCTTTGGAAAGGCGAGAGCCCGGCTCCTCACGGAGAAACAGAACCGGGTGACCTTTGCGGATGTGGCGGGCGTGGACGAGGCCAAGGGGGAGCTGCAAGAGATCATCGAGTTTCTGAAGGACCCCCAGAAGTTCCAGAAGCTCGGTGGTCGGATCCCGAAGGGGGTCCTGCTGATGGGGCCGCCGGGGACGGGGAAGACCTTGCTGGCCCGCGCCATTGCCGGTGAGGCCAATGTCCCCTTCTTTTCGATCTCTGGCTCGGACTTCGTGGAGATGTTTGTGGGCGTCGGGGCCTCTCGGGTCCGCGACCTCTTCGAGCAGGGGAAGAAGCATGCCCCCTGTATCATCTTCATGGATGAGATTGACGCGGTCGGTCGGCATCGGGGGGCGGGACTTGGGGGCGGCCATGACGAGCGGGAGCAGACGCTGAACCAGCTCCTGGTCGAGATGGATGGCTTCGAGTCGAACGAAGGGGTGATTCTCATCGCCGCCACCAATCGGCCCGACGTGTTGGACCCGGCGCTGCTTCGGCCGGGGCGGTTCGACCGACAGGTGGTGGTGGCGCGGCCCGACATTCGTGGCCGAGAGGAGATCCTGAAGGTCCACGTCAAGAAGATCCCCCTCGCACCCGATGTAGACCTGGCGATCCTGGCCCGAGGGACGCCGGGGTTCTCAGGGGCGGATTTGGCGAATCTCGTGAACGAGGCGGCCCTCCTGGCGGCGCGGGAGGACAAGAAATTTGTCGAGAGGAAGGACTTTGAGAGCGCCAAGGACAAGGTCCTCATGGGGGTGGAGCGCAAGAGCCTGATCTTGAGTGAGGAAGAGCGACGGGCCACGGCCTATCACGAGGCGGGGCATGCTCTGGTGGCCAGGCTCATCCCAGGAACCGATCCGATCCACAAGGTGACGATCATCCCGCGAGGCCGGGCCCTCGGGATTACCCAACAGCTGCCGATGGACGAGAAGCACAACTATCATCGGGAGTATCTGTTGGACAATATCGCCATCCTCATGGGGGGCCGGGTGGCGGAGGAGCTGGTGCTGGGGCACATGAGCACCGGGGCGGGGAACGACCTGGAGCGCGCCACGGATCTCGCCCGCAAGATGGTGTGTGAGTGGGGGATGAGCGAGAAGCTGGGTCCCGTGACCTTTGGGAAGCGGGAGGAGATGATCTTCCTGGGAAAGGAGATTGCCCAGCATCAGGACTATAGCGAACAGACGGCCCAGGAGATCGATCAGGAAGTCCGCCGCTTTGTCATCGAGGCGTATGAGCGGGCCAAGGAGCTGGTCAAAGCCCGGATCGGGGCACTCCACGCCCTGGCTGCTTCCCTGTTAGAGCGCGAGGTGCTGGAGGGACCGGAGGTCGATGTCATCATCACCGGGGCACCCGCCTGAGACCTGGGTCCCTCCCGGCGATCGGCTGCCCCCGCTCCGGTGCCGGCGCTTCTCCCTCGACGTGGCGGCCCGCACGCGGATCATGGGGGTCCTCAATGTGACCCCCGATTCGTTTTCCGACGGGGGACGGTATCTCGATCCGGGCCGCGCGGTCGAGCACGCCCATCAGATGGTCGAGGAGGGGGCCGATCTGATCGATGTGGGCGGAGAGTCGACGCGACCGGGTTCCCTGCCGGTCTCGGCCGAAGAGGAGCTTCGCCGGATCCTTCCGCCTCTCAGACACCTGGTGGACAAACTTCCCGTGCCCGTCTCCGTGGACACCACCAAGGCCGACGTGGCGGCCGCAGTGTTGGCCGAGGGGGCAGATCTCATCAATGACATTAGCGGCCTCGGCTTCGATCCTCGCGTGGCGTCGGTGGTGGCAGAGGCGGGGGCCGGTCTCATCCTGGCACACATTCGTGGGACGCCCCGGAGCATGCAGCAGGATCCGCGGTACAGCGACCTGCTGGCGGACGTTCGGGAGTATCTCAGGGAGCGAATCCTCTTGGCCGAGGCGGCCGGCGTGCATCCTGAGGCCATCGTGGTGGATCCCGGGATAGGCTTTGGGAAGAGCGTCGAGGACAACCTGCTCTTGCTGAAATGCCTGCCGGAGCTTCACGGGCTGAAGAAGCCTATCCTGGTCGGGCCGTCCCGGAAGTCCTTCATCGGGAGGGTCCTGGATCTGGCGGTCGAGGAGCGGGCGGAGGGAACGGCGGCTGCGGTCGCCGTGGCCATCTGGCAGGGTGCCCATATCGTCCGGGTCCACGATGTCCGGGCCATGGTCCGGGTCGCCCGAATGACCGAGGCCATTCGGGGGGCCTCTAAGCCCTGAGCGTGTGTCGAAGGGCATGTGAGCCCTGAGCGGCTCGACGACTCGACTGAGCGGTTCGACACGGCTCACCGCCCTTGAGCTGGTCGAAGGGCTCGCCGAAGTCTTGTCAAAGGGCGGCAGGAGCGGAGGAGCGCGGTTCGTGGGGAAGATCTTTGGGACCGACGGGGTGCGCGGCGTCGCCAACGAAGAGCCGATGACGCCGGAGACAGTGGTGAAGCTCGGCCGGGCGGCCGCCTATCTGTTTAAGACGCGGGCGGGCAGGCACAAGATCGTCATCGGGAAGGATACGCGGCTCCACGGTTATATGCTGGAGTGCGCCCTGACATCCGGGATCTGCTCGATGGGGGTGGATGTCCTGCTGGTCGGTCCCCTTCCGACTCCAGGGATCGCCTTTATCACGCGGACGCTGCGGGCAGATGCAGGCATTGTCATCTCCGCATCCCACAATCCCTTTGAGGACAATGGGATCAAGTTCTTCTCCGGGGAAGGGCTCAAGCTGCCGGATGAGATGGAGGAGCGCATCGAGGAGCTCATTGAGAGCCGGGAGATCGAGCGACTTCGCCCGCTCGCCGCTGAGATCGGCAAGGCCTATCGAGTCAACGATGCGGCCGGCCGATACGTCGAGTTTGCCAAGGGGACCGTCCCCAAGGGGCTTTCTTTTCAAGGGCTCAAGGTTGTGGTGGATTGCGCCCACGGGGCTACGTACAAGGTGGCCCCCACGATTCTCAGGGAGCTCGGGGCCATGATCATCCCTTTGAACGTCCAGCCGAACGGGGTCAATATTAACGACGGCTGCGGCTCCCTTTATCCAGGGGCGGTGAGAGAGGCGGTCCTGAAACACAAGGCGGACGTGGGTATCTCGCACGACGGGGACGGGGATCGGGTGATCCTGGTGGACGAGACCGGGTCGGTGCTTGACGGGGATCACATCCTAGCCATCTGCGCCCCTGATCTGAAGGGGCGGGGCCTCCTCCGGTCGGATACCGTGGTGGCGACGGTGATGAGCAATGCGGGGCTCGAAGTCTGTTTGAAGGAGGCGGGCATCGCCGTCGTGCGGGCCCCGGTGGGAGATCGCTACGTCCTGGAAGAAATGCTCCGGCACGGGTACAATTTAGGCGGAGAGCAGTCAGGACATATCGTCTTCCTCGATCACAATACGACCGGAGACGGAGTGGTGACGGCGCTGCAGGTCCTCTCTCTGATGGTGACGACGCAGGAGCCCCTCTCGAAGCTTCGGCGGCGTATGACCGTGTATCCCCAGGTCTTGATCAACGTTCGGGTGACCGAGAGGCAGGACCTGGGATCGGTCCCTGCCGTGCGCGGGGCGATCGCGAGGGCTGAGGCGCAGCTTGACGGGAGTGGGCGGGTCCTGGTGCGCTATTCGGGGACCGAGCCAGTCGCCAGGGTGATGGTAGAGGGACGGGACGCCGAGCAGGTGGGACTTCTGGCAAGATCGATTGCGCAGGCCATTGAGCGAGAGCTAGGGCAGTAAAGCCAGCAGTAAAGCTCAGACCAGAGACGAGAGATGAGCAAGACCTTCAGGTGCCCGCAGCCTTTGCTCCAG
>CAYSDK010000016.1:11759-12936 GCA_964429865.1 uncultured bacterium
GATGCGGCCTCGGTTGGCGGTCAATGTGGATCACATCGCGACGCTCCGGCAGGCGCGGAGGGGGTCAGAGCCTGACCCGGTGGCCGCGGCCATCCTCGCCGAAGTGGCGGGGGCTTCGGGTATCATCGTCCACCTTCGGGAGGACCGGCGCCACATCCAGGATCGGGACCTGCGGCTGCTGAAAGAAGTGGTGAAGACCCAGTTGAACCTGGAAATGGCCGCAACGGACGAGATGGTCAAGATTGCCCTCGAGGTCCTCCCTGATGTGGCTACCCTCGTGCCCGAGCGACGGCAGGAGCTGACGACCGAGGGGGGCCTGGATGTTGCCGGGCAGGAAGAGCGGGTGGCTCGGGTGGTCCGCGTGCTGATTGAAGGGGGGATCAGGGTCAGCCTTTTCATCGATCCTTCGCCTGAGCAGGCGAAGGCCTCGAAGCGTACCGGGGCCCCATTCGTGGAGATTCACACGGGGCGGTATGCGGAGGCGCAGATAGAGGCTGATCGGCAGAAGGCGCTCCTCAAGATCATGGAAGCGGCCCGGCTCGCGCGAGACCTGGGCCTGCGAGTGGGCGCCGGACACGGCTTGACCTATCAGAATGTGACACCCGTGGCGGCGATTCCGGAAGTGGAAGAGCTGAACATCGGACACAGCATCGTCGGGCGGGCATCCCTGGTGGGTATGGATCGAGCCGTCCGTGAGATGCTGGATCTCATTCGGAGCGGCCGGTAACCTCAGTCCTGAGTGCTGAGGACTGAGTAACGAGGACTGAGGCAAGTTCGATAGGGGAGGGTGTTCGCCAGACGATGATCGTGGGAGTGGGTACTGACCTGGTTTCAATCCCGCGGATGCGGGCGGTGCTGGCACGGTACCGGGATCGGCTCTGTCGGCGCCTCTACACGGCTGAGGAGAGGGCTGAGGGCGAGGAGCGTCCTCTCCCGGAGCTCCACTTTGCCTCCCGGTTCGCCGCCAAGGAGGCGGTCCTGAAGGCGCTGGGGACCGGGTGGGGGGCGGGCGTCGCCTGGCGAGAGGTTGAGATTGTTGGACCCCGAGGGAGGCCGCCGGAGGTGAAATTATCGGGCCGGGCGCGTCTCGTGGCGGAAGAGAAGGGAATCCGTTACCTGCACCTTAGCCTGAGTCACGATGGGGACTACGCGGTTGCCTTTGTTGTCGCCACCGACT
>CAYSDK010000016.1:13036-18999 GCA_964429865.1 uncultured bacterium
TATGAAGGTCGTTACCGCCAAAGAGATACAGGAGCTGGATCGCCGGGCTGAGGCGGAGTACGGTATCTCTTCCCGCATCCTCATGGAGAATGCCGGGGCCGGAGCCGTCCGCGTGATGGAACAGCACTTCCCGCGATTGTACCGGTCTCGGGTGGTGGTGGTGTGCGGGAAGGGGAATAACGGCGGCGATGGATTGGTGGTGGCCCGGCACCTCGTCAACGGCGGGGCCAGCGTCCAGGTCCTCCTGCTGGCGAAGAAGGAGGAGGTCAAGGGGGATGCGGCGGTCAATCTGGGGATCGCCGAGCGGTCGGGGATTCCCCTCGCCGAGGTGACCAGTGGCCGGGACCTCCACAAGCATCGAGAGTCCCTCATCACTGCCGATCTGATTGTCGATGCGATCCTGGGGACTGGTCTCACCGGGCCGGCCCAGGGGATCGCCGCCGAGGCCATCCAGCTCCTCAACAGCCTCGGGCGGCCCCTCGTGGCTTTAGACCTCCCCTCCGGCCTCGGCTCGGATGATGGTCTCATCCAGGAGCCATGCATTCGAGCGCAGCTCACCCTGACCCTTGCCCTTCCAAAGCGGAGCCTGCTCCTCTTTCCGGCGGCTCGGTGCGCGGGGGAGGTCCGGGTGGTGGACATCGGCATCCCTCGGGTGCTCCTCACGGACTCCAAGCTGTCGGTGGATCTCACCGAGCCGGAAGAGATAAGAACGGCACTCCCGCCGCGGGACCCGGATGCCCATAAGGGGACCTACGGTCATGTCCTGGTCCTCGCCGGATCGCCCGGCAAAACCGGCGCAGCGGCGCTGTGCAGCCTTGCCGCGTTACGGGCGGGTGCGGGGCTCGTCACGTTGGCCGTGCCGGAAGGGCTCAACGACCTCATGGAGATGAAGCTGACCGAAGTGATGACCGTTGGGCTTCCCGAAACCGAGGAACGGACCGTCGCCTTCCAAGCCAGAGACGCACTGCTCGGTCTCATGGAGGGGAAGCGGGTCCTTGCGCTGGGGCCAGGTCTCTCCACCCATCCAGAGACCGTCCGTCTCGTGGCTTCCCTGATCCAGGCTGCGAAGATCCCGCTGGTCATCGACGCGGACGGCATCACCGCCCTGGCCCGTCAGCCGGAGGTGCTCTCGAAGGCCTCGGTCCCCGTGATCCTGACACCCCACCCAGGTGAATTGGGCCGCATGCTCTGGGTCCCCAAGGAGGAGGTCATAGAGAAACGGATCCCGATTGCCCAGAAGGTCACCTCGACCTACAATGTGACCCTGGTCTTGAAGGGGGCCCGGACCCTGATCGCTGAGCCTGGGGGCGCCGTCCACATCAATCCGACCGGCAACCCCGGGATGGCGACGGCGGGGGTCGGCGATGTGCTGACCGGCGTGATCGCTGGCCTGATCAGCCAGGGGTTAGCACCGGCCATAGCCGCCGTGGTGGGGGTCTATCTTCACGGGTTGGCGGGGGACCTTGCCTGCCAGCAACTCGGTCCCGAGGCCATGATCGCCAGCGATCTGCTGGAAAAGCTTCCCGATGCGATCCGCGCGTTCAAGGACGGGACCGTGCCTCGCCGCACACCTTTTCTTCGTCACGCATCCTGGGAAGCCGGCGCGTCAACGTAGCGTGAGCCTGACCCGAGCGCTGCAGTCCTCGCCGTGACGCATCCTGAGCCCTGGGGTTCGACATCTCCTCAAAGTCTTTCGGTTTCTCGAAACAAGGATGAGAGTTCAGACAGGAACTCCTTGACGAGAGAAAACTGTCATGCCAGGGGGCGATCAGTAGAAGAGGAGCAGGAAGCTGTGGAGGATCCACGTCATCAGCCCCCCTCGGGGGACGGCGTTCATCGCGACCAGGTCGACGCGCGCAGTCTCCTGGTCTTCGGCGGTGATTACGGCTTCTCCAACCTTCTGCCCCTCGGAAATAGGCGCGATGAGCTTCTCGGGAAGCTGGTAGGCAAGGGTCGGCTCGGGGACCCCGTTCCTGACGGTGACGATGCCGGGCCGTTTCGCCGAGATGGCGAGGAGATCTTCCGCCCCCTTCCAGACGGGAAGATTCTTCACCCGGTCCCCTGGACGGAAGAAGTACACATTGTGAAAGTTCTTGAACCCGTAGTTGAGGAGGCGGAGCGCGATCTCGTGGCGGCTCCGTTCATTGCGCGCCCCGAGGACGGCGACGATCAGTCGCCGCTCCCCCTCCTTTCCGGTCAGCACGATGTGATAGCCGGCCTCCTCCAGCCAGCCGGTCTTGAGGCCGTCCACGCGGGGATCCTTCCCGAGGAATAGGTTCCGGTTCTGTTGTCTGATCCCGTTGTATTCGAAGTTCTTCATGGAGTGAAGCTGCAGCGCGGCCGGATGATCCTGGATGAGGTAAAGCGCCAGCCGCGCCATGTCGCGGGCCGTGCTATACTGATTCTCGGCCGAAAGGCCGTGGGGGTTCTGGAATTGGGTATCGCTGAGCCCCAGTTCTGATGCCTTGGCGTTCATCCGAGCCACAAAGGCGGCCGGAAACCCTGCCATGTGTTCTGCAAGGGCAATCGTGGCGTCATTTCCGGAGACGATGGCCACCCCCTGCAAAATCTTTTCGAAGCTCACCCGGTCTCCCGTCTGCAAGAAAACCTGGGACCCCCCCATCTTTGAGGCCTGCTGACTGACGGAGACCTGCTCATCTAGGCGAACGGCCCCCCCCCGGAGGGCGTCGTAGGCGAGATAGACGGTCATGAGCTTGGTGAGGCTGGCAGGAACAATGCGCACGGTCGCGTTTTGGTCGAAGAGGACCTGTCCGGAGTCGGCATCGAGGAGCAGTGCTGCCTTCGCGTCGACCTGAAGGGCGGGCGCCTGCGTCCCTGCGTGAGTCGAGCGGACAACAAGGATTGTCAGCAATACCGCAATGGGCCAGCCTCTCCAGCGCTGCATCGTTACCTTCCTCGGGGTTCACCGTGGATCCGCCCGGCCGGGGGAAAGTATAGCATACTTCCCGATGGGGACGCCTCTTCGTCCTTGAGGTCTTCGCCCCGTGATGTCACACGGGGGGAGGAGAGCATGGAGCGTGTTGCGGCGGCCAAACGGAATGGGAAGAAGGTTACCGTGATCTCCACCTCTCCGGCCGAGACGCAGCGACTGGGGGTCTGGGTGGGACGGCGCCTGAAGGCAGGGGACGTGATAAGCCTCACGGGAGACATGGGGGCAGGGAAGACCCTCTTTACGCGGGGGATCGCAGAGGGGTTGGGAGTTCCCCGGGGACAGGGGGTCCGGAGCCCAACGTTCACCCTGGTCCATGAGTACAAGGGAAGGCACCCGATCTATCATATCGATCTCTACCGCCTTCGGGGGATGGAGTTGGAGGAGGTCGGATGGGAAGAGTATCTTTGGGGGGAGGGGGTGACGGTGATCGAGGCGGCCGAGAAGATTGGGCAACGTCTTCCGGAGGAGCGGCTCGACGTTGTTCTGGTGAGGGAGGGGGTACGGCGGCGGCGTCTTGTCCTGGTCGGATACGGCCGCCGGTTTCACCTCCTGGTCAAGGCCCTGGCGATGCGGGGAGGTCGCTGAGCCTTTTTCCGTTGCGTGAGTCGAGATTCCATGTTAGGTAATTGAGCGCTTTACTATGCCGCACGCCCTTCGGCCGGGCACATCCATTCAATTGAGCGTTGGTGTGGGGGGAAGGAGATGGGGTGCAGAAGCAAGTGCCGTCTCTGGGTGGGCGCATCGGCTGCGATGCTCGCCTGCCTTGCCGTGGGTCTCCATCTGGCTCATGCCCAGAAACCGTTCTGGCGTGAGGGGGGCCTGGTCGATGAACCGAGCTCGGATCTTGCGCGGCTCAATCGTTCCCTGACCCAGTTGGCGGCCTTGATCCAGCCCGCGGTGGTACAGATCGGCGTCGAGCGGGCAGCAGAGGATCAGGTTCCGCAGGATCATCCTCCCCTTCCCGAGGAACAACCAGAACGTCCTCGGGTGGGTTCGGGATTCATCATCAGCGCGGACGGCTACATCTTGACTAACCACCATGTCGTCGGTGAGGACCGAGAGGTGGAGGTGGAACTGCACGACGGCCGTACCCTCCCCGCCAAGGTGGTCGGCAAGGATCGCCGGACCGATCTCGCCCTCCTGAAGGTGGATGGCGGGGGCTCCCTGCCGGTCCTCCCGTTAGGGGACTCGGACCGGGTGCAGATCGGCGAGCTGGTCATTGCGGTTGGCAATCCCTTTGGACTGGAGCACACCGTGACCGTCGGGGTGGTAAGCCGGAAGGGGCATGGGTTCGGACGACTCGGCTTTTTCGACGACTTTATCCAGACGGACGCCTCCATCAGCCCGGGGAACAGTGGAGGCCCCCTGGTGAATATGCGGGGGGAGGTGGTCGGGATCAACACCGCTGTGATCCCCCGGCAGCGGATCGGTTTCGCCGTCCCGATCAACCTCGCCAAGTCGGTCCTGCCCCAGCTCCAGGCGCGGGGCCAGGTCTCGTGGGGCTTTCTGGGGATCGGAATCCAGGAGCTCAGCGGACCGTTGACGCAGGCCTTGGGGATGTCCAAGAAGCAGGGGGCCTTGGTGACCAACCTTCTCCCGGGGCTGGCAGCCGAGAAGGCGGGGCTTCAGCGGGGGGATGTGATCTTGGAGTTTGACGGCACCGACATTACGGATGTGCGGACCCTTCAGCAACGCGTGGCCCGCACTCCGGTGGGGACCAAGGCAAAGATCAGGATCCTCCGTCAAGGTGAGGTCCAGGGCGTGACCGTCGTGATAGGGGAGTTCAGCCCAGAAGTAGAGGCGATGGCGCGTCCCGAGCGGTCTCCGGAGCCAGCGCCCAAGGAGGTCATGGGTCTCACTCTTGAGGAGCTGACGCTCGAGACCGCCAAAAAGTTCCGGCTGAGCGTGGAGAAGGGGCTGGTAGTGACGGAGGTGACCAAGGGGAGCTCCGCCGCGCGGGCCGGCGTCCGCCCGGGCGATCTGTTGACGGAGGTGGATCAGAAGCCGGTCAAGACCGTCCAGGAGGTGCACCAGGCGCTGAAAGGGTGGAAGCGACAGGTCCACCTCTTGCTGATGCAGCGCGGCACGAGTTTCTTTTACGTGGCGGTCGGGAAACAGGGATAGAACTGCAGGACGTCAAGGGTGGCGATACGGGGAAGCGGCAGGCCCCTGCGCGGATGCGCAGGGGCCTGGTTTTTCTCGATCCCTTTAGCGGACAAATTTCTTGAGGCGGTCGTTGATGCGGCCCCAGTGCAGGTTGCCGAGAAAGTTATCGATGTATTTTGCTCGTCCGGGGCCATCCTTGTGGTAGTAGGCGTGCTCAAAGACGTCGCACGCGATTAGCGGGACGCCACCCCAGATGGCTCCGTACTGGTGCTCGTCTACCTCTACGTTCAAGAGGCGCCGAGACCAGAGGGCATCGTACACCAGGAGGGCCCAGCCGCTCAACTTGGCCGAAATGCCGGTCGCCTTGAAGTCGGCCTTCCACGCGTCGAGAGAGCCGAAGTCCCTTTCGATGGCCTTCAGGACGTCGGCGCCTTTCTTCGGGTCGCCGTCTCCGCCTATGACTTCCCAGTAGACATCGTGGAGGAGGGCCCCGGCATGATTCCAGGTGAAGCGGCGCTTGAGCTCTCCGACGATGCTGTAGTTGCCATTGGCGGCGGCCCGATCCGCCGACTCGAGGCCTTTCTCGATATTATTCAGCGCCGTCACATAGCCCTTGTGGTGCGTGTTGTAATGCCAATCGGTCGTCTCAGGGCTAATGAGGCTGGTGAGCAACGTCTTTGCTTCCTGATCCGTGTACGGGCGTGGGGTGAGCTTCCACTCGTAGGCCATTGCTGTCCTCCCTTTCCTTCAGGTTTTCGTTGTGCCCAGGCGACACCCTGTCCTCTGGAAGGGACAGGGGAACGTCTCTGATTGGCGGGCGAATGGAGAGACCTGAACGCACATGAACCTCGATGCTCCAGCGTAGTCTATTGCGACCCGCGGGGAAGGTCAAGGGGAAAGCGGC
>CAYSDK010000016.1:19099-30717 GCA_964429865.1 uncultured bacterium
GGCCGTTACGCGGCATTGCCGATCAGCTCGAGTTCTCCGGATGGGCCTGATCCCCCATCGCGGTGAAGTCGTCCGTTCCCTCTACATTCTGGACATTCCCTAATACTTCTTATAAGATAGTTGAAGTGTATTCCCTTACTCGCGACACTGATTACTGATTCATGAGACGCGTGAAGAGCGTCCCGGTGGCAAACACATCCGCAACGAGCCGTCCATCGGGTCACGTCGACACAGGCACTGGGGGACCGGACCTGGCGCGGATCGTTCGAAATGCCTGAGGGACGGGAGGACCGATGGATACGGTGACGCATGCCCTGGCGGGGACCTTGATCGCCCAGGCCGGCTTTCGTCAGCGGATAGGGAGGGTCGCCACGGGTGCCCTCACCGTGAGTGCCGCTGCGCCGGACATTGATGGGCTCATGCGCTTTCAGGATACCGCCTTCTACCTCTCGGTCCATCGAGGCATCACCCACTCCTTCGTCGGCGGCGCGGTGTTGGCATTGCTCCTGGCTGCCCTCTTCTATTGCTTTAGTGCGACCAAGCAGTACTGGCGACTCGTCGGGCTCTGCACCCTCGGCATCTTGAGCCATATCGTCCTCGATCTCTTCACGAGCTATGGGACCATGATCTTCCTCCCGTTCAGTGGACAGAGAATCGCCTGGGACACCCTCTTTATCATCGATGTCTTCGTCTCCGGCATCATCATCGGCGGCATTGTCCTGGCGTATCGTTGGCCATCCCGCTCGATCCGGGTGGGGCGCACGGCCCTCGTTCTCTTGGCCGGCTACATCTTCGTGGCCGCGGCGGCGCATCAGCTGGCCCTGGTTCGGCTCCGCAGCCAGGTAGAGCGGCAGCAGCTCCCGGCCACAAAGCTGGCCGCCTTCCCCATGCCCTTTGGTCCCCTCCGCTGGTCCGGTGTGGTTGCCACGGATGAGGCCACGTATCATGTCATCTTTTCCCTCCTGGACCGAGCGAATCGGTCCTTTCGAGTGTATCACCCCCCTCACCAGAGCCCCGTGATCCGGCGGGCCGAAGAGGAAGACGTCGTAGCCCTCTTTCGGTGGTTCGCCCGCTTCCCGGTCGTCACCGTCACGCAGGGTGCGGTCGGTCCGGTCGTTCAATATTTCGATCTGCAGTTCACTCAGATCGAGGGAAGACAGCCCTTCCTCGTCGAGGTCGTCTTCGGTCACGATGGCGAGCCTCATTCTGCGGGCTTTACCCGCCGATGAGGCGGAGGAGATCATCTCCGTGCTAGAATCCCCGTTTCAAAGGAGGCAGTGATGCAGGCGCGGAAGATCTGGGGCGCGCGGTGATGGTCCTGGGGATCGAGAGCGCCAGTCTTCAGGGGGGGGTGGCCCTGGTGGGGGAAGAGGGGGTTATCGCCGAGTACGTCTTGAACGTGAAAGCGACCTATGCCGAGCGTCTCATGCCGGCCATCGACCGCGTCCTTCACGATGCCCGGATGAGCATCCACGAGGTAGAGGGGCTGGCGGTTTCCATCGGGCCGGGCTCTTTCACCGGCCTCAGAATCGGACTCAGCACGGTCAAGGGGTTGGCGCTCGCCACGGGAAAGCCGGTGGTGGGGATCCCAACGCTTCAGGCCCTGGCCTGGAGCCTGCCGTATTGCCGCTATCCCGTCTGCCCCATTCTGGATGCCCGGAAGAAAGAGCTCTACAGCGCCCTCTTCGAGTATCGGGGGGTCGAGCTGGTCTGCCTGAAGGAAGAGAGGGCCCTCGTTCCCGAGGCGCTCGTGCAGTGGATCAGCCAGCCCACCCTCTTCGTCGGTGATGGGTGGCACGTCTATGGGGCCTTCTTGCGGGAGGCGCTCGGGGGGCTGGCGATCCCACCCCCCGCCCTGCGAGGGGCGTCGCCGGCCGCCGTGGCGGATCTCGGGCGGCGGCGGCTGCTGCGAGGCGACAGGGACCAGGTCGACGAGTTAGTCCCCCGGTACATTCGGTCCCCGGAAGCAGAGCTGAAACGGCGGGAGAGAGAGTGAGGGTGTCCAGGGGGGCTTTCAGGATCGAACAGATGCAGCCGGGGGATCTCGACGAGGTGCTTCGCGTCGAGGCAGCCTCCTTTGCCGAGCCGTGGACCCGGGAGATGTTCCAGCAGGAGATGATCCCCGGCGTTGCTGTGGCGCTGGTGGCGCGGTCCGGTGAGGATGAGCTTTGGGGCTACCTCTGCGGATCGGTCGTGGCGGGGGAATTTCACATCGACAATATCGCCGTTGACCCCCGCATGCGACGCCAGGGGGTGGGCAAGACGCTCCTCCTCTCGGCCTTACGTGAGGCTGCTCGCGTCGGGGCGAAGGTCGGTATTCTTGAGGTTCGGGCGTCGAACCTGACGGCCCAGGCCCTGTATGGACGCTTCGGTTTCACCGTCGTGGGACGGAGACGCCGATACTATACCGGGCCGGCGGAAGACGCGCTCATCATGTGCCTCGATCACCTGGATGAAGCCGTGGCGGCTCGGTCGAGAGCCGAAATGGCTTGACAAGATCGAGGCTTTCGCCCTCTTATGGAGCGGACTTTCGTCCGGTGCGTGCCATTTAATTGATGAGGAGGTCAACGTGAGGCGGTGCATCCTCCGGCTCTTCCCGTGGGCTCTTCTCTGCGCTGAAGCCTTCCTTCCCGGCTTCGGTTGGACCCAGGAGAGTCCTTCCATCAAGATTGGGACCCTGTTCCAGATGGCCGGTTCAGGAGCGGAATACGGCAGACACGGATCCCAGGGGGCGAGGATGGCCGAGAAGGAGATCAACGAGCGGGGGGGAATCCTGGGGCGGAGGCTGGAGGTGTTCGTGGCCCACGAGGGCGTCCCCACGGTGGCGGTGGACAAAGCCCTGACGTACATCCTCGAGGAGGGGGTGGACTTCCTCGTGGGCGTGGATTCGTCGAGCGTCGCCTCGGCGGTGAGCGCGGTGGCCAAGCAGCATCGGAAGATCATTCTCTTTACGCACGCCGCCGCCGACCAGTTGACCGGTCGGGCCTGTCACCGCTATGCCTTTCGGATCGTGCCCAACGCCATCATGGATGCCCGGGCGGCGGCGCTGGTCATGAAGGATAGGCCGGCCAAGCGATGGTACGGTATCGGGGCCGGCTCCGAGTACGGCCGCGATGCCTGGGAGGCCTTTCAGGCGGCGCTCAGAAAGGTCAGGCCCGATGTCGAGTTTGTCGGGGAGTTTTGGCCCAGGCGCTTCACCGCCGATTACACGAGTGTCATTCAGGCCGTGATGGAAGCCAAGCCGGATGGGGTCTTGTCTACCCTGTGGGGACAAGAGCTTGTCGCCTTCGTCAGGCAGGCCCTGCCCCTCGGCTTTTTTGAGCGGGTGAAGTTCTTTGTCAATCCCGGAGGGGCGTCGTTAGGGGTCCTGGGCCCGCTGGGGGATGAGATGCCGGCGGGGCTCTGGGTCTCGGCCGGTTACTGGTTCACCCATCCGGATTCCGTGGAGAACCGGGTCTT
Organism: uncultured bacterium; assembly: GCA_964429865.1. GTDB lineage: Bacteria > Methylomirabilota > Methylomirabilia > Methylomirabilales > CSP1-5 > CSP1-5. The sequence goes on from CAYSDK010000016.1 coordinate 22,559, forward strand.
CGTGAAGGCCTATCGTGCGCTCTACGGCGAGTACCCCGCGGATGTGGCCCTGGCCAGCTATTCCGCCGTCCATCTGCTGAAGCGGGCCATCGAAGAGGTGGGCTCTCTCGACACCGAGAGGATCGTCGAACGGTTGGAGGGCATCACCTATCGCGATCCGGAGGGCGTGAAGACGATCCGGAGGGAGGACCACCAGGTCGTGAAGGATGTGGTCTGGGGGCGGACCGCCAGATCGGCCCGGTACCCCTTCCGGATCCTGGACGACCTGGTCGTCATTCCCGGGGAGGAGCTGATCAGATCTGTGCAAGAGACCGGCTGCCGGACGTGACGGTGAGAGGAAGATTGCGTAGGGGGGGGTGATGATCGACAAGGAGTTCTTAGAGATCCTGGCCTGTCCTGCCTGCAGAGGCGGGGTCCGGCTCGATGAGCCGGGCCAGAGGATCATCTGTCAGGCGTGCGGTCGCCGCTATCCCATTCGGGATGGGATCCCCGTCATGCTCATCGACGAGGCAGAGATGCCCTCCCGGGAGGGAAAATGAGAGCGCCGGGCTCACCTTCTCCGAGGAGGGTGTGAGGCCGATGGGTCGGCCGGGTGTGTTAGGCGTTGCGCGTCCGGAGGGAGGGGACCGCCCGCCGCAGGCACTCCACATAGGCCAGGGGGAGCCGGATCGTGCCCAGGGAGATTTCCCCTTTGGCGAGCCCATGACAGTCAGAGCCCCCGGTGATGAGCAGGCCGTGTTTCGTGGCCAGGCGGGTGAGGGTAACGACCTCCTCGGTCGTATGGGCAGGGTGCAAAACCTCGACCCCCTGGAGGCCTGCCTCGATGAGACTTTCGAGGTTGGCCAGTCTGCTGCTCCCTGGGTGGGCCAGGACCGGGATCCCATTCGCTTGCCGGATGGCGGCGATGGCCTCAGACGCAGTAAATCCCGTGCGCTCCACATACGCGGGCCGACCCTGCGCGAGGAAACGATCGAAGGCTTCATCCAGGGTGCCCACCGCCCTTCGCGCCACGAGAGCCCGGGCCACGTGGAGCCTCCCTACCGTTCCCTTCCCAGCGATCTGCAGGACCTCGTCTGCCGTCAGGGGAATTCCCTTGCGATCCAGACGGCGGAGGATCTCAGTGAGCCGATCCCGCCGCCCTCTCCCAAGGACATCGAGCGTCCTCTGGAAGGCTGGGTCGTCCCAGCGGATGAAATAGCCCAGGATGTGCACCTCCTGATTGACGTCCTGCGCCGACAGCTCAACGCCCGGGATCACCTCCACCTTCATCTCGGTGCCGGCCTGGAGTGCCTCAGGGATCCCCGCGACGGTGTCGTGGTCGGTCAGAGCGATCGGGCTCACAGAGCGGCTGGCCGCCTCGGCGACGACCCGTCGGGGTGGAAAGCTTCCATCCGAGTAGGAGGAGTGGAGGTGCAGATCTGCTCCCGCGGGTGGGGGAGGGCTCATGGAACAGTCTCCTTCGCCGGGGATCAAGGCACGTGCGTCCCGGCACCTCTTTCCCCACAGGACCATGATCACGCGTGCTGTTGTCCTCGACTATACGCACGCAGGGCTGCCGCCGTCAACGGCACGGGTGGCCTTTTTTGGCATGCCGCATGCACAAGCTGGCGTAGACATTCGCTGCAGAGGGTGTAATGCCTTCTCACGTCACCCCCCGGGGGAATCCAGATTTAGAGCCCGTCTTCGGCCCCGTGCTCGAGCAGATCGTGGGGCTCTTAGAAGCCGAGGCGGGAGTGCTCTGGGTCTGGGAGGACACTGCCGCGGCCTATGTTCCTGCCCTCTGTCGCGGTCGGGGGAGTTGGGCGGCCCCCTGGAGCCCTTCCCATCCTGAGGGGATTGGCCGCGGAGATCTCGATCCGTGCCAAGAGACACTCCTCTTCGATGATCTCCCACCGGACTCTCCTCTACCGGCTGGCGAGCAAAAGATTCGCTCCTTCGCGAGCGTGCCGATTGCGGTGAGGGCGAGCGGAGCCGGTTTTTTGGCTCTGTACAGCCGGCGGCGAGGTCACTTTGCGCCTCGCGATCTTCGCTTTCTCCAGATGGTGGGGGAACTGATGGGTCGGACGATCGAACAGCTGGGCTCCGCAGGGGGCGCTCAGGCTGGCCCGACGCCGGAATCCATTGCCGAGTCTCGGCAAGTCGCAGACGTTAGCAGCATGCTGATCGACGCCATGGACGTGGGGATCCTGGTGCTCGATGCGGAAGGCCGGTGGTCGTTCGGCAACCGCCAGATCTATGAGATGCTGGGCTACGAGCCTTGGGAAGGCCCGGGCCGATCGGGAGGCCCGGACCCGCATGCTCCTCCGGGGTTCCGCGCTAGCGATCTCGCCCGGCTGAAACGACGGGACCGGGCCTGCGTCTTTGAGACCAGGCTGCTCCGAAAGGATGGGAGCACCTTCACCGCCTTGGTGAACAGCACGCCGCGACGAGGGGCCAGCGGGGAATCTCTCGGGACCATCGTCTTGGTGACTGACATCACCGAGCGCAAGCAGTGGGACCAGCAGGTCTTGCGCTCGGAGAAGCTGGCAGCCCTGGGGACCCTCGCAGCGGGAGTGGCCCACAATATCAACAACGTCCTTGCAGCTATCGTCGCCAGGACCGATCTGCTCCTGCGGCAGGTTCAGGACCGGGAGCTGAAGCGATGGCTGAACAGCATCCAGCAATCGGCCTTGGACGGGGCGAGCACCGTCCGCCGGCTTCAGGATTTTGCCCGGACCGGGGCACCCGAATCGATGGTCCCCGTGGACCTCAACGGGGTGATCACCGAGGTTCTGCAGTTTACGCAGGCCCGGTGGAAGGATGAAGCAGAGCTGAAGGGGACCAGAATCGACGTCGTCACGGAGCTCGGCGACATCCCACTCATCACGGGAAACCCCGCGGAGCTTCGGGAGGTCTTTACCAACGTCATCCTCAATGCGCTGGACGCCATGCCGGATGGCGGATGCCTCATCGTGCGGACCTGTGTTGAGCCGGGCCGCGATGAAGGGCCATGGGTTGAGGCGGTCTTTGAGGACACCGGGGTGGGAATGACCGAGGAGGTGCGCCAGAAGATCTTCGATCCGTTCTTCACCACCAAGGGGGTGAAGGGGACCGGGCTGGGCCTCAGCACCTCGTACGGAATCGTCGCCCGACACCGCGGCTCGATCTCGGTGGAGAGTGAGCTCGGACGGGGCAGTCGGTTTTGCGTCGCCTTTCCGGTCCCGGCAGAACTGCCGCGAAGCCCGGAAGACCACGCGCGCCCGGTTGGGCGTCGGACGGGGCGCATCCTGGTGATCGACGACGAACCGCATCTCCGAGACGTGATCACCAACCTCCTCAGGCTGGAGGGACATATGGCCGTGGGGGTGGGGTCCGGAATCGAAGGGGTCGAGGCCTTCCGGGTAGAGCCCTTCCAGGTGGTGATCACGGATCTGGGGATGCCGGACCTCACCGGGCTGGAGGTGGCCCGAAAGGTTCGGGAGCTCAACCCGGAGGTCAAACTCATCCTCTGCACGGGGTGGAATGCGGCCGTGAGTCAAACGGAGCAGGAGGCCGTGGGGATCGATCGGCTACTCGAAAAGCCCTTCCGGCTCGACAAGCTCCTCCGCCTGGTCCACGAGCTCCTGCGGACCGGTGCTCAGGCGGAGCCGCGGCGGCAACGCTAAGGGGGCGTGCGTGGGCGTCAACGAGCCGACAATTCTGATCGTGGATGATGAGGAGGAGAACCGGATGCTCCTGGAGGCCCTCCTGGGCTCGCAAGGGTACCGGGTGGTGACCGCGGCCGATGGGGCGCAGGGCTTCGCGGCCGTCAAGACCGATCCTCCGGACCTGATCCTGCTTGATGTCATGATGCCCGGACAGGATGGATTCGAAGTATGCCGGCAGCTGAAGGCAGACCCGGCGAGCTGGTTCATCCCGGTGGTGTTGGTCACCGCCTTGAGCGAGCGGGAGGATCGGATCCGCGGGATCGAGGCGGGGGCGGATGACTTTCTGTCCAAGCCGATTCACCGGTGGGAGCTTCTGACGCGGACCAAATCGTTGCTGCGGATCAAGAGCCTGCGCGATGATCTGCAGAAGAGCTATGAGCAGCTCAAGAGGCTGGAAGAGCTCCGGGACCGCCTCATTCATCTCCTGATCCACGACCTCAAGGGGCCGCTAACTTCCCTGCTCCTCGGGGCGGACCTGTTGATATCCCATGAGGGGGAGCCGGTGGTGGAGGAGAAGCACTGGGAGCTTCTTCGCCGGATGCGGCAGCAGGTGGAGTATCTGACCGATATGGTACAGAGCCTCTTGGATATCGCCCGGATGGAGGAGGGAAAGCTCCCCCTCCGACCGGAGGCGCTTGCGGTGGGAGAACTCGTGGGAAATGCCGCGGCTGAGCTTGGGGTTCCGTATGCCAGCAAGGGCGTGTCCCTACGAACTCAGGTCCCCTCCGGCCTCTCGCCGGTCCATGGTGATCGCGATCTCCTCAAGCGGGTTCTCCTGAATCTGCTCAAGAATGCTCTGGATCACACCCCTGTGGATGGCCAGGTGACGGTCGGAGTCCAGCCGGAGCATGCGGAATCGCTGACGATATGGGTTCAAGACACGGGGGCAGGAATCCCGCAGGCCTTCCACGAGAAGATCTTCGAGAAATTCGGCCAGGTCGAGCTTCGCGAGGCGCACGAGCGGCGGGGGACCGGTCTGGGTCTCACCTTCTGCCGGCTGGCGGTCGAGGCCCACGGGGGGCGCATCTGGGTGGAGAGTGCAGAAGGCAAGGGGAGTCGCTTCTCCTTCACGGTTCCTTTCGTGCGCGCCGAGATGCCTGACGCGGCGGGAGGCGGCCGATGACGCAGAAGGCGGCGCGGATTTTGATCGTGGATGATGATGTGTCTGTCGCCCTGATGATCCGCGAAGCCCTCGAGGGTGAAGGACACCACGTCACCACGTTCCATACGGGCCAAGACGGGATTCGGGTCTTTACCCGGGAGCGATTCGATCTGGTCATGCAGGATGTGAACCTTCCCGGGGGTGTCTCGGGGTACGGCGCCTGTCAGACCTACAAGTCGATTCGGGATGCGACGGCGGTCATCATGATGACCGGGGAGTTCACGAGCGATCAGGATGAGGCCCTGGCCCGCCGGTTGGGGGCCGACGGTTTTCTGAGAAAACCCTTCACGCGAGAGCAGCTCCTCTGGGCGGTGGGCGAGGGGCTCAAGGGCCGGGCGGAGTGGCTCGGGGATCGGCCGGTCTTTGTCTGTCGGGTGTGCGGTGTCCGCTTTACCGTCTGGGATGCGATTTCCCAGGTGGAGAGTTTCCCGGTCTACTGTCCCAATTGCGGCCAGGTGACCCAGGTCAAGCCAGAGGAACTCGCCTGGGAAACCGCCGAGGAGCGCCGGGGCCCCGAGGGGTCCGAGGCGCGGCGCATCCTGGTGGTGGAGGATGATGAGCTCTTTCGCCGGTTCCTCACGGATCTCTTGACGAGGGCCGGCCATGTGGTCCTCGCAGCGAAGAACGGCAAGGAAGGTCTCCAGTTCTGTCAGCAGTGGAAGCCAGCGCTGGTGGTTGCGGACCTGCTCCTCCCCGAGATGGACGGGATCACGATGTGCCGGCAGATCCGGGAAAGCCCTCGGACGGCGCAGATTCCTATTATGGTCCTCACCGCCTTCCAAAGCGACGCCTCCAGGGAGGAGACGCGGAAGATGGGAGCCACCTACCTCACGAAACCCATCGAGCCCGGGAATTTCCTGGACACTGTGGCCCGGATGGTTCGTCACTGATCGTTCCGTCCCATCAGCTATCCGCTGTCAGCAGTCAGCTGTCAGCACGTTGCGAGGAACTGGCTATCAGCTTGTCAGACTCCGTGCTGACCGCTGATAGCCGACTGCGGACGGCTGCGACCGGAAAAGGGGTTGACGGGCTCGTTTTCCCCCAGGGATAATAGGCGAGGTGTGGGAGGGAGAGAAGCACAGTCACAATGAATGAGCGGGTCCGCGTGCGGTTTGCCCCGTCGCCCACCGGCCATCTCCACGTGGGGGGGGCACGGACGGCCCTGTATAACTGGCTCTTCGCCCGGCATCACGGCGGGGTTTTTCTCCTGCGGATCGAGGACACCGACGTCGACCGCTCGACGGAAGAGTCGGTCGAGGCGATCGTGGAGAGCCTAAAGTGGCTCGGGCTGGATTGGGACGAGGCGCCCTATCGCCAGGCGGAGCGGCTCTCGATCTATCGGGAGTATGCCGAGCGGCTCCTCAAGGCAGGCAGGGCCTATCAATGCGTCTGCACCCCCGAGGAGCTCGAGGAGCGCCGCAGAACGGCCCTCGCGGCGGGGCGCTCCCCTCACTATGACGGCCGATGTCGGGATCGGCGGGTGGAGCCGGGAAGACCCTGGTCGCTTCGCCTCCGGGTGCAAGATTCCGGGGTGACCGTCGTTGACGACCTCATCCACGGAGAGGTCCGCTTTGACAATGCCGAACTGGATGATTTCATCCTGATGCGATCGGACGGAATGCCGACGTATAACTTTGCCGTCGTCGTCGATGACGGCTTGCTGCAGATCACTCACGTGATTCGGGGGGATGATCATCTGTCCAACACCCCGAAACAGACCCAGGTGTATCACGCCGTGGACCTTCCCGTGCCCCGATTTGCCCACGTCCCCATGATCCTGGGCCCAGACCGCACGCGCCTGTCCAAGCGACACGGGGCGACCTCGGTGCTGGCGTATCGAGACCTGGGGTATCTCCCCCAGGCGATGGTGAATTATCTCGTCCGTCTGGGCTGGTCTCACGGAGATCAGGAGATCTTCAGTCGAGAGGAGCTCATTCGCTATTTCGATATCGGGCAGGTGGGCCATGCCCCGGCCATCTTCGATCAGGCCAAGCTCGACTGGCTGAACGCCCATTACCTCCGGGAAGCGGATCCGAAGTGGCTGGCGGATCTCCTCCTCCCATTCTATGAGCAGGCGGGGATCCCTCCGGGTGAGATCGAGGCCAAGGCGGGCGCGTGGTCGGGCTCGGGCAAGGGAGGGACCTTCGGCGAGGCGGTCATCCGTACTTTTCGGGAGCGGGCCAAAACGCTCAGGGAACTTGCCCAGAACTCCCGCTTTCTCTTTCGGGTCGGCATCGATTATGATCCCCAGGCTGTGGAGAAGCATCTTCGGCCTCAAGCCTTGACGCACCTCCGTGAGCTTCACGGCAGGCTCCAGGGGACGAGCCCCTTTGACGCCGCAACCCTCGAAAGACTCTACCGAGATTTCGCGGCCGAGCGCACACTCAAGCTGGGAGACGTGGCGCAGCCCACCCGCGTCGCCGTAACCGGTGGATCGGTGAGCCCCCCGCTGTTTCTCGTGATGGAGCTGGCGGGCCGCGAGATATGTGTGGAGCGGCTTGCGGTGGTTCTGGAGCGGGGTGCCGCGTAAGGCAGCTTTCCGGGAGTGAGGAGGATCACTGTGGGTTTGCAAGAGCTGCTCAACACGCTGCGGGGGGAGCTGAGCGCCTTGGAAAGGGAGTTCAGGATCGATATCCCGCAGAAGATCGAGGAGGCACGCCTCCTCGGGGATCTCACCGAGAATGCGGAATACCACGCGATGAAAGAGCGACAGGGATTCGTCCAGGCCCGGATCATCTTCTTGAAGCAGCGCATCGCCTCCCTCTCGGCGATCGATCCGCGGTCCGTCCCTCACGATCGCGTTGGGTTTGGCTCGATTGTCTACCTGCGCGATGCAGAGAACGGCGGCGAGCGGGTGGTCAAGCTCGTCGCGCCCGAGGAGAGTAACGGAGAGAAAGGGTGGGTCTCGATCGCCTCTCCTATGGGGCGGGGATTAATGGGACGCCGGGAGGGAGACGGGGTACGCATTCAAACCCCCGGGGGTGTGAAGACCTTCGAGGTGAAAAAATTCATCACGCTGCACGAGCAGAAAGAACCATTTTCGGCTTGACTTTCCGGCACCCCTCAGCCATAGTGAGGCCACCCATCGCCCGGATTCGCTGAATCCGGGTTTCTTTTTAGCATTTCCGAATCAGGAGAGTGATTGCGGGGTCGGATAACGGTAGTCCACCTGACTCTGGATCAGGTTGTCGAGGTTCGAGTCCTCGCCCCGCAGCCACGTCCTTTCCGTTGCAGGCCCCATCGTCTAGCCCGGCCTAGGACGCCGCCCTCTCAAGGCGGAAACGCGGGTTCGAATCCCGCTGGGGCCACCA
>CAYSDK010000017.1:0-19775 GCA_964429865.1 uncultured bacterium
CGCCCGACCGCGTCTGGGGCTATGATACGCTGTTTAACACCAGCATTCCTCCCGGGACCCCCCGGGGGATCCTGACCATGAAAGGCCGATGGTCCCAGGTGTAAGGGCTCTGCGATCTGAACGCGGCAATCGATGAAGAAAAGGGGGAGGGGGAACCTCCCCCTTTCACATTCTATATCCCCATGTCTTCCTATCCGCCGGCCGTCTGCTTCAGCAGGACCTGGAGCGGTTTGCTTGCCTCCCCCACGTGGCTGCATGCTGGGGCGATGGCCCCCAGCGTCCGAGAGATCCACGCAGGCTACGCGTAGAACCAGAATCCGATCAGCATGTTCACGATCCATCCGGGGACGCAGACACCCACGGCCCGCTCCGTCCCGACATAATCGAGGGCTTGCCTCACCGCGATCACCATGGCCACCAGCATCCACATGTCCGCGACCAGAAAGACCATCTCGGCGGCCGGAGGAATGATCCCGAACACGCGGATCAGCCCGGGCGCGGCGGAAAAGCCGACGGTGCGCGCGAACTGCGCGATGTCTGCCCTGGTCCGAGCCTCGGGAAGGAGCTTGGCGCCGATCTGGTAGGTCAGAAACGCCCAGAGACACCACCGGATGAGCGCCATGATCGTTCCCGGGACCACTCCCCCGAATCCCGCCCGCGTGATCGTTCCGAGGCCGGCCGCAACGCTCGAGAGCAGCACCACGCCGGCGGCCTGGCCCATCGCCTTCTTGTCCGCTTTGACCCGCTGATACAGCCGGACCTCGAGTTTGGCTGCCTGGAAGATCCGATCCGTAAGAATCGCCATCCTCTCCTCCACCGCGTGAACCCGGGCGGCATCCCCTGACGAAGCAACGGTCTCTTCCAGACGCGCGCTCGTCGGAACACCAGGACCGTGACGGGATCGCCGAAAGGAACCTCTTACCGGCAGGGGGCAGCCGGGCCGTTCACCACGCGACCCGTCTCCGAGGTGTCGTAGCCGCCGAGGGCCTCGACTTCCTGCTTGAACCCCTCGCTCGTGATCAGGTCGAGCAGGGGTCTCAGGAGGGGGTCACGGTAATGAGGTTCAGGAATGATGAGATCGTAACGCTCCTTCAGGAGGGGAATGAAGTCCAGATCGAGGGCCCGAGCCGCCCCGAGGATGCCGAGGCCGACATCGGCCACCCCCGCCTTGACCGCAGCGGCCACCGCCAGATGCGTATACTCCTCCCGCTCGTATCCGGTGATCCGCATCGGATCGATGCCAAGCTGTTTCAAGCGATAGTCCAGCAGCATCCGCGTCCCCGCCCCCTTCTGCCGGTTGACGAACGCGACATCCTCGCGGGCCAGATCGAGAAGGGTGGTGATGCCCTTCGCATTGCCCTCGGGGAGGATAAGCCCCTGGTCGCGGTGCACCAGCGTCAGCACGACGACCTTCTCTCCGGGCAGCAGGCGCGCGACGTAGGGGAGATTGTACTCGCCGGTCTCCTCGTCCAGGAGATGGGACCCGGCCATGTGGGCCTCCGCCCGCTTGAGCGCCAGCAGCCCAGCTAGACTCCCCACGTTGGTCGAGGAGAGATGGAGATCCGGATGGCGTCGCCGGAGGAGACTCGCGAGCAGATCGAGCGTGAGATCGTGACTCCCGATGGCCACGATGGTCTTCTCGATCTCCTCAGGCCGACGGAGGAGTTCCACGGTGACGGTCGCCCCCGCATGCACCCCCTCGGAGAAGCGGGGAATGCGGACGATGCCATCGGCGCGGACCAGAGACATGATCACCCCCGCCCCACGGGAGAGGGGGGTCGCCACGACTTTGTTCCCCACCCGCCCCAACTTGACCCGCAAGAACTCATCTTCGCCGAGGGGCGAGAGAATCTTTCGGGTGATCGTCGCGGTGAGCGTCGGCCGCTCCGGAACCGCCCTCCCCTCGAGACGATACAGGACCGGCTTCACCAAGAGATCGCAGGTAATGACCGCCGAGACGGGATACCCCGGGATCCCGACGACGGGGCGTCCTCGGATGATCCCGAGCACCACCGGGTGCCCCGGGCGGATCGCGATCCCATGCACAAGAAGCTCCCCCAGTTCCCTGACGATGGCGGCGGTGAAGTCTTCCGAACCCGCCGAGGAACCGGCATTGATGACGACCACGTCGTGGGTCGCCACCGCCTCCTCGACGGCAGCCCTGATCGCGGCAAAATCGTCCGGGACGATACCGGTGCGGTTCGCCTCTCCTCCCCACTCCCGAACCATCCCACAGAGCATGAGGGAATTGAACTCGATGATCTCGCCGGGCTTCACGGCACTCCCCGGTGGGACCAGCTCGCTCCCGGTCGGGATGACGGCCACGCGGGGCCGCTGCCGGACCTCAACGGCACCCAGACCGCATCCGGCGATGGCCCCGAGATCGACCGGGGTGAGGGTATGTCCTTCGGGAAGGATCAACTCCGTCGCGACCATGTCTTCCCCCATGGCCCGGACATGGTGCCACGGGGGCACGGAGGCGTGGATCTCGATCTCCTCTTCGCCTACCGGGTACAGGTGCTCGAGCATGACGACGGCGTTGAACGGCGCGAGGATCGGGTCACCCGTATCGACCCACTGAAACTGCTCCCGCGCCCTCAACCGCACAGGGGCCGTTTCTGAGGCGGCCCGGGTGTCTTCGGCGCGGACCGCAATGCCATCCATGGCCGCCGCGTTATAGTGCGGGTTCGACAGGGCCGCCCAGACCGGCCTGGCGGTCACCCGCCCCAGGGCCGCGTCCACCGACACCAGCTCGCCGGAGAGCGGCCTGAGCAGTCCCCGGGCCTCGAGGGCTCCGAAGAATTTCTGAAGGGCCTCGTCGAGCGGGATCGGTTCGAGATAGACCTTGCGTCGGGCCATCGCTAAAACCGCCGCACCTCCACCGTCTCGCCTGCGGAGAGGCCACCCGCGTTTAACGGGATGGTGATCAGGCCGTGGGCCTTTATCAGGGTGTAGATCAGGTTCGACTTGCCGTAGACCGGCTCCGCCAGCACCTCGCCCCCCTGCTCGAGCAGCCGGACCGGGACATAATCCTCCCGGCCGAAGGCGGAGGCCACGTTCTTGGTGAGGCGGGCCCGCACCGTCGCCCGCTCGGGAGGCGCGCTTGCCGCCAGGTGGTACAGCACCGGGCGGACGAAGAGATCGAAGGTCACGAAGGTGGAGACCGGATTGCCCGGCAGGCCGAAGACCGGCTTGTCCCCGCACACCGCGAGGATCGTGGGCTTGCCCGGCTTCAAGGCCACGCCGTGCACCAGCACGCCAGGCCTCCCCAGCGTCCCGATGACCCCCGCGGTCATATCCCGGGTGCTCACCGAGCTACCCGCCGAAATGATCAGGGCATCCCCCTGAGTGATGCCGGACTCCGCCGCCTCCCGTAAGGCATCATAGTCATCCCTGACGATCCCCAACGGTTGGGGAATGCCCCCCGCCTGCAGCACCAGGGTGGCTATCGTGTATGTGTTGATATCCCGAACCTGTCCGGGGCCGGGCTCGACGGGTGGCGGAACCACCTCATCGCCGGTGGCGATGATGACGACGCGGGGCCGCCGAACGACGGAAACCGTGAGGATCCCGACCCCCAACAGCCCCCCCACGTCCTGGGGGCGAAGACAATGGCCCTTGGGGAGGAGCCGCTCTCCCCGTGTCACATCCTCGCCACCCCGGACCACATTCTCGCCGGGCGCCACGGGACGGGTGACTTCGATCGTGCTGGGGTCCACCTCCTGGGTATGCTCCACCATGACGACCGCATCAGCCCCCTCTGGAATCATCGCGCCCGTCGGAATCCTCACACCTTCCCCGGGACGGACCGACGCCCGGGGAGCCTCTCCCATCGGGACCTCGCCACCCACCTTCAGGTAGGCGGGAAGGCCATCCGTTGCCCCAAAGGTGTCCTGAGCGCGCACGGCATACCCATCCATGTTCGAGCGCGGAAAGGCGGGAAGCTCAATGGGCGAGAAGATATCTGCCGCCAGGATCCGTCCGAGGGCTTCCTGAACCGGAATGTCCTCGCTCGGGAGCGCAGTCGTCAGATGTTGGAGGAGGCGCTCACGCGCCTCCCCAGGGGTCAGCACCTGAAACAGTTCGGCCATGGGTGGCCTCTCGGGTTTTCATCCTGATTATGACACGACCTCGAGGCTGATATCGAGGGCCCGAGGCGAGTGGGTGAGGGCCCCGACCGAGATGAGATCGACGCCGGTTTCGGCGACGCGTCGCACATTTTCCAACGTGATCCCCCCTGACGCCTCGATGAGAATCCTCCCTGTGTATCGTCGGACCACCCCTTCCATCTGCTCAGGAGACATCCCATCCAGCAGGAGGGCATCCGCCCCTGCCTCTGCAGCCTCCGTGGCCTCCTCCAGGCTCTCCACCTCTACCTGGATCTTCACGAGATGGCTCGTGCCCTGGCGAATGCGGGCCACCATCGCCTTGAAGCTCTCCCCCCGGGCCCTGACTACCGCCAGGTGGTTGTCTTTCACGAGGACCCCGTCGCCCAAGCTCATCCGGTGGTTGAACCCCCCGCCCATCCGCACGGCATACTTGTCGAGCCACCGCATCCCCGGAACGGTCTTCCGGGTGTCCACGATCTTGACCGGCAGGTCGGCCACGGCCGCCACGTACCGGGCAGTCTCGGTCGCGATACCGGAGAGGCGCTGGAGAAAGTTCAGGGCCACCCGTTCAGCCTTGAGGATACTGGCCAAGGAGCCGCGCACGGCAGCCACCGTGTCCCCCGGGACGACGCGACCCCCCTCCGGTCGCAGAAGCTCAACCGCCAGGCGAGGATCGACCGCGGTGAAGACCTGCGCAAAGACCCACGTCCCGGCCAGCACCCCGGGCGCCCGGGCCACGGCCTCGGCCCGGCCGCACTCCTCGTCGAGGACCAGGGCCCCGGTGGTGAGATCCCCGCTGATCCCATCCTCCTCCAGGGCGCCTTCAATCAGGCGTCGGACCTGGAGAGGGATGGCTGCTGACTCGCCTTGAGGCATTCGCCCTTGACCTCCCCCGACAATTCCCCTAGCATAATAGCTGAAAGATGCTCGCGGAGAAAGCGTATGGCGATACACACCGACATCAGCCAGGAGATCCGCCGATTGAAGGAAGAGCGGAAGGCCGTGATCCTGGCCCATAACTACCAGGTCCCCGAGGTGCAGGATGCGGCCGACTTCACCGGGGACTCGCTGGGCCTCTCCCAGGCCGCCGCCCGCACCGATGCGGAAGTGATCGTCTTCTGCGGGGTGCACTTCATGGCCGAGACCGCCTCAATCCTCTGCCCCAGCAAGACAGTCCTCCTTCCCGATCTCGAGGCGGGGTGCTCCCTGGCCGCCACCATCACGGCGGAGGAGCTCCGGCAGTGGAAGGCCGAGCATCCCAAGGCGGTGGTGGTCTCGTACGTGAACACCACGGCAGAGGTCAAGGCGGAAAGTGACTACTGCTGCACCTCGGCGAACGCCGCGAAGGTCGTCCAGGCCATCCCCCCCGATCGCGAAGTCCTCTTCCTCCCGGATCTGTACCTGGGGGATTACGTCGCCCGGGTGACCGGCCGCAAGAACATTCACGTCTGGCCGGGCGAGTGCCACGTCCACGCCGGGATCCGTCCCGGCCACTTCCAGGAGGCCCTGCGCCTCCATCCGGATGCCGAGGAGATCTTTATCCACCCGGAGTGCGGCTGTACCACCAACTGCATCGCGTTCGCCCAGGACACCCCCGAACTCCAGAACAGGATTCACATCCTGTCGACTAGCGGCATGATCCGCCGCAGTGCCGCGTCGGCCGCCCGGAAGTTTATCGTGGCGACCGAGACCGGCATCCTCTACCCCCTGCAGAAGGGGAGCCCGGACAAGACCTTTGTCCCCCTCAAGGCAGATGCGGTCTGTGAGTACATGAAGAAGATCACCCTGGAGAAGGTCCTGCGCTCGCTCCAAGAGATGGTCTTTGAGGTCAAGGTGCCAGAGGGCATCGCCGCCAGGGCTCGGACCGCCATCCGTCGGATGCTCGAACTCGCCTAATCCCGTTCCAACTTCTCTCACCCAATACAAAGATCTGCGATGCCGAGACCGGGCGTGGTGCCGTCCGGGCGCGTGTTCGACCAATCAGTTGGAACGGTACTACACTCCCTCCGGGGCCTCCTGTCCCACGGAGGAGCGCCGGGCCTTTTCCACGAGCTTCGCGGCCCAGATCCCCACCTCGTACAGGAAGCAGAGGGGACCGGCCATCAGGAGCTGGTTAAAGATGTCGGGGGTCGGGGTCAGGATGGCGGCGACGACGAAGTTCGCGAGGATGGCGTACTTGCGATTTTGGGCGAGAAACTTGGAGGTGACGAGGCCCAGGCGGGCGGCGAGACTGATGAGGAGGGGGAGTTGAAAGATGAGACCGAAGGCCAGCATGAACTTGACCGTGAAATCGATGAAGAGGCCGATCGAGAGCATCGGCGTGAGGTGCTCTGTCTTATAGGTGAGGAGGAAGCCCATGGCGAAGGGGAGGACGAGGAAGTAACAGAAGAGGAGCCCAATGAAGAAGAAGATGGTGCCGAGGATGACGAAGGGGAGGGCATAGCGCCGCTCCCGCTCAAGCAGACCGGGGGAGACGAATCGCCACACCTCGAAGAGGATCACGGGCGTGGCCAGGACGAGCCCGGCGAGGAAGCCGATCTTGACATGGGCCCAGAAGGCCTCGGCCGGCGCGAGGAAGATCAGCTGGGGCGGCGCCTTCGAGGTGATGACCAGGTAGGGAGAGCTCTTCTGAAAGGCAAAGGTGGTGCTGAGCACCCGCTTCAGGAGGGCCAGGATCTCCTCGGAGAAGTTGAAGGCGATCGCGAAGCCGACGCCGATGGTGATGAGCGAGACGATCAGTCGCCTTCGGAGCTCCTCCAGGTGGGAGAGGAAAGGCATCTTGTCATCAGCCATCGGGCTGATCACCCTTGGACGGAGCGGGCTCGGAAGGAGCGGCTTTGGGGGCAGCGGGGGGCGGTTGCGGTGAAGGTTGTTCCTCTTCCTCGAGGCTAAGATCGGCGCTCAGTCCCGCTTTGATCTCCTCGGAGGCTCGCTTAAATTCCGCCAGGCCGCGGCCCAAGGCCCTGCCCAGATCCGGGAGCTTCTTGGGACCGAAGACCAGCAGGGCGACGATGAAGATGACAATCAGTTCGGGCATCCCGATGCCGAACATGGAACACTCCCTCAGGAAAAGGCTACAGGGAGGGAGGGAGCGGTGTCAAGCCGATTCTCCCGCCACGTCAGCGGTAGAAGACCCGCTTGAGCTGTTCCACTCCCTTGGTGGACGTCAGCGCCAGGATCGTGTCATTGGGGTGGAAGGTGGTGCTTCCCCGAGGGAAGACGATCTGGTCTCCTCGGATGATTGAGATGAGGACGCTGTCGGCTGGAAGTGGGAGATCCTTTAAGAGAACACTCAAGGCTGGAGAGTCGGGAGGGAGGACGAGCTCCACGATCTCGAGATCACCCTTCCCGAGGGCGAGGAGCGGAATGATCTCGGTGGTGATAGCCTCCTGCTCGATGAGGTTACAGATGATATCGGTACTGGACACGGTGAGCTTAATCCCAAGTTTTTCAAAGGTCGTCCGGTTTTTCGGATCGACGACACGTGCAATCACCCTTGGAACCTTTAAGATGCGTCTGGCCAAGAGACAGGCGATCAGGTTTGTTTCATCCTGATCGGCAACGGCAATAAGGACATTGGCCCGCTCGGCCCCCGCCTCCCGAAGCAGGGCGACGTCGCACTCCCCTCGCACAACAACCTTACCGCACCCCTCCGTTAAGAGATTACACCGGTCTTCGTTCGGTTCGATCACGGTCACCTCGTGGCCACGGGCCAAGAGGGCCTTGGTCAGGTGGTAGCCGACGGTCCCTCCTCCAACAATGACGATGTTCACCCGTCCCGTTCTCCCTTCGGCCGGTTATCGTATCAAAGATTCAAACATCGACTGGGCCCCGAGGGTGAGGGGGCAGATGGCCTCAACGCCCAACTCCCGGGCGATTTCCAACCGGCGAGGGTTGATGATCCCTATGATCACCCGGGGGATATTGTTCAGCTCTTTTGCGATCAGGGCGGCCATGAGATTCACATAATCGTTATCCGTGACGGCAACAAAGGCGTCGATCCCCTGAATTCCAGCCGTCTTGAGGACCTCCTCGTCACTGCCGCTTCCGACGATGCACCGGATGCGAGTCTTGGCGGTGAAGGTGGCGTGGACCTCGCCCCTCTCCGGGGTCGCGATCCGCTGAACCACCAGATCTTCTCCTAGCATTTTGAAGGACCTCGGCTCACGGTCCACGATGACGACCTCGTGGCCTTGGCCCACCAATTGTCCGGCCAAAAAGGAGCCTACCCGCCCAGAGCCAACGATGAGCGCCTTCATCGACGTCTCCTTCACCAATCCGGGGAGCTTCTCAGGATTCCTGGCCCGTTCGAGAGTTCACGCTGTCCGGACAACAGGCCGCCGTCGGGAACTCACCCGTCGGACTTGGGTCCCCCGCTTCGCACAAGGAAACTCGGCGTTTTGCTGACTATGCAGATACGGCGGACTTTATACGCCCTTTGCCCCACGATGTCAAGAGGAGGGCAGAGTGAACCAGAAGGGAAGGTGGGGCGTTAGGGGAGGGCCGCGAAGGCCTTCGTTACCAGCCACGCGATCAGCCCGCAGACAGGAAAGGTCAGGATCCAGGCAGTGACGATCTCCATCGTGACTCCCCACCGGACGGCGGAAAAGCGCCGGGTCGTGCCCACCCCCACGATCGCCGTGCTGATGGTGTGGGTGGTGCTCAGGGGGATTCCCAGTCGGGAGGCCAACTCGATGGTGAGGGCGGCCCCCGTCTCGGCGGCGAACCCCTGGACCGGTTCAAGCTTGGTGAGACGCAGTCCCATCGTGCGGACGATCCGCCAGCCGCCGACGGCGGTCCCCACGCCCATGGTGAGAGCACAGACGAGGATCACCCAGAGCGGGATCTGAAATTCGGGCAGGATGCCGCCCAGGAGGAGAGCCAGACTGAAGGCCCCGATGAATTTCTGGCCATCGTTTGATCCGTGACTAAAGGCCATGAAGGCGGCGGACAGGACCTGGAGCCGGCCGAAGCTTCGGCGGACGCTTCCGGGTCGGCTGTTGGCCAGCAGCCGGTACAACGTCCCCATGATGAAGAGCCCGCCGAAAAAGCCGAGAAACGTCGAAAAGACAAGGCCGATCAGGACCTTGCTCCACCCTTCCCAGAGGAGCGCTGATGGCCCCGCGGTGGCCAGCCCGGCGCCCGTGAGGCCGGCGACCAAGGCATGAGTTTCACTGGTGGGCAGGCCGTAGTACCAGGCCAGCGTGCTCCAGACGATAATCCCCACCATCGCGGCCCCGACCGTGGTGAGATTGATGACCTCAGGCTTGACAATGCCTTTGCCTATGGTGGCGGCGACCGCGGTTCCCGACATCGTCCCCACGACGTTGAGGACCGTGGCCATGATGAGCGCCTGGTAGGGAGAGAGGACGCGGGTCGAGATGACCGTCGCGATGGCGTTCGGGGCGTCGGTCCAGCCGTTGACAAACTCTGCCGCCAGGACCAGGAGGAGGACTGGGGAAACGAGGAGCAGGCCGTCAGGCATGGTGAGAGCCGGCGGTTAGGCGTTCTTCAGGGCGATACTCTCCACGATGTTCGCCACGTCCTCACAGCGGTCGGTGGCCGTCTCGAGGATCTCGAAGATCTCCTTCCACTTGATGACGTCCAGCGGTGGGCGCTCGCCATCAAACAGGGAGGCCGTGGCCTCCCGGTAGATCTCGTCAGCCGCGTTCTCTAAGCGATTAATCTCAATGCAGTGCTCCTCGACATCCTCCAGCTTGGGCATGTGGGAAACCGCCTTGACCATCTGCTCGGCGGAGGTCACGATGATGCCGCACATCTTCTTGGCCTCAGGGGTCACCCCCGCGATCTTATACAGGACCATCCGCGAGGCCGCAGCCTCTATGGCATCCATGACGTTATCGAGGGCCGTGGTGAGCGCATGGATATCTTCCCGATCGATGGGGGTGATGAAGGTCTGGTTCAGCATCCGCATGATCCGATGGGTGATCTTGTCCCCTTCGTGCTCAAAGTCCACGATCCTTTTCCACGATTCCTGGGGATCTCGATAGTGGTCGAACATCTCCTTGAGGGCGTGGGCTCCTCCCAGGGCGTTCTGCGCCGCCTCTTTGAAATGATCGAAGAACTTCTCTTGACGGGGGATCAACCGAAACACGGACCCTCCCCGGGCATTCCCCGAACCACGATGTAGCCTACCAGCCGCGCCAACGGGTTGTTAACGATCCGTCGGCTGATAGATCGTAACCCACCGACTGCGCTCGGCGTGGCGTTCCAGGGCGAGCTGGATCAGCCGGTCCACGAGATCCGGATAGCTCAGGCCGCTGGCCTCCCAGAGCTTGGGATAGACCGACGTGGCCGTGAAACCGGGAATCGTGTTGATCTCATTGACGTAGAGCTGTGCCGAGGCCCGCTCCAGGAAGAAATCGACCCGGGCCATCCCCGCGCAATCAATCGCCTGATAGGCCCTGATGGCCTGCGCCTGGACCTCCCGGGCAAGGGGTGGAGGGAGCGGAGCCGGAATCCGCACCTCGCTCATGCCGGACTCATACTTGGCCCGATAATCGTACCAGAGCTGTTTGGGGATGATCTCGCCGACGACCGACGCCTCCGGCGCGTCATTGCCCAGGATCCCACACTCGACCTCCCGGCAGTCCAGGCCTTGCTCGACCAGGATCTTGCGGTCGTATCGAAAGGCCTCCTGAATGGCCTGATCAAGGCTCACACGATGGGTCGCCCGACTCACCCCGACGCTCGAGCCCAGGTTGCTGGGCTTGACGAAGATCGGATACACAAAGGTCTGTTCCAGCAGGCTCAAGACCGCGGCGGGGTCTTCCCGCCAGGACCTGGCCGTGAGCACGCGATACGCCACGACCGGGAGCCCGGCTTGCTGGAAGGCGGCCCTCATCGCCACCTTATCCATGCCGAGCGCCGAGGCCATGACCCCGCACCCCACGTACGGCACCCCCAAAAGCTCGAGCAGCCCTTGGACCGTGCCATCTTCCCCATAGGTCCCATGCAGGACGGGAAAGGCCACATCGATGGACTCCTGCAGCCAGCGGGCCGCCCCCTCCGGTTCCGTGCTCACGAGCGGGCGTGCCGACGACCCCGGGACGACGCCGACCCTGGTCCCCTTTTCCACCGACAGTTGATCCGGCCCCTTCACCAAGACCCACTCCCCCTGCGGCGTGATCCCGATGGGGAGCACCTCATACCGAGAAGGGTCCAAGGCAGCCAGGACGGATCGGGCCGAGGCCAGGGAGACCTCGTGCTCGCCCGACCGGCCCCCGAAGAGGACGCCCACCCTCATCCGTGCGCCCGCCATCTGATCTCCTCGGCTGCACATGCCTGGCGAGGCTGCGGCATTCTGTGGTAAGCTCTCCCCCGCGAAGATGGGTTCCGGGTCGTCGGGAGCGTGCCATGATCCCTGGCTTCAATACAAACCTGTCCCGTGGCCAGCAAGCCTACCACGTCCAGACTGAGGATGTGGAGGGAGACACCCCTCACGTCCTGACTCTCGCGTACCGCGGCGGCGCCGTGGTCGCCCGGATCAAGACGCCCTACAGCGAGCTCCTCGGTCCACACCCTTACCCCGAGGCGGTGCGCGCGCTCATGACCAGCCAGCACCGCCAGATGATCGCAGACATTCAGGCGGGAAAATTCGAGGGCGAGCGACGCTGATCGGCTCACCGAAGCCCCGACCATCGCCGGGTGAGATCCGTGTGAATCCCCACCTGGTCCAGGATCCGCCCAACAATCTGGTCGAGCATCTCGGAGACTGTGATCGGGCGCTGGTAAAAGGGGGGAATGGGAGGCGCGATCGTCACGCCCAGGCGGGCCAGGCGCAGGAGGTTCTCGAGATGGATGGCGTGGAGCGGACTCTCGCGCGGCACGAGGACCAGGCGTTTCCCCTCCTTGAGGACCACGTCCGCCGCCCGCCCGATCAGGTTATCCGCAAACCCTGATGCGATGGCGGCGAGGGTCTTCATGGAGCAGGGGGCGACAAGCATGGCGCGGACGTTGGGGGCCACGTAGGAGCCGCTGGCGAGGGGCGCCGCCATGTCGTGCGGCGCGTGACAATATGTCGCCAACGCCTTGAGGTCGCCGATCGCCCGCCCCGTCTCCTCCCGGATGACGATCTCGGCGCCCTGCGAGATGATGAGGTGGACCGCGTCGCCGCGCTCGGCCAGCACCTCCAGGAGGCGCACCCCAAGAGCCGCCCCGCTCCCCCCCGTGATGGCCAGAATCAACTCCTGACCCGCCGCGTGCATCCCCATCGACCCTCACGTGCGCCCAACCGGGCCCAACATTGCATAGGGTCTCAGCGGTGTCAACAGCAATCAGAGTTGCTTGTAGATGTAGGCGCCGAGGACGAGCCCCAACAGGGAGGCGAGATTGATGCGGACGATGAAGCCGAAGGTGAGGGAAACGATCCTGAGGTCGAGGGTGGCCGGCGGATCGAGACCCGGCGAGATCCCCCGCGAAAAGATGCGGTCAAGAATGCCGCCGGGAAAGAGGTAGGCAATCACCTCTCCCAAGGCGGCACCGATGAGGGCCCCCAGGATGATAATCACAACAAAGGCGGCCGTTCCCCCGGGTTTCTTCGCCAGGGCTCACCCCTCCTTTTTACCCGGACATCTCTCAATTGACTGCGCGGGATAAGAGCCGGGAGCATGCTGGCATGAAAGCACACTGGATGCAAGGACGAAATTCGGATCAGCGCGGGGGCGGCCTGAGAAAGGGCAGGTGCGTGGCGACCGCTTCTGCGAGAGCAGGGATCGTAAACGCGGCCGGCATGATATGCGCGGCGAGGCCGTACCGGGCCGCCGTCTCGGCGGTGATCGGCCCGATGCAGGCGATGGTCACATCCTTGAGGAGCGCGGCAAGATCCTGCCCCGGAAGCATCTCGACAAAGTTCACCACGGTCGAGGAGCTGGTAAAGGTCACTGCGTCGATCTGCCCGGCCCGCAACAGATCCAGGACGGCGCCGGCCTGATCGGCCACCGGCACGGTGCGATACACGGCCACGACCTCGACCTGGGCTCCCCGCTCGCGAAGCCCAGCGGGGAGGACCTCGCGCGCCTCGGCCGCCCTGGGGATGAGGAAACGCATTCCGCTGAGATCTCGGTCCAAGGCCTCGAGGATTGCCTCGGCGCGGTACTCATCCGGCACCAGGTCCGGATGCAGCCCCACTTCCTGCAGCGCGGCCGCCGTCGCCGGACCGATCGCGGCCACCCGGATGCCGTGGAGTACTCGGAGGTCTCCTCCCCCTTCTTGCAGGCGCTTGAGAAAGCAGCGGACCCCGTTGGCACTGGTGAAGATCACCCAATGAAAGCTGGCGATGCGTTCGAGGGCGCGATCCACCGCCCCCCAATCGTCCGGCGCACGGATGGCAATCGTCGGGCATTCGATCACCTCCGCCCCATAGTCCTCGAGGAGCTCAGCAAACTCACCCTGTTGCTCTCGGGCTCGAGTCACTACGATCCGCCGACCAAAGAGGGGTTTCTCCTCGAACCATCTGAGCTGACCGCGCAGTCTCACGACCTCCCCCACGACGATAACGGCGGGCGAGCGTATCCCCTGAGCCCTCTCCACGATGTCGCGCAGGCTCCCCGTGATCGTCTCCTGGAGGGGCCAGCTACCGAACCGGATGACCGCCACCGGCGTCTCCGGGTGCCGCCCATGCTTCAAGAGAGCTGCCACGATCTCTGGGAGACGCTTCGTCCCCATGAGGAAGACCACCGTGGCGATGCCGGCAAGCGCACGCCACTCGATCCCCGAAACCTCTTTGGCCGGGTGGCCGGTGACAAAGGCCACGGTCGAGGCCAACTCCCGGTGGGTGAGGGGGATCCCGGAATAGGCGGGAACCGCGATAGCAGACGTGACACCCGGCACCACCTCAAAAGAGATCCCTGCCTCGTGGAGCGCCTCTGCCTCCTCGCCCCCTCGACCAAAAATGAAGGGATCGCCACCCGTGAGCCGCACCACGACCTGGCCCCGGCGGGCTCGCTCGATTACCAGGCGATTGATCTCCTCCTGGGGCAGGCTATGTTCCCCTCCCCGCTTCCCCACATAGATCCGCTCAGCATCGGGGTGGGCGTACCTCAGAAGGCGCTCATTGGCCAGGTAGTCGTAGATGATCACCTCGGCCCGTTCCAGACAGTGCTTCCCCTTCAGGGTCAAGAGACCAGGGTCGCCCGGGCCTGCGCCCACGAGATATACCTTGCCTTTGCGTTCAGCGCTCATGCTTCATCGTTCGATGACCGATGACCGTTGACCGATGACGGTCAGACCCGGTGGTCTCGCTTCATTTTCGGGCCTCGGTCGTCGGTCGTCGGTCATCAGCGTGTAGCTCAGGGGGCAGCGGGAGGCTCGAGGGTTGTGCCGGAAAGCTTCTGGATGATCCGATCCGCCCCACGCCGCAGTAGCTCTTCCGCAATGGCGAGCCCGATCTCCTCGGCGAGGGCGCTGGGCCCCTTCCGCTCGCCGCGGACCACCCCGGTCCCGTCCGGATTGATCACCAGTGCCATGAGACGAAGCTCAGCCCCATCGAGCCGTCCATACGCGGCGATCGGAACCTGACATCCCCCTCCGAGCCGCTTGAGGAACGCCCGCTCCGCAGCAATCGTCAAGGCACTCGGCCCGTGAGTCATGGGCTCCACCAAGTCGCGTATCCGCTGATCGTGTGCACGAATCTCCAGGCCGAGGGCCCCTTGGCCGACAGCGGGGAGGCTGATCTCGGGCGGCAGGACCTCGGTGACCTCCTGCTGCCGCCCGAGGCGGTGCACCCCGGCAGCCGCAACCACTATGGCGTCGAGTCCCTCGGTGTCGAGTTTCCTCAGCCGAGTATCCAGGTTCCCCCGGAGCGGGACCACGGTCAGGTCGGGTCGAAAATGCAGGAGCTGGGCCTGCCGCCTCAGACTGCTCGTGCCGACCCTGGCGCCGGAGGGCAGAGCATCCAGTTTCTCTCCCCGGCGTGAGATGAGGACGTCCGACGCGTCTTCCCGCTCGAGAATAGCGGCAATGTTGAGGCCCGGGGCGATCTCGGTCGGAACGTCCTTCATGCTGTGGACCGCCACGTCCACCTGACCATCCAACAGGGCCTCCTCGATCTCCTTGATGAAGAGCCCTTTGCCCCCCACGTGAGACAGGGGGATGTGGGCGAACGTGTCGCCGCTGGTCTTGATCTTCACCAGCACCGGCGCAAGCTCCGGGTACCTCCGCCTAAGCTCCCCGGCGACCCGGTCCGCCTGTGTGACGGCGAGCAGGCTCCCCCGAGTGCCAATGCGCAGTTCACGATTCATCGTTCACCGTTCACAGGCCGAAGACCGATCACCGACGACCGATGACAGCAGGAAGGGAAACAGGCCCTCCAGGACCTGGTCATCGGTCAACGGTCATCGGTCACCGATCGTTAGTCCGCGTCCTGGAGGCCGAAGAGCCGGCGCAAGGCGCTCACGTAGAGGAGGCCGTCGCGGTTCACGGACTGGCGCTTCAGCTCGGTGGTGGGGTGGTGCAGGACCTTGTTGATGATGCCGTGGGCCAACGTCCGCACCACGTCCTGCTGGGCGGGGGTGAGCCCCGGCAGGCGGCTGAGCGCCTTGGCAAGCTCCGCCTCCCGGATCTCCTCCAGGTGACGCCTGAGCATCACGAGCGTGGGGACCACCTCGAGACTCTTGAGCCAGCGGAGGAAGCTCGCCACCTCCCGATCGATCAAGAGCTCCGCCTGCGCTGCCTCGCGCTCGCGCGCCAGCCGATGGGCGGCCACCACCCCTTCCAGGTCATCGATGTCGTAGAGATAGACATTGTCAATCTCGTTCACCGCAGGATCGATATCCCGCGGAACAGCGATATCGATGAGGAAGAGGGGACGGTTGCGCCGGAGGCGGATGAGCTCCTCTACGTCGGCCCGGTGGACGATATAGTGGGGGGCGGTGGTGGAGCTCAACACGATGTCGGCCTGGAGCAGCTCCTGGTGGATCTGGTCGAAGCGGACGGCCCGGCCCTCAAGCTGCGCCGCCATCTCGACCGCCCGGTCGAAGTGGCGATGGGCCACGACGACCGCCTGGACCCCCTCGCCCCTGAGGTGCCGGACCGCCACCTCCGCCATCTCCCCAGCCCCCAGGATGAGGACCGTTCGGCCACTGAGTTCGCCGAAGATCGTCTTGGCGAGCCCGATGGCTGCCGAGGGGATCGAGACCGCCGCCGCCCCGATGCCGGTCTCCGTCCGCACCTTCTTGGCCACCCCTAACGACCGCGCCATCAAGGTGTTCAGGATCGGCCCCGTCACCCCCTGGGCTCGGGCTACCTCGTACGCCGCCTTGACCTGACTCAGAATCTGAGATTCCCCCAGCACGAGCGAGTCGAGGCTCGCGGCCACCCGGAATGCGTGGCGGACAGCGGCCTCGTGGCGATGCCAATAGAGCCGGTCTTCGAAGAGGGCGAGCGGGGTCCGGGTCTCTTCCGCCAAGAGGCGCGGAATCGTCACCTGGGCCTGCTCCGGGTTGTCTGTGACCGCATAGACCTCCACCCGGTTACAGGTCGAGAGCACGAGCCGCTCGTTGATTCCCCCCTCCTGTTCCAGGCGTTCGAAGAACGGGGGTAGCGCTGTCCCAGAAAGGTGGAGGCGCTCCCGGATCTGCACAGGCGCTGTCGTGTGATTGAGCCCTACCGTCAGGATTACCATGGCTCAGTTAAAGGTATGGGGGCGGCCGAGCAGGACACTCACCCCGAGAAAGGTGGCCAGCACGGCGCTGAACCCGAGGATCGCCAGGAGCGCTGCCTTTCGCCCGCGCCACCCGGCGGTAAGCCGGGCCTGCAGAAGCCCCGCGTAAATCACCCAGGTGACCAGGGAAAGGAGCTGGGTCGGGTCCCACATGAGGATCTGACCCCGGGCGGCCTGGGATTGGATCGCGCCCGTGATGAGCCCCGCGGTGAGCAGGGGAAAGCCCACCAGGAGCGCCCGGTGCCCGAGTCCATCCAAAAAGTCCAGGGAGGGGAGCCGGTAATACATCACGCCGAGGCTCTTGGACTTGAGCTGCCGTTCCTGCAACAGATACATCAAGCCCACGCCGCAGGTGAGCGCCAGGGCAGCGCTGCCCAACACGACAAACGTCACATGCAGCCAGACCCACGTATTCCGGAAAGCCGGGCTCAAACCCGCGGGCCCTTTCGGCAGGCTGGCCGCGGCGAGCGCCGTCAGCAGCACGATCGGGAGAACGAAGGCCCCGATGACCTT
The DNA here is from genome assembly GCA_964429865.1 of uncultured bacterium. GTDB lineage: Bacteria > Methylomirabilota > Methylomirabilia > Methylomirabilales > CSP1-5 > CSP1-5. Next base: position 17,305 of record CAYSDK010000017.1, read on the forward strand.
CCGCTGGAAGCGAACCTCGAGGATGAGATAGACCAGGACTGTGGCCCAGGCGAAGAAGGAAAGGGCTTCATAGGTATTGCCGAGCGGGGGGCGGCCGGCAGTGATCAGGCGGGCCAGCAGGGCCAGGGTGTGCAGGGCAAAGCCGCCAACCGTGGCGGCGGTGCCGAGCTGGGCAAGGGGGCCGCCCTTGATCGAGAGGAGGAGCAGATAGGCGAGCGTCCCCACGACATACAGCACCAGGGCCCCGTAAAAAAAGATTACATCCATGAGAGGCAGTCCGATGTCCGATATCCAATGTCCGATGTCAACATCACGCGGATCAAACTCGACGCTTCAACTTCGCGGGTCCCGGTTCCGAGATCATGAGGTCGGAGGCGAAGCTTGCGGCTTCATGGGGCGCAGCCGAGAGACGGGCTTTGCAGGATGCAGGATCGAGGAACGACGGTCATCGGTCGTCGGTCATCGACACGAACGCTACGTCTGCCGGGACCGTCGGGGGGTGCTCTCCAGCAGGCCCTTCACCTCCTCCACAAACTCATGCACATCCTTGAACTGGCGATAGACCGAGGCGAAGCGGACGTAGGCGACCTCGTCCAACTCATACAGGCGGGTCATGATCAGCTCCCCGATCGCGCCAGAGTTCATCTCCCGGTCCGGCTGCTCCATCAGGCGGGCCTCGACCTCCTCGGCGATCTTCTCGAGTTCGGCCACGCTGACGGGCCTCTTCTGGGTGGCTTTGAGGAGGCCGCTCAGAATCTTGTTGCGATCAAAGGGCTCCCGGCGGCCATCCTTCTTCACCACCATGAGCTGGACCTCTTCAATGCGCTCGTACGTCGTAAACCGCCGCCTGCAGTTGAGGCACTCCCGGCGTCGCCGGATCGCCGCCCCGTCGCGGGCCTCCCGCGAGTCGACGACCTTCTCCTCCACCTGCCCGCAAAAGGGGCACTTCACCAGGGTCGCTCCTCCGCGTCACGCCCTAACCGTTCGGCTGAGCAGTTCGGCCCTGAGTCTTTCGACCCTGAACTCAAGACCGAAGGGCTCACGGTCGAAGCCGTTCGGTGTACAAGGGGAACTGCTGACACAGCTCCCGGACCTTGTCCCGCACCCGCCGCTGGCGGGCCTCGTCGGTTACATCCTCGAGGACCTCGGCGATGAGCTGGCCGATGAGACGCATCTCCTCCTCTTGCATCCCCCGGGTGGTCACCGCCGGCGTCCCGATGCGGATGCCGCTGGTCACCGCCGGTTTCTCCGGATCAAAAGGAATGGCATTCTTGTTCACCGTGATCCCGGCCTTCTCCAGCGCCGTCTCGGCCACCTTGCCGGTCAGCCGCTTGGGCCGCAGATCCACCAGCAGCAGATGGGTATCCGTCCCTCCCGTGACCAGGCGAAAGCCGAGGGCGCCAAGTTCCTCGGCCAGCGCGACCGCGTTCAACTGGATCTGGCGCTGGTACGCGCGGAACTCGTCACTCAAGGCCTCCTTGAAGGCGACCGCCTTGGCGGCGATGATGTGCATCAGGGGGCCGCCCTGGAAGCCGGGAAAGAGGTTCTTGTTGAGGACCGCCGCGTATTCCTCCTGACACATGATCATCCCCCCCCGGGGGCCCCGGAGCGTCTTGTGGGTGGTGGTGGTGACGAACTCGGCGTAGGGGATCGGCGAGGGGTGCAGTTTCGCGGCGATGAGGCCGGCGGGGTGCGCGATGTCGGCCATGAGAATCGCTCCGACCGCCGTCGCGATCTCTTTGAAGGTGGCGAAATCGAGGGTCCGGGGGTACGCACTGCCGCCGACCACGATCATCTTCGGTCGGTGCTCCCGGGCCAGCCGCTCCACCTGCGCGAAGTCGATCTGCTCGGTCTCGGGATGGACCCCGTAGGGAATGACGCGGAAGAAGCGGCCCGAAAAATTCACCGGGCTGCCGTGGGTCAGATGCCCCCCGTGCGCTAGATTGAGCCCCATGATCGTATCCCCCGGCTGCAGGACCGAGAAGTAGACCGCCATGTTGGCCTGGGTCCCGGAGTGGGGCTGGACATTGACATGCGCTGCGCCGAAGAGCGCCTTGGCCCGCTCGATGGCCAAGGCCTCGGCGCGATCGACGAACTCGCAGCCGCCGTAGTACCGCCTGCCCGGGTACCCCTCGGCGTACTTATTGGTCAGGACGGAGCCCGCCGCCTCCATCACCGCCTCGCTCACGAAGTTCTCTGAGGCGATGAGCTCAAGTCCGTCGGCCTGCCGCTCCGTCTCCAGGTGAATCGCCTCGGCGATCTCCGGGTCCACGTCGCGCAATCGCTTCACTGGTTCCTCTCCGTGAAAAGCCTGCTGGTATGCTACTAGGTCTTGGGTATTGGGTATTGGGTTTCGGGTATTGGGTGTTCGGTGTTCAGCAACCCAACACCCGACACCTAACACCTAACACCCGCTTCCTAGCCTCCTAGCGTTCAAGCGGTCTTCTGGCCGATGAGATGCGCAAGCTCCT
>CAYSDK010000017.1:19875-29695 GCA_964429865.1 uncultured bacterium
TCTGGCCGATGAGATGCGCAAGCTCCTTCGAGAGCGTGAACAGGTTTCTGTGCACCGCCGGCCCGTAAAAGCGGAGTCCGGTCCCTGGTCCTAATCGCTCGCCGAAGCGATCCTCCACGATCCCGGAGGCCAGGGGGTCGAGCGCCTCCGCGGCCGTCGCGAGCACAAACCCCCAATCGGCCCGAAAGGAAGGCACGTAGGCCCGGTACGAGTGGAGCCAGGAGAAGACCCTTCCCACCTCCTGGCGAATCCCCAGGTGTCCCGCAAAATCCCCCAGATTGAGCTCCAGGGCCTGCATGGCGAGCATCCCGCGGTCGGCCAACCGCTGCCGGATCGCACGGTAGTAGTCTTCAGCGACGTCGCCCGTCACCCAATCGGTGATATCGTGGATGATCACATCAAACAGGCCGGTCGATCGATCGAGAAAATCCAGGGCATCCCCACACACCACCCTCGCCCTGGGATCCTCAAACGCCTTCCCTGACCATTCCGGGAGGTACGTGCGGCTCAGGCTGACGACCTCATCATCCAGGTCCACCATCACGGCCTCCTCCACCATCCGATAGCGGAGGACCTCCCGCAGCGTGGCCCCCTCCCCTCCGCCCAGGATCAGGACCCGGCGGGGATGCGGGTGCATGAGCATTGCCGGATGGACGAGGGCCTCGTGGTAGATATGCTCATCCAGAGCCGCCGACTGGATCTTGCCATCCAGGATCAGCATCCTGCCGAATTTGGGGCTCTCGACCACCTGGATGGTCTGAAACTTCGACTGCCCGGAGTACAGAGAACCAGAGAGGGCGTAGCCGTGGAACTCATGGCGATCAATCTGGTCGATATAGTAGAACCCTGAAAGAGTAGTCATCTTCCGACCCCTGAAGAATTGGGCACTTAACGCAGTCGATGCTACTCTACCCGCGGTACCTTGTCAACCGCGAACTTCCGCTGCGGGCGAGAGATTCAGCTATGGGAGGGAAATCCGGGGCGGGATATTGGTAAAGCTGGAACCTCCGTCAGGGTTGAAAAAACGGTACCCAGCGGAGGGCAACGCATGGCGAGAGAGCAGAGTGGAGGGCTGGCCGTATCGCTGCAAGACCTTGGTCACGTACTCGCGCGTCTCCCGGTAGGGGGGAATGCCCTGGTACGTGGCGACCGCCGTCTCTCCCGCATTGTAGGCCGCCAGGGCCGAGCGGAGATCCCCCTCAAAACGATGGAGCAGATCACGGAGGTATCGGGTCCCGCCGCCGATGTTCTCCACGGGGTCGAACGGGTTTTGCACTGCATAGCGGTCCGCGGTCGCGGGCATGAGCTGCATGAGTCCCATCGCCCCCTTGCGAGAGACTGCCCACGGATCGAAGTCCGATTCCACCGCGATGACGGCCTCGACCAGCCGCGGGTCAAGTCCGACCCGATGGGCGGCGGACCTGATCATCGCCCTGAGCCCAGACGGCTGCTCGCCGGGCCGGATCCTGCGGGAGAGCACGGGATGGGGAGGGACGTTGGTATAGTGGACCACGCCGGAGGCATCCATGCGCCGGTAGATCTCCCCATCGCCCGCCACTCCATATCCGGGCAGCAGGGCAACGAGGAGCGGTCCCCACAAAAATCGGCTCGCTTTCCCCATAGTTCTTTCCGCTCCGCAAAGGATTAAAGCACTACCGGGCCTTTGTTGCAAGTCCCGTACCGTTCGGACCCCGATCGGGGCGTCAGACATGAGGAGCAAAGAGGCGGAGGACTCCCATGAAAGCCATCCCGCCCACCACCGAGACGATGACCTTCCAGTTAAATTTCCGATGGGCTTCCGGCAGCAGATCGCTGGCCCCGATGTAGATGAAAACACCGGCGATAAAGGCCAGGCCCTTCTCGTGGAAGGGCCCGGGGATGAACCCTGCCAGCACGGCCCCCAGCGGATAGAGAAGCCCCGCCAGGCTGAGGGCTGCCACAATACGCGGCCTGCTCCATTGGGCATGCTGCATGATCAGGGCAGAGGTAATCCCCTGCGGAATCTCATGAAGGACGACGGCGGCGGTAATGGAGAAGCCCAGGAATGGGTCGATGAGATATCCCACGGCGATCCCCGCCCCATCCACGAAGTTGTCCAGGGCCATCCCGACCACCGCCACGGGGCCGATGTGGTGCGTTTCGCATTCGCTCTCGCCGCAGGCGTGGATCATCATCACCTTTTCCAGGACGTAAAAGGAAACAAATCCGAGGGTCAGGATGAGGGCATCCTCCTTGATGTTCACTTCCGGGAGGATGTCGAGGAAACTGACCGCGATCAAGACCCCCGCCGCGAATCCGATGATATACCGGGATTCGATCTTTGCGGTCTTCCCGCGCAGGGCAAGCCAGCCGGCCACGACATCGGAGAGTCCCGCGATCGTTGCATAGAGGTAAATCATCTCGCCGACCTCCTCATCGCGCGTCTCGCCTACAGGCCCGACAGAGACCGAAGAGCTCCAGGACGTGGGACCGGACCGCAAAGCCGGTCCGCTTCCGGATGTGACGTGTGAGACCGGCAGCCTCGACCGGGCAGGCGGCCACGTCCTCAATGCGCCCGCAGGCGTCACACACCAGGTGGTGATGGTGATCCCGGTAGCCGTCGGCCAGCTCGTACCGGGCCGCTCCCTCTCCCAGTTCAACCCGGTGGGCGACCTTCAGGCTCTCGAAGAGGCGCAGCGCCCGGTAGACCGACGACAGGTTGATGCGCGGGTCGCGTAAGGCCCGGTGGATCTCCTCGGCCCGCAGGGGACGCGGAACCGTCGACAGCACGGTCAGGACCGCCGACCGGGCCCGAGTCCACGAATATCCCTCCCCACCCAGGAGGTCTTTGAAATGTGTGATGCCGTGGCGCATGAGCAGATATTGCAAATAATTTGCAAAATCGATTCTAATTGATCCGCCGCCGCCGTCAAGAGGAAAAGGCTCCCGCCTTGTCGGCGGGGCGACGGGGTGTATAATAGGGCGGCGCCGCTCTAGCGCGAAGGGAGGCCGGATGGGCGAGACGAGCGGGACCCTCTTTGAGCGATTGGTCCAGGTCATGGTCACGCTCCGGGCCCCCGGGGGCTGTCCCTGGGATCGAGAACAGACTCGGGAGTCGCTCAAGGCCTTCCTCATCGAAGAGGCGTACGAGGTCCTCGAGGCGCTGGACCAGGGAGGGAGCGAGAAGCTGCAGGAGGAGCTCGGGGATCTGCTGCTCCAGGTGGTGTTCCACGCACAAATCGCTGCGGAGCTCGGAGAATTCACGGTGAGAGAGGTGCTCGCCAGCATCACGGACAAGCTCATTCGCCGCCACCCCCATGTTTTCGGCGAGGGCCGGGCGGAAACCGCGGCCGAGGTCCTCTCGAACTGGGAGCGGCTGAAGCAGGCCGAGCGGGGCGGGGTGAAAGAGGTCTCGGCGCTGGCGGGGGTCCCCAAGACCCTGCCCGCCCTCCTCCAAGCCCAGCGCCTGCAAGACAAAGCGGCCAGGGTAGGGTTCGACTGGGGGGAGACCGCCCAAGTCCTCGAGAAGGTGGAGGAAGAGTTCGCGGAGCTGAAGGCGGCGATGGGGAAGGGAGCCGAGGCGACCGAGGCCGAGTTGGGAGATCTCCTGTTCAGCCTGGTCAACCTCGCCCGGTTTCACAACCTGAATGCCGAAGAGGCCCTCCGGAAGTGCATCGAGAAGTTTACCCGCCGGTTTCGGCACATCGAAACGGTGATCGCCGAGCGGGGGAAGTCGCTCAGGGAGAGCAGCTTGGAGGAGATGGATGCCCTGTGGGAGGAGGCAAAGATCGGGGAAGAGCCGGGCAGGGATCGGTAACCCCAGAGGGGAGCATCGAGCATCCGGGGTGCCCGGCATCCTGGGCAGGAGCAGACCGTGGGTATCCTCCTCCTCCTCGTAGACGGCCTCGGCCTGGGTGAACCGGACGCCGATCGGAATCCCATGGCCGTGGCGCGGACGCGGTGGTTCCGGTGCTTCCGGACCCACACCCCGGTGACGGACGGCTGCGCGGTTGTGCCGACCGATGCCTCGCTGGGGGTGCCCGGTCTCCCCCAGAGCGCCACCGGGCAGACCGCGATGCTCACCGGACTCAACGCCCCCCTCCTGGCCGGCCGCCACGTCCAAGGATTTTGTACGCCGACACTCGCTTCGATACTCCACACGCACTCCCTCTTTCGGAGGGCATCGCTATGCGGCAGACAGGTGGGATGCGCCAATGCCTTTACCGATTCCACCCTGCGGCGGCAGAGGTTTCCATCGGTGACCACCGTCGCCCTACGGAGCGCCGGGATACGTCTCAGAGACCTGACTGACCTGGCGCGCGGCGAGGCCCTCTACCACGACTTCACCAACCGCCTGCTCAGGGCTCGGGGCTACCCGGTCCCGCTCCTCTCACCCGAGGAGGCGGCACAGCGGCTGGCGGCGATCACCGAGGCCCACGATCTCACCTACTACGAATACATCCAGACCGACCTGGCCGGGCATGCCCAGAATATGGATCGGGCGGTGAACTTGCTCGAGGGGCTGGATCGCTTCGTATCGACGGTGGTTGAGTTGCTGGATCTCTCTCGGCATCTTTTCGTCCTCGTCAGCGATCACGGCAACATCGAAGATCTCAGCAGCCCCTCCCATACCTGGAACCGCGTGCCGACCATGGCGTGGGGGCGAGGCAAGGAGATGTTCGCCCGACAGATTCAGGCTCTCACCGACATCGCCCCCGCCCTCCTGGCCGTCTGCCAAAGCAGCTGTCAGCAATCAGCGATCAGCGGTCCGCACCCAAAGACATGAGACTGGAGACCCGCAGGCTAACGTCTCGAGTCTCCAGTCCAGTTGCTGACGGCTAACAGCCGACTGCTGACTGCCACTGTGGCGGGGGAACGCCTTGCAAAATGTCACGGGGCGGAGTAGTCTAAGATGCATGAAGCGATTTCGCTTTCTGCCGCTCCTCATCCTCTCTTTCACTCTGGTGACGCCAGCAGGGTGGGCGAGTCCCGACGAGGTCTACGTCGCCCGCGTCGAGGGGATCATTGCGCCCAGCCTCGCCGAGTTCTTCGTCAGTGCCATTCGCAAGGCCGAAGACGGGGGGGCCCACGCGATTATCTTCGAGCTGGATACCCCCGGCGGCCTCGATACCTCCATGCGCATCATCATCAAGGAGATCCTGCGATCCCCGGCCCCGGTCATCATCTATGTGTCCCCCAGCGGGGCGCGGGCCGCCTCGGCGGGCGCCTTCATCACCATCGCCGCCCATGTGGCCGCCATGGCCCCCGGGACCAACATCGGTGCCGCCCACCCCGTGCAGATGGGGGGTGGGGAGGCGGATGAGGAGATGAACAGGAAGGTTGAAAACGACGCGGCCGCCTACATCCGGGGCCTGGCAGAGCGCCGGGGGCGAAACGCCACCTGGGCGGAGGACGCGGTCCGGAAGAGCGTCTCGGCCACCGCCACCGAGGCCCTCAGGCTGAAGGTCATCGATGTCGTTGCCGAGAATCGCGCCGACCTGCTGGCCAAGATCGATGGACGCACGGTCGAGACCGGCGCCGGGAAGATCACCCTGAAGACCAAAGCGGCCAGGATCGTCGAGGTCGAGATGAGTTTTCGGGACAAGATCCTGAGTGTCATCTCGAATCCGACCATCGCCTATATCCTGCTGATCCTGGGGATGGCCGGCCTGTATTTCGAGCTGTCGACTCCTGGGGCCATCCTGCCGGGAGTCTTGGGCGGGATCTGCCTCATCCTCGCTTTCTACGCGTTTCAGACCCTCCCCATCAATTATGCGGGGCTCCTCCTCATCATCCTGGGCGTGATCCTCTTTATTGCGGAGGTCAAGGTGGTCTCCCACGGCATCCTCACCATCGGGGGAATTGCCGCCTTGATCCTGGGCTCCCTCATGCTCATCGATTCCCCCGCCCCATTTCTTCAGATCTCCCTGTCAGCCATCCTCGGGGTCACCGCCGCCACCACCGCCTTCTTCGTCTTTGCCATCGGGGCGGTTTTCCGGGCCCACCGTCGGCAGCCCGCCACGGGCCGTGAGGGCCTCGTCGGACAGGCGGGGGTGGCCCGGACCCGCTTGAACCCGGACGGTCTGATCTTTATCCGGGGGGAGATCTGGAACGCCACCTGTGGAGAGGGCGTGGAGCCCGGGGAGCAGGTGCAGGTCACCTCGGTTGCGGGACTCAAGCTGAAGGTCAAGAAACTTCCCTAGACGCGGGGAATGGCTACGCCTCTGGGGAGAGCTGCTCGACACAGGGCAGAGGGAGGTACAGGCGATGCCGGGTGGGTTAATCTCCTTGGGTATCTTTCCGATCGTCTTTCTCGTCGTCCTCCTCTATATCCTGGCCAGCGCGATCAGGATAATGAAGGAGTACGAGCGAGCGGTGATCTTCCGACTGGGCCGCCTGGTGGGGGCGAAGGGACCAGGATTGATCCTGCTGATCCCCTTTATAGACCAGATGGTCCGGGTGAGTCTCAGGATCGTGGCCATGGACGTCCCGTCCCAGGACGTCATCACCAAGGACAACGTCTCGGTGAAGGTGAACGCCGTCATCTACTTTCGGGTGGTGAACCCCGAGTCCGCCATCGTCGAGGTGGAGGACTATCTCTACGCCACATCCCAGATCGCCCAGACCACCCTGCGGAGCGTCCTGGGACAGTCGGAGCTCGACGAACTGCTGGCCGAGCGCGAGGAGATCAACCGCAAGCTGCAGCGAATCATCGATGACCACACCGACCCCTGGGGGATCAAGGTGACGGTCGTCGAGGTCAAGCACGTGGATCTGCCGGTCGAGATGCAGCGGGCCATGGCGCGGCAGGCCGAGGCCGAGCGCGAGAAGCGGGCCAAGATCATCCACGCCGAGGGCGAGCTCCAGGCCTCGGACAAGCTGTCGCAGGCCGCCCGGATCATGGCAGCCGAGCCGATCACCATCCAGCTCCGGTATCTGCAGACCCTGACGGAGATCGGGACAGAAAAGAACTCGACGATCATCTTTCCCCTTCCCATTGATCTCATCGCCTCCTTCACCAACCGGCGGGCCGAGTCCTCCTGAGGATGCGGTGAACAGACCGGAGCCGGACATGGCTCAGCGATTGATGGATGGATGAAGACGGCGGATGTCCTGATCATCGGCGGGGGCATCATCGGCTGTTCGATCGCCCTGGAACTCACCCGCGCCCGCGTGCAGGTTCTCATCCTCGAACGGGATCGGATCGGCTGTGAGGCCTCGGGCGAGGCCGCCGGGATGCTGGCCCCCCAGGCCGAGGGTCTGGCCCCAGGCCCGTTCCTGGACCTTTGCCTGAAGAGCCGGGAGATGTTCGGTCCCCTCCAGGAGACGCTGAAGGACGAGACCGGGATTGATATCGAGTACCTCCGCTCGGGGCTCCTCTTCCCCTTCCTCAGCGAGGAGGATGAGGGGTACGGCAAGCGGCTGTTCGAGGAGCAGCGCGGCCGCGGACTCACAGTCGAGTGGCGGGACCGCCAGCAGGTCCTCGAGGCCGAACCGCACATCACCCCCGCCGTGCGGGGAGCCCTACACCTCCCGGACGATCACCAGGTCCAGAATGCCCGCATGGTTCGGGCCCTGTATCTCGCCGGAGCCCGGAGCGGGGCGCGCACCGTGGAAGGATCGCCCGTCACCGCCATCGTGCGGGAAGGGGATCGCGTGATCGGCGTCCGCTCCGCCACCGAGACCTATCACGCCCCAAAGGTGGTCATCGCCGCGGGTGCCTGGTCAGGGACGCTCGGTGAGCTTGCGCGTCACGAGATTCCGATCCGGCCGGCCCGGGGGCAACTCCTCTCCCTCCAGACGCGCGGTGAGCTGATTCGTCACATCCTCTACGGCCGGGAGGCCTACCTGGTCCCGCGGGCGAGTGGCGAGGTGGTCGTCGGGAGCACGGTGGAGTTCGTCGGATTCGAAAAGTCCGTGACCGCCGCCGGCGTCGAGGGGTTGCTGGCCGCGGCGCGGAGGCTCGTCCCCGCCCTCGGAAGCCGAGCCATGCTTGCCGCATGGGCAGGCTTTCGGCCCTCGACCCCGGATGAGCTGCCGTACCTCGGCCCGGTGCCGGGCGCGCCGGGCCTCTATATCGCGTCGGGCCACTTCCGGAACGGGATCCTGCTGGCCCCCGTGACCGGCCATCTCATGGCCGAGCTGCTGCGGGACGAAAAGCCCTCCCTGTCCCTTTCCCCTTTCCGCCTGGATCGATGAAGGTCCGTAAGCTCCACCCCTGGGATGTTTCGCCCGCCGAGGCGATCCGAATCCAAGAGGCGCTTCGGAGGCGCCTGGACCTGGGTGAGACCCGGAGGCCCACCGAGACCGTGGCCGGCGTCGATGTCTCGTACGACACGCGCACCCCGACGGTGTACGCCGCGGTGGTCCTGATGCGCCTCCATGATCACGAAATCCTCGAGACGGCCACGGCGACGAGGCCCGCCACCTTTCCGTACATCCCCGGTCTCCTCTCATTTCGTGAAGCTCCGGCGGTCTTGCAGGCCGTGACGCGGCTCACGCGGCGGCCCGATTGCCTGCTGTGCGACGGACAGGGGATCGCCCACCCTCGCCGCTTTGGACTCGCCTGCCACTTGGGCCTCTTGCTCAATCTGCCCTCGATCGGGTGCGCCAAGAGCGTCCTGGTCGGCGAGTACCAGGAGCCGCCCGAGAAACGGGGAGGTTTTCGGATGCTCATCGACAGGGGTGAGCAGGTCGGCATCATCCTGCGCACGAGGGACGGGGTCGAACCGGTCTACGTCTCTCCCGGCTACCGCATGAGCACTCAGCAAGCCCGCGAGATCGTCCTCAAAGCGACCGGGCGCTACCGGGTGCCTGAGCCGACCCGCCAGGCCCATCTTCTGGTCAATAGACTGCGCCGGAATGTCTCCAGCTGAAGCGGCGATGCATGTGGGAACATACAGCGAAAGGAGGAAAGTGATGAGACGCATCGGGATCGCGGCCCTGACCATGATTATCCTGGGTGCGGCGGCGGCCATGGCTCAGGAGCCGCCATCCCCTCCCCCTGGGGCGAGCCCTGCGACACGGCAAACCGGTGGCGTGGGGCGATATGTCTTCTACGCGGCCCAGGTCCAGGGGGGATTGGAATATCTCTTGGACACGACGACGGGAGACCTGTGGGTCATCTCCAGGGACCCGGACACGAAGTACGTGTACCTCGGTTTTATCCCCAAGGGTCCGACCTTCACCTTTCAAGATATCCTGCAGCAGAAGCAACTGAAGCGGGTCCCGCCCGAGCAGTGAGCGGGGACGAGGCGATGGGTGAATCCGGAGAGCGAAGGGCATGGGCCTTTGATCAGCCTTTTGCCGATGCCTTTCCCGAAGTCAGGGACGCCGTCGTGGACTACGAGATCTCTGGCCGAGACCTCGGCGGGGAGGGAACATCACGCGGCCGCTCCACCATGAGTGTCGTCGGTGGCACCTTTCAAGGGCGGATCCCCTGTCACCATCCCCAGTGTTACGGAGGCGGGTTCGCGATCGAGCGGATCGTGGACCAGATGGTGCAGGCGCGGCAGGAGACCCGGGAAGGAGTGCTCGTCTGCCCCGGTTGGATCGGGGACAGCGACCGGGTCCCGTGCCTCAATAGCGTCAGCTACACCGTCGTCCTCTTCTTTCGACCCCGCACGCGGCCCGAGAAGCCCCAACGCTGACGGGGTCTGCTCGACGCTCCTCGCTCCGCCAACCTCCCGCGGCGACCCTTTCGCCGCCTTGCGGCCCGGGTCCCTCCGTGTTCACGCCCCATGCACAGAGAGGCATGGGCCGCGCCTCGGTTTCCCGGGCTACCGGCAGGCGGGGGTCCCCGCCGCTCCCGCTCAGGCGTCGCTCGAAGCCCCTCGCAGCC
>CAYSDK010000018.1:0-11130 GCA_964429865.1 uncultured bacterium
GTGAACCAGGTGGCGCATTTCGTCGGCGGCACGGCGATGGCCTCGACCGAGGTCGATGAAGAGGTGATCGATGCGAGGATCGATTGGGTGGCTGAGCTGAACCAGACCGTGTCCGATATCATGCGACGCCTACAGACCGGGTTGATTCAGAATTATTTGCTGGCCATGGCCTTTGGGATCTTTGTGCTCGCGTGCTTGTATATCATCTTTCGATAGTGCAGGTGACGACCGAGGGAGTCAGGGCGATGGGTGGACATCACGACCGCAGTGACCACCCTGTTTCGGCAGAGGCAGTGGAACAGGAAAATCAACAGCGGTTCCGGTGGCTTGACTTTCTTCGTGGGCCCGAGGGCAGAAAAGGGCCGGTCGGCGAGGAGCGAGAGCGTCTCCGATCGCAGGTGGCTCGCGCGCGCACGGTCTTACCTCCCAAGGGACCCATTCATGGCTTTGTCGCGCAGAATCCCTTGCAAGGGCTTGAGTATCTCCCCTTTGACCGCGCGGTCCACGAGGCCCAGCGTCTCCTGGGAGGCCAGGGGTACCTCTCGAACGAGGAGTTCCGCCATATTTACGCCAGCGGTCGTATTACCAGAGAGGACCTCGGGCGGGCTGTGGAGACCGTGGCCCCCCACCTGACCATGCGGCCCCCGATAGAGGTGCGCGGGCGGCGGCTGGAGGCGCGCGATGTCTGTCTCGCCCAGCTCCTACATGAAGTGACCCCCCTCGCGCACGGCACCCTCCGCTGGCAGGTATTTCATGCGAAGGCGACCAGCCGCTTCCGCCAGGATATGCCGCCAGAGACCCGTACGACGCTCCTGCAGCAGGCGGCGCACGATCTCGAGACCACGCTCGCGCGGGTCGGGGAGGAGTGGACCCTGGCGGAGTGGATCCATGCCCACACGACCCTCGATCTCGAGGGCCACATCCGTGAGCGCATCGGTGAGGCGGTGCGCGCCGGCGCTGCGAGGATGAGGCAGATCTCGCGCACGCCCCGGGACCACAGCTATCGTTGTCTGGAGGATCTGCAGATCCCGCAATCCCAGCAGGCCAGCTACCTGTACTCTATCGAGAAGCACTACAGCATGCTGTGGGAGACCGATCGGAACGCCCCGGTCACGCGCGAAGAATTCGCAACCCTGTGGCTCCACGAGGAACGACAGCTCCTCCGGAGCCTGCCACGCCGATCGCTCGGGAGCGGAGGGACCCTGCCGGCTATCGCGCGTCACTGTCGGCAGGATCTCGAGCATTATGCGGTCTCGACCCTCTGGGCCGCGGTCCTGATGAAGCTCGGCCTCGCAGACCCGGTGGCCTTCCAGGATCAGGAAGCGCGCGTGGCGGAGGCCCAGCTGCACCAGGTCCTCGCGGTGGCGCGCGATGGATTGCCGCAGCGCGGCCTCCGTGCTGACCTTGTGCGGAATGCCCGGGAAACCCTGGAGCGGGACATCGAGCGGATTGGTCCGGAATGGACCGTGGGGGGGTTGTGTCACAGACTCACCGGGACACACATCACCGGGGCGATCAATGACCAGATGATCCGATGGTGTGCCGCCTTCCTCGATGAGGGGTTGGCCGGGTGGCCGATGCCCGACCGGGAGCGAGGATTTTACGGGGCGTGGCGGAGGGTGGCCGAGCGGGATCTGACCTGCTGGTTCCTGGGGGTCAAAGGCTCCAGCAAAAAAATTCGCCAGCTCCCTTCTCATCCGGAAGATGCCGTGATCCAAAGCCTCCGGACCCTGGGGATCCCGGAGAGGTACTGGACCGAGTATCTCACCCTCCACCTCGCCGCCCTCCCCGGCTGGGCCGGCATGATCGGATGGCGCGAGACCCATCCGATCTACGAAATGCAGCAGCATTATCCGATCGATCTCACTCAGTATCTGGCCGTGCGGCTCTTCTATGAGGTGGAGCTCGTGTTCACCCTCTGCCGCGAGGAATGGGATATTGAGGGGACAGTCCCGGCGCTCACCGCCTACTTCCTGGCCCGCCCGGGCGAGTACGTTGCCCGATCCCAGGCTGCGGCAGGGGGCTTGTCGGACCTCATGGCGGGCGGGGTCGTGCGGACGGCCCAGGGGAGGATCGCCCTCAACTGGGACGCCTTCACCCATCCGGGTTACGGGGATATGCGGAGGGCGAAGGGCCTGAGTCAGGAGGAACAGTGGTTCCGGTTTGCGGAGATGCTCTACGCCGACCGCGAGGGCGGAGGGGAAGAGCACCACGCGATCGAGAGGGTCTACCACGATGCCTGGCGGCTCTTCCACCTCGCCCAGATCCTGGGGCTTTCGGCCGAGGACATCCGAGCGCTTCCGCCCGAGGCGCCGAATACGCTCCTTGGTCTCCTCGATGAGCTGCCGCCAGCCACCCATGGGCCCATCTGGCTTGAGGCGTTTGAGACCCACTACCGGGACCAGCTCCTGACGCTGCTCAGCCGTCATCGGCGGATACCCGAGCGAAAAGGCCGGCCGCGGGCCCAGCTGATCTTTTGCCTGGATTTGCGGGAAGAGGGCATGCGACGCCATGTGGAGGCCCAGAGCGAGGAATACGAGACCTTAGGGACCGCCGGCTTTTTCACCATGCCGATGATCCTGCGCCCCCTCGCGACCGGGATCGCGAAGCCCTCGTGCCCCATCCCCATCGACCCCAGGCACACGGTGGTCGAAGGGCTCCACGCGGGCCAGGGCACTCGGGAGGCGCGTCACACATACCGGAAGAAGTGGAAAGAGGCGCTGCACGGGATCTACCATCGCCTCGAAACCAACTTTGCGACGGCCTACTCCCTGATCGATGTCTTGGGAGTTCCCTTCGGAATCACCGTCATGGGCAGAACTCTGCTCCCCCGGAAGTCGCGCGTCCTGACAGCGACCCTCCGTGACACGCTCATCCCCCCCGTGCGGACCTCCCTACGCGTCGATAGGCCGACGGAGGACGAAACGCGAGAGGAGCTGGCTGCCCGCGATCGCGATCGCATTCTGGAGATTATGCACAAGCGGGCCCGAGGAAAACAGACTGTCGGTGGGCTTTCGGCTGAGGCGATCGAGGAGCTGCGCCAGGTGACCCTGGCGGGAGATGCCCCCCAAGGGCAGACGCAGGTCGCGCGTCTCCTCAACCTCTCCCGAGCAGAGGAGCTGGCCCTGATTGACGAGCTGCGAGCAAGCGGCCTGGATGCTCGCCACCATGCCGCTCGACTGGCGGAGTTCGGCGCCCTGGGCTTTTCGCTGAAAGAGCAGGTCGATCTAGTCGAGGCGCAATTGCGGATGATCGGCCTCACGCGCGGCATGGCTCGTCTCGTTCTCTTCTGCGGGCACGGGTCCACCACGGAGAATAATCCGTACGCGGCCGCCTATCACTGCGGGGCCTGCGGGGGCAGCCGGGGAGGGCCCAACGGTCGCGCGATTGCCGCCATGCTGAATAGCCCTCAGGTGCGAGCCGTGCTGGCCGAGCGCGGGATACGCATCCCGGAGGACACCTATTTCCTTGGGGCGGAACATGACACGGCGGCCGACCGCTTTACGTATTTCGATGCCGAAGAGCTCCCGCCCACCCATCGGGAGGAGTTTCGGCGCCTGGCGCACGATTGCGTTCAGGCCTGCGGAGGGCACGCCCGGGAGCGCTGCCGGCACCTCCCCCTTGCGCCAGAAAATCCGACGCCGGAACAGGCGCTCCGCCACGTGCACACCCGAAGCGTGGACTGGGCACAGGTGTATCCCGAATGGGGTCACGCGCGATGTGCAGTGATGGTGATCGGCCGAAGGGACTGGACCCGGGGACTCTCCCTCGATCGGCGCGCCTACCTCCAGTCCTACAACCCGGACCAAGATCCCGACGGGTCCATCCTGGCGGAGATCATGGCCGCCTTTGTCCCGGTGGTGCGCGGGATTGCTTTGGACTACTATTTTTCTTACGTGGACAGTGGGATCAACGGTGTCTTCGGCGCTGGGACGAAGGCGATCCACAATGTGGTAGGCCTCATTGGGGTGATGCAGGGGGCCGGGAGTGATCTCCGACCGGGGTTACCCGCTCAAGGCGTGGCGCCCCTGCACGAGCCGATGCGGGCCCATCTGATTATCGAAGCAGACCCGGCGAGGGTGGGGTCCATCATCGCCCAGTACAAAGTCCTCAAGGATTTGTTTGAAAATCAGTGGGCGCATTTGATCACCTGGAATCCGCGGACCGGAGCGTTCATGGGATATACGCGGGATGGGGTCTGGCAGAGTCTTGAGCCGAGAGAGGGCGCAGGCGCCTGCGGTCTCGTCTAGCCCTTTTTCGTTCCCTGCTGCCTGCGGTCCAGCTCCTGTGCGTACCCTCTCAGCTCCTCATCGAGCCGGGCGTTCTCGATGGCGATGGCGGCCTGGGCGGCGAAGGTCTTGAGGAGCTGGATCGTTTCTGGGGGGATGGCCTTTTGGCTGACTTTGTTGTCGGCGCCGAGGACCCCGATCGCCACCCCTCTGACGACGAGGGGTACGATCACGAAGCAGCGCGACCGGAACGCCCTGATCTCGGAGTAGGGAGGGGCGAGGCGCCACTCCTCGGGCACCGGACCCGAGCCGTCCCACGCGATATCCTTCCGCTCCAAGAAGGCCTTCGTGATCCCTCCTCCCTCTGGTCCCACCGGGACGTAGATCTGCTCGAGGGGCTCGTCCATCCCCAGGGAGGCCACGGCGCTGAGGCGCGTCCCTTCGGGGTTCGCGAGGAGGATGTTCATCCGGTCAAAGCCGAGCACCGTCTGCGCCCCCTTCAAGATGAGGTCGAGATTTGCCTGGAGCGACCGGCGCTCCTGCATGGCCAGGCCCAGGCTGTAGAGCTCCTCGAGCCGCCGCTTCGAGTTCGCCAGGTCGGAGAAGAGCCGGGCGTTCTCGATGGCGATGGCGGCTTGGGCGGCGAAGAGGGCGAGGAGATCGCGGTCCTCATCCGTAAAGTAATGCCAGGTCCCTTCGTTGTTGATGGTGAGCACGCCCACCAGCCGGTCGTGGTAGAGAAGGGGCTCGGCGAGCGCGGCGGTGAACCGGCCCCGCTCCACCATAAGGGAACTGGCGTATGGCGAGGTGTCATAGTCGCTCACCATCATCCCCTGGCGGCGCTGGGCCACTGCCCCTACCATCTCCTCTCCCAGCCGGAGGGATTTCCCTCGCGTCCACTCCCCGAGGCTGTACACGGCCTCCGCCGAGAGGACCTCTGCCGTCTCGTCCCAGAGATAGACCGCACCCGACACGACTCCCACCAGCGTTGCCGCCCGCCGCGTAATGAGGCCCAGGAGGGTCTTGCAGTCCAGCTCCCTGGTGATTTCCAAGGTCATGCCCCGGAGCGCCTGCACCTGCTTTGTTCGCTTTCCCAGCTCTCTCTCCGCCCGCATGCGCTCCGTGACATCGAGGGCGACGACGCGCACGATCGGCTCCGCCAGGTCTTCGGTCCGGAGAGAATTGCGATACTCCAGGACCCTTTCCTCCCCGCTCCGGGTCAGGACCTTCATGAACCCCTCGGCATACCCCTCCTTCAGGACCTTGTCGAGGTAGGCATCGAACAGGTGAACCACATCCGAGCCGAGGAAATCACTGAGCCGGCGCCCGAGCAATTCTTCCGCTCGCTCATAGCCCAGGTGTCGGACCATGGCCCGGTTGACCGTCAGCAGTTTCCCCTCTCGATCATGGGTACAGATGAGAATCTCGCTGTGTTCCACCAGGTCCCGGTAGCGTTCCTCGCTTTGCCGCACTAACTCCTCTGCCCGCTTGCGCTCGGAGATGTCCCGGGAAGTCGTGGAGGCGCCCGTAATCTGGCCGGTGGCGTCCCTGATGGGGGAGACGGAAAGGGAGACATGGATGCGCGTGCCGTCTTTCCTCATTCGCACGGTTTCAAAATGATCGACCCGCTTCCCCCGCTTGACCTTCTCGAGAATCTGCGTGACCTCATCGGGGCGCTCGGGCGGGACCAGGAGAGAGACCCGCTGCCCGATCACCTCCTCTTCCGCGTAGCCGTAGATCCTCTCGGCACCCGGGTTCCAGCTGACGATGACGCCGTCGGGCGTCTTGCCGATGATCGCGTCATCCGAGGACTCCACGATCGCCGCCAATTGCGAGCGCGTCTCCCCCGCCCGTTTCAATTCGACGATTTTCTCGTGCAGTTCTCGGTTGGCCGCCACCGCCTCCTTGGCAATGCGCCGGGCCGTCCGAACGATGAACACCATGAAGGCGATCAACCCCACGACGAGAAATACGGCGATCATCTCTGCCTCGCGGACCAGTGGTTCCGCGAGGCTGGTCGTCTGGAGTCCGGGGGGAAGGGGGGGTCGGGTCTCCGCGGCGAAGGCCGCGGGAGCGGTCGCCAGCAGCAGGCAGCATAGCACAGCACCGCGCGTGAACGCCCGAGGCATCAATGAGCCCTCCTGGTTGGCACGACAGAACGCAGTGATCACCCTGTGAATCTCCCCGCTCGCACCCCATCGACCACGAGCCGTATTGAATGAGCCTGGCAGGCCTTGACCATCACAAGTATAAGGCTTTGCCGTGGAAGGGTAAAGAGTTTTTGGCAGAGCGTTTTCTTGCTTGCCAAGCCCGGGCCCTCGGGGTATACTTCGCCCGACATTACCCCCCTGTTTTGCCCATATCGAGCTTTGCGCTATCAAGACCGTTTGTCGTCCTCCTTCCCCGCCTGCACTGAAGGAGGGAGATCATGGAGCCATCCCAGGCGGATCTCAAGAAAACCCCGTTGAACGCGGTCCACCGCCAGATGGGAGCCCGCATGGTTCCCTTTGGCGGGTGGGACATGCCGGTGCAGTATTCGGGCATCCTGGACGAGCACCGAGCCGTGCGGGGGTCTGCCGGCCTCTTCGACATCAGCCACATGGGCGAGATCGAACTCAAGGGCCCGGCCGCTTTGGCCGCGGTGCAGTCCCTCGTGACGAGCGATGCCTCGAAGCTCCAGGTGGGCCAGGTCCAGTATGCGGCGCTGTGCTACGACAACGGGACGTTCGTGGACGACCTCACGGTGTACAAGCTGGCCGACGACCACTTTATGCTCACCGTCAACGCCTCCAATATCGAGAAGGACCATGCCTGGATTGCGGAGCGGGTCAAGGGGCGGGCGGAGGTCAGGAATATCAGTGACGAAACCGCCCTCGTCGCTGTGCAAGGCCCCAGGGCACTTGAGATCCTCCAGAAGCTGACCCGCGTGGATCTCGGCCAGATCCGATATTACTGGTTCCAGCGGGGGAAGGTGCTGGACGTGGACGCGATCATCTCCCGGACCGGGTACACGGGAGAGGATGGGTTCGAGATCTATCTCGATCCCCGTCACGCGGCGACCCTCTGGTGGCGCCTCCTGGAGGTGGGGAAACCGTACGGGGTTATCCCGGTAGCTCTCGGGGCGAGGGATACTCTCCGCCTCGAGGCCAAGATGGCGCTGTACGGCAATGATATTGACGACATGCACACGGTTCTGGAGGCGGATCTCGGCTGGATCGTCAAGTTCGAGAAGGGGGAGTTCATCGGCCGGGCGGCACTCCAGAAGCAGCAGGCGGCCGGGCTCAGCCGGAAACTCGTGGGGTTCGAGATGGTGAGCCGCGGGATCGCCCGCTCTCATTACAAGATCGTCAAGGACGGCCGAGAGATCGGCGAAGTCACCAGCGGTGGCCCCTCTCCCACCTTGGGCAGAAACATCGGGCTGGGGTACGTCGCCGTCGCGCATGCCAAGATCGGGACCGAACTTGACGTCCTGATTCGGGGCGAGCCGGTCCGGGCCAGGATCGTTCCTACGCCCTTCTACAAACGAAAGAGATAGCAGTCAGCTGTCGGCTGTCAGCGATCAGCACGAATCCGAAACCTCTGGCTGCCGCCGATAGCTGACAGCGGACCGCTGGCGGCTGACAGCTTTTTTCATGGGAGGGCATTATGAGCGTACCGGAGGGGCTCACGTACACCCGGGAACACGAATGGGTCAAGGTCGAGGGGGATAAAGGACGAGTCGGGATCACCCACTATGCTCAGGATCAGCTGGGGGATGTGGTGTTCGTCGAGCTGCCGAAGAAGGGACGGAAGCTACGCCAGATGGAAACCTTTGGGGTGGTAGAGTCGGTGAAGGCGGTCTCGGATCTCTTCTCTCCGGTCGGTGGGGAGGTGGTAGAGGTCAATGGTGAGCTCGAGCGGAAGCCGGAGCTCGTCAACGCCGACCCCTACGGGGGAGGGTGGATGATCTTGGTCAAGATCGCCAACTCCAAAGAGCTGAACAATCTGCTCTCGGCTTCGGAGTACACCGCGTACCTGAAGAAAGCTGGAGGAGGGCACTGATGCGATACATTCCCAATACCGATGCCGACTGCAGGGCGATGCTCCAGGCAATCGGCGTCCGTTCGGTGGAGGAGCTGTTCGGGGATATCCCCCCCGCCGTCCGCTTGAAGCGTCCGCTGAAGGTGCCACCCGCGATGTCCGAGTCCGAGGTGGGGCGGCATCTCAGGGCGCTGGCAGCCCAGAATGCCGACGCCGACCGCTACAGCATGTTCCTCGGCGCCGGCTGTTACAACCATTTCAGCCCGGCCATCATCAATCATTTGGTCTTGCGCGGGGAGTTCCTAACCCCATACACCCCCTACCAGCCCGAGGTCTCTCAGGGGACGCTGCAGGCCCTGTACGAGTACCAGACCCTGGTCTGTCTGTTGACCGCCATGGAGGTGAGCAACGCCAGCATGTACGAGGGGGCTTCGGCGACGGCCGAGGCGGTCCTGATGGCCCAACGGGTCACGGGCCGCAACAAAGTGGTGGTGGCGCGGGCGGTCCATCCGGAGTACCGGACGGTCACGCGGACCTATGCCTCGCAACAGGGGATCTCATTCCGCGAAGTTGCCTTCACCGAGGCGGGCGTGACCGACCTCACCCAGGTCCGGAAGGCGCTGGGCGATCAGGTGGCCTGCCTGGTGGTGCAGTCCCCCAACTTTTTCGGCGGCATCGAGGACCTACCGCAGCTCGCGGAGGCGGCCCACGCCGTGGGAGCCCTGCTAGTCGTCGCGGTGGCCGAACCGGTCGCCCTCGGCCTCTTGAAGCCGCCGGGTGAGTGCGGGGCCGACATCGTCACTGCCGAAGGGGCGGGGATGGGGACGGGGTTGAACTACGGCGGGCCGGCCGTCGGCTTCTTCGCGACCCGGGAGAAGTTCATCCGGCACATGCCCGGGCGGTTGGTGGGCCAGACGGTGGACCGTGAGGGACGGACCGGGTATGTCCTGACGCTGGCGACTCGCGAGCAGCATATCCGACGGGAGAAGGCAACTTCCAACATCTGTACGAGTGAGTCACTGATCGCCAATATGTCGGGGATGTACATGGTGACCATGGGGCCGCAGGGCCTGCGGGAGGTCGCCCTCCTGAACCTGCGCAAGGCGGCTTACGCCAAGGAGCAGCTGGCGAAGGTCCGCGGATTCAGCCTCCGCTTTACGGGCCCGACGTTCAACGAGTTTGTCCTGCGCACCAAGAAGAAACCGGGCGAGGTTCTCAAGGGTCTCCTCAAACGGCAGATCATCGGCGGCCTGGACCTGGGGCGGTTCTACCCGGAGCTCAAGGACTGCCTCCTGGTCTGCGTCACGGAGCAGAAGAGGCGCACCGAGATCGACGCGCTGGCCAAGGCGCTGGGAGGTGGGCGATGAGCGGCACCGGGAACACGGTCGGCACGCGGGGGCTGATCCTCAACGAGCCGTTGATCTTTGGGCAGGGCTCGCCGGGACGGGTAGGTTACTCGCTCCCGCCGAGCGACGTGCCGGAGAAGAAGGCCGAGGCCTTGATCCCCAGGCGGCTCCTCCGGGACGGCATCCCCGGCTTGCCCGAGGTGAGCGAGGTCGATGTGATCCGCCACTACACCCGCATCTCGCAGTGGAACTACTGCGTCGACCTGGGGTTCTATCCGCTGGGCTCCTGCACGATGAAGTACAATCCCCGGATCAACGAGGACATGGCACGCCTCCCCGGGTTCGCCAAGGCGCATCCGTACCAGCCCGAGGAGCTCAGTCAGGGCGCCCTCCAGCTCATGTGGGAGCTGGAGCAGTACCTGGCCGATGTCAGCGGCTTGGACCGGGTCACGCTGCAGCCCTCGGCGGGCGCCCATGGCGAGCTCACCGGCCTCATGATGATCCGGGCCTATCACGCCTCGCGGGGCAATCCGCGGTCGAAGGTCCTGATTCCCGATTCGGCCCACGGGACCAACCCGGCGACTTCGGCGCTGTGCGGCTACCGCGTGGTGCCCGTCAAGGAGGGACCCCGGGGCGTCGTGGAGGCTAAGGCGGTGGCCGAGGCGATGGACGACGAGGTCGCCGCCATCATGATCACCAATCCCAACACCCTGGGGCTCTTCGAGGAAAACATCGTCGACGTCGCCAAGATCGTTCACGCCAAGGGGGGCCAGGTCTACTGCGATGGGGCCAACCTGAACAGTGTGATGGGGATCAGCCGCCCGGGCGATTGGGGGGTCGATGTCATCCAGATCAATCTGCACAAGACCTTCTCCCAGCCGCACGGCGGCGGCGGGCCGGGGGCGGGCCCCGTCGCCCTGAGAAAGCACCTGGCGCCGTTCATGCCGTTCCCGACGGTGGAGAAGAAGGGGAACGGTTTCATCCTCGATTACCAGCGGCCGAAGTCGATCGGGAAGGTGCGCGCCTTTGCCGCGAGCTTCGGGGTGCTGGTGCGCTCCTATACGTACATCCGGTCGATGGGGGCCGCCGGGCTCCGGCGCGCGGCCGAGGTCGCGATCCTCAATGCCAACTACATCCTCAGCCAGCTCAAGGGGGTCTACCACCTCCCGTACGATCGCCACTGCATGCACGAATGCGTCTTCTCCGATGCGGTGCAGGCCCGGAACGATATCCACACCCTCGACATCGCCAAGCGGCTCATCGACTACGGCTTTCATCCCCCGACCATCTACTTCCCGCTGATCGTCAAGGGGGCGCTGATGATCGAGCCGACGGAGACCGAGAGTAAGGAGACGTTGGATCAGTTCATCGCGGCCATGAGGCGGATCGCCCAGGAGGCCCAGGAGAACCCGGAGATGCTCAGGCTGGCGCCCCACAACCCACGGGTGACCCGCATGAACGAGACGAAGGCCGCCCGGGAGCCCAAACTGCGTTGGCAACCGACCCGTTGAGCTCGTTCATGGACTTCGACGAGC
>CAYSDK010000018.1:11230-15827 GCA_964429865.1 uncultured bacterium
GCCCAAACTGCGTTGGCAACCGACCCGTTGAGCTCGTTCATGGACTTCGACGAGCTCAGTCGAGTCGTTCAGGGTTCATGGTTCAGGGTTCACAGTGGAAGGCGAGGGGTTGGGCGTCTGTGAACTGAGAACGGTGAATTGAGCATTTGAGAAAAGGGGATGGCGCACGATGATTGCGGTGCCCGCCCACAAGGTCAAGCAGTTCGGCGTCGAATTCTATCAGGCCTCTTTCTCGGCGGCGGACATTGGCCGGCTGGTGAGGTTCGAAGTCCTGGGGTACGCCTCGGCCGAGGAGCCCCCGGGGAAGAGGCCCCGCCGGCCCTCGCGCATTAACTGGGAGCTGCTGGAGAAGCGGATCGCCCAGGGCGAGGCCGCCTTTCAGCGGCCCCTGATCCGTCGGAAGATCGAGGAGCTCCTGAAGTACTACCGGGAGTGCCAGGAGGCCGGAAATCTCCCGGCGATCCCCGGGGCGGTGATCATCATCGCCGAGCGGCGACTGCAGTTTGCGCCCGGGGGAGCCAATCGAAGCCTGGGGCTCCTGCAGATCCCGGAAGAGGCAGGCATCCTGCGGGCCCTGGATGGCCAGCATCGGCTGTTGGCGCTGCATGCCGCGGCAGACGAGCTCAAGGGGATGGAGGTCCCGGCCGTCGTCTTTGATAACCTGGATGACCGACAGGTCGTGGAGCTCTTTGTCACCATCAACGCCAAGCATACCCGCCTGAATCCATCTCACCTGATCAGCCTGGCTGGACGGCGGCTGTACACGAACGAGAACCAGGCCCTGGCCCACGACGTGATCCGGGCGCTGAACGAGACAGAGTCATCTCCACTGGCGGGAGAGATCCGCATCCTGGGGGTGGGGCGGGGGAAGGTCTCCCAGGCGCCCCTGGCCGAGGAGATGGTAGAGCTCCTTGAGACGGTCCGGAAGATCGGTGGAGAGCAACGCGCCAAGGAGCTGCGCGAGGGGGCGCGCCGGTTCTTCCTGAACTATTTCAAGGCGATCGCGGCGGCCTTTCCCAAGGCCTGGGCAGGCCGCAAGTACAGCATAAAGACGGGGACGGCGCTCAGGGCGTTTATCCGCGTCTCGCCCGATGTGATGGTGGCCGCCCGGGAGAGCAAGAAAGACTCCTTTGATGCCGCTGGCATCCGGGAGGCGGTCGCCCCGTGGAGTGCCCGCATCGGGGACGCCCGCTTCGAGACCGAAGGGGCCTGGCGGCAGAAGCAAGCCGGGGGGACGCGAGGCACGGTCGAGATCTTGGTCCGCGAGCTGAGAGACGCCCTCCGAGGTCGATAACCCTTCACGGCAGGATCAATCTCCCACGGGAGCAGAAGACGATGAGGACCTTTACTGTTGAGGGGCTGGCGCGTCAGGTTGGAGGAACCGTGGTGGGGGAAGGGTCCACGGTGATCACGGGTGTCGCGAGTATCGAAACGGCCAGGGAGGGCGATATTGTCTTCGCCCAGACGCCCCGCCACTTCGCGCAGGCCGAGAAATCTTTAGGCTCATGCATCCTTGTCCCGCGTGACATCAGAGAGAGTCGAAAGATCCTGATCCAGGTCGAAAATCCTCGTCTGGCCTTCAGTACGATTCTTGCCCTCTGCTATCCCCCCGAGCGCCCGGACCCGCGCGTGCATCCTTCAGCGGTCTTGGGACGGGACGTCCGTCTCGGGAGCGATGTCTCGATCGGTCCCTACGCCGTCATTGGCAATGCGGTGGAATTGGGAGATCGCGCCGTCATTGGTCCGGGGTGTGTCATCGGTGACAGAACAGTGATCGGTCGTGAGACGCTCCTGCATGCGCATGTGACGCTCTACCCGAATTGCCGTATTGGCGAGCGCGTGACCATCCACACTGGGGCCGTCATTGGCTCTGATGGCTTCGGATATGTGTGGGACGGGACCCGCCACGTCAAGATTCCCCAGGTGGGCGATGTCGTGATTGACGATGACGTCGAGATCGGCGCGAATACCTGCATCGACCGGGCCACCCTGGGGACCACGATGATTTCCCGCGGCGCCAAGATCGACAACTTGGTCCAGGTCGCCCACAATGTCACCGTGGGCCAGCACGCCGTCCTCGCGGGCCAAGTGGGAATTGCCGGCAGCTCGAAGATCGGTGCGGGGTGTGTCCTCGCAGGGCAGGTGGGGGTCTCCGACCATGTCACCATTGGCGATGGCGCTGTCGTGGGAGGCAAGTCGTTGGTCTTCGCCGGCAAGCATATCAGGGCGGGCGAGGTGGTGATGGGGTACCCCACGAGACCCATCCAGAAGGCGAAGCAACAGCTTGCCGCCCTCGCGAAGCTTCCGGAGCTGATCAGTGAAGTCGCCGAGTTGAGGAGAGCGATAGCGGAGGTACGGGCCCAGCTCTCTCTCGCATCATGAGAGAAGTAGTCCTTCCGCTCCACATAACCTGCCAGCAACTCGAAGCCATACGCGATCGGACCTTTCACCGCTTGCCGCATCTGAGAATCCGCGGAGAACAGAGTGCGCTCCGCTTCATCCGGAAGGTCGGCTTCTGCTTCACCTTTAGCACTTTTGGCTTCTCAGCCCCTTGCCTCTGGGTCGCGGTCTGCGGCCGCCGTCATCCCCGCTGGCCCAGGCATACCCACCATGATCCGGGGGTGCTCCTCACCTGGGAGCTGAAGGACCTCCTGCCGGCCAAACGCCTCGTCTATTACGGCAAGCTCCTCAAGGGGAGGCCGACCCTCGTCTCGCTGGAGCTCTTTCCCGCCTTCGTGGCCCTGATCCGTGAGGGGAGGCGAAGCGGCGATTACCTGGCGGACTACCGGGACGGCCGACTGAGCCGGACCGCCCTTCGCATCATGGATGCCTTGATGGAGGAGAGCCCCGAAATCACGCCGAGGCTTCGCCGCCGGACCGGATGTGAGGCGTCGGAGCGAACCCGAGAATTTGAGCGGGCCATGGCCGAGCTCCAACGGAAGCTCTGGGTGGTCAAGGTGGAAGAGATCTACGAGCCCTCCTTCTGCTACCGCTGGGACCTGTTGGAGAACTGGTTGCCCGAGCAGGTGAGGAGGGGAGAAGGGCTTTCGCGGGACGATGCGGTGCTCCAGATCGTGAGGGAGCATCTCACGCATGTCATCGCAAGCCAGGAACGGATCATGGCTCGCCTCTTTGACCTGTCCGTGCCCGAGGTGGAAAGGGCCCTCGGGCGGCTCGCGGCCGAAGGCCCGATCACGCGCGGGGTGCCCATCCGGGGCCTGCCGGGTCGCTGGGTGCTGTGGCAGCCTGCCCTTCCCCGGAGTCTCCGTGATGCGTCGGCCGCCGCCACACGCTCCGCGCCAAGGGGGGACAACTTGAAAAAGGGCGCGAAAAGGCTTATGCTTAATGCGCAGCAGGGACTGCCGCACGGGTGAGGGGGCATGGCGCAGGGCAAGGCGCTCGCCACGAATCGGAAGGCGCGCTACGACTACCACATCGAAGAGGTCTTCGAAGCCGGCATCGCATTGACCGGCAGCGAGGTGAAGTCGCTCAGGGAGGGGCGCGCGAATCTCAAGGACAGCTATGCGGCTCTGGAGCGGGACGGGGTGTACCTGCTCAATTGTCACGTGAGTCCGTACGCCCCGGCCAATCGGCTCAATCATGACCCGCTGCGCCCCAGGAAGCTGCTGTTGCATCGGCATGAGATACGGGGCCTCATCGGGAAAGTCCAGGAGAAGGGACTCACCCTCGTGCCGTTGAGCCTCTACCTCAAGAATGGCCGGGTGAAAGTGGAGCTGGCGCTGGCGCGGGGGAAAAAGCAGTACGACAGGCGCGAGGATGTCAAGCGCCGGGTCCAGGAACGGGAGGTGGCAGACGCACTGAAAAAAGCGCGATGACCGTTGACCGATGACAGATGACAGACGACCGATGACAAGGAATCGATGACCGACGACCGACGACCGGTGACGGGACTGAAACGGTCATCGGTGAACGGTGATCGGTCATCGGAGAAAGGGGGCGTAACGGTTTCGACGGGGACGCGGTTAGTAGAGGTGGCATGCCGAGGTCCCATCACCCTCGTAAAACCGGTGGGAAAAACACAACTGCCAACGCTGAATTGGCACTGGCTGCCTAACTAGCAGCCACGCCTCCCTGGCCTCGCTTACCGGGTAGGGTAAGGCGTCATACAGGTGAGCTGGCCTCCCTTCTCCGGCCCGGGGGCGGGGGGCGAGAACTAAAGGGCTGGTCGGTGAATGAACCCTGCCTGTGGGGGTTTTCACCGACGAGATCAAAACACAGGCTAAGCATGTAGAGGCTTCTATGGGCTCGTTCTCGGACGCGGGTTCAATTCCCGCCGCCTCCACCAGAAAATGAAAAGGCCCGGGTTCCCCCGGGCTTTTTCATTTTCAGAGCAGTAGAGCATTGGACAATGGAACATTGGACCAATGCGACGCTGCGGTCTATTGTTCCATTCTTCTCCGCGACCCCTGAGGGCGATCGAAGAGAGGCTTGTCAAAGGCAGGGGGAATCCCGTATATTGGCATACGCGTTGCTAGGGTAGGCGTGGGGGAGAGCGTGTCCAAGGAAATCCTGATCGTCGACAACGACGAAATCATCCTCGCCGGCGTGGGGGATGCGCTGGGGGAAGCGGGCTTTA
>CAYSDK010000018.1:15927-17798 GCA_964429865.1 uncultured bacterium
AACGACGAAATCATCCTCGCCGGCGTGGGGGATGCGCTGGGGGAAGCGGGCTTTATCGTCTCGAAGGCCCGGAACGGCCTCGAGGCGTTAGAGCAAGCTCGGCGCCATCCGCCGGATCTCATCGTCACGGACCTGATCATGCCCGTGATGGATGGGCGCCAACTCTGCCGTCACCTGTCGCAAGATCCCCAGCTTTCGCACGTCCCCGTCGTCGTCTTGACCGCGACCATCGCCGAGGGCCTTCCCAGCGCCCAGGAGCTGCAGGAGATAGGGGCGAAGGCCTATGTCGCCAAGCGCCGCATGGATGCCATGGTGGTGGACATTCTGGATATCGTCCAGCGCCTGGGGAGTGCGGAAGTGGACGCGGGGCCCCCGGTCGTGGTGGGGCTCGAGGGCGTGCGGCCCCGCGTCATCGCGCGCGAGCTCCTCTCGATCAAGCGACACCTGGACACCTTGCTGGCCGCGCTGGGAGAGGCGGTCATCGAGTTCAACGAGACCCATCAGATCGTCTACGTCAATCCGGCCGGGGTCCGGCTCCTCGGGCGATCAGAGACAGAGCTCGTCGCCGTCCCCATCGGGTCCGTATTCGGCGACCCCATCCCGGCGGCGATTCGGCGGATGGAGCAGTCCGGTGGGCGGGAAGAGTTCGAGTTTCGACACGGCGGGCGGGTCCTGAAGGTGACGATGACCGGTTTGACCGAGGAAAACAGGCCGGCAGGCGGCGTCATGATCCTCCAGGACATCAGCCACGTGCACCAGCGGCTCCAGGAGATGAGCGTGCTGAACCAGGTGACGGCCGCCTTTACGTCGACACTCGATTTCCCTCTGCTCCTGCGGTTGGTGATGGAGCAGGTGGTGGAGCTGATGAAGGTCGAGGCCGGCTCCCTGCTCCTCAAGGAGGAGACCGGGGAGCTCACCTTTGCGGTGGTCCTGGGGGAGCGGCGGGAATTGCTGCAGGGGCTGCGCGTCGCGGCGGAGGAGGGGATCGCCGGCTGGGTGGCCTCGACCGGAGAGGCGCTCGTCATCCCCGATGTCAGCAAGCACCCGATGTTTTCCGCCCGGGTCGATGCCCTGATCGGTTCTGAAACCCGGTCCGTGCTCTGCGTCCCGGTGAAGACCGCGGAGAGGGTCCTCGGGGT
Organism: uncultured bacterium; assembly: GCA_964429865.1. Taxonomy (GTDB): domain Bacteria; phylum Methylomirabilota; class Methylomirabilia; order Methylomirabilales; family CSP1-5; genus CSP1-5. Next base: position 17,067 of record CAYSDK010000018.1, read on the forward strand.
GATTCAGCTCATTAATCGGATCGACCGGACGCCGTTCGGGGAGGCAGACCTTGCCCTCCTCTCCGCCATCGCCAATCATGCGGCCACGGCCCTGGAAAGCGCCCAGCTCCACGATCAACTCCTCCAGACGAACCAGCAGCTCCTCGAGACCCATAACCAGAAGAACAAATTCATCTCTCAGCTCTCCCAGGAAGTGCGAACGCCGCTCACGGGGATTCTGGGGTACGCCGAGCTCCTCCAGGACAAGCGGGTTGGCTCCCTGTCGACGCGTCAGCAACAGTACCTGCAGAACATCTACGGCAGCGCGCAGCACATCCTGAAACTGGCCAATGACCTGCTGGAGCTCGCCCAGGACGACGTGGGTCGGAGAACGTTCTTCGCGGAGGAGTTCAGCCCCCTCGCCGTCCTCGAGGAGGTCAGTGCACTGATGGCCCCCCAGGCGGTGAACAAGGGGATCACATTCTCGGTTCAGGGCGAGCCGCGGCTTCCCCCGATGCGGGGTGACCATCATCAGTTCCGGCAGATCCTCCTGAACCTGGTCTCCAATGCGCTCAAGTTCACCGCCGATAGAGGCGAGGTCACCGTGGCCGCCCATCTCCGCGACCCGGGCACCCTTGCCGTCTCCGTGAGGGATAACGGGATCGGAATTCGGCCGGAGGATCGGCAGCGGATCTTTGATCCATTTGGCCGAGGCCAGAATGCCGTCGCCAGCCGGATCCCGGGCGTCGGTCT
>CAYSDK010000018.1:17898-22528 GCA_964429865.1 uncultured bacterium
GGGATGGTACCGGGCGCCGAGGTGGAGGATATCGGGCAGGAGGCATTCCTCCGGGCCTATCGATCGTTGGGGCAAGTCCAGCAGGGTTCGTCTGTGGGCCCGTGGCTGGCCCGGATCGCGGTCAATCTGTGCTACGATCACCTCCGCCGTCGGCGTCGGCGGCCGGAGCGATTCTTTTCCGAGCTCGGTCCGGAAGAGACGACGGTGCTCGATAGGTTGGTGCAGGATGAAAGCACCCTTCGCGAAATCGATCGCCTCTTCCTCCGGGACCTGGCGGAAAAGCTGTTGGGCCAGCTCGCACCGCAGGATCGGGCTGTCCTTCTTTTGAAGGAGCGAGAGGGCATGGAAACGAAGGAAGTGGCGAAAATTCTCGGATGCTCAGAGGTGGCAGTGCGCCTCCGCCTGTTCCGGGCCCGGCGCGCTTTGCGCAAGCTCCTTGGCGGAGAGAGTCCTCCGGGCGGGAGGGAAGGATGAAGTGCCGCGATGCGAAAGAGGCGCTCGACCGGCGGACGGCCCTTGCATCTGCAGAGGCCGACGCCCTTACCCTGCATCTCCGCGCGTGTCCGGATTGCGCGGCGGTCGCTCGGACCCGGCGCCTGACCCGACTGCTGCTTGAGGTTGTGACGGCTGGCGACGAGCCATCCCCCTATTTTATGGCTCGGCTTCGAGCCCGGATCGGTGAGGCCACGGATTCACCCGTCGCCCCGCGATTCGGGATCAGGCTCCTCGTTCCGACCCTGGCCAGCCTGACGTTGATGCTGGCGAGCGGAGCCTATCTTCTCTCCCCGCCTCCTCCTTCGCCGGTCCTGTCCTTCCTGGACTCTCCGGCGGGTGGCTCCGAGACTTTCTCCTTCCTGGGGATTCCCCGGCCGACCCATGATCAGATCCTGGCATCAATCCTTGAGGAGGAGAAACGGACGCCATGAGGGGACGAGTCCACGTCATCGTCTACACGTTGGTCTTTACGCTAGGACTGGCCGCCGGGGCTATGGGGCTCCGCCTCTATGAGCGGTCGTATGGAGCATCGGCCGAAGGACGAGGGGGGCGTTTCGATCGGGAGCGGTACGTCTCCCTGCTAACCCGGGACGTGCAACTGACCTCTGATCAGCGGAAGGAGCTTGATCGGATCCTGGACGATACCCGGGGTGAGTTCGCGGAGGTCAGGAAGACGATCGCGCCCCAGGTGACCGAGATCAAAGAGCGGGCCCGAGGAAGGATCCGGGCCATGCTGACTCCCGACCAGCAGCCCCGGTTTGAGGCCTTCCTCAAGGCGTGGGACGCGGAGAGAGAGCAACGGAGCGAACGGTAGGGTCTTGCACTGATTCCTGCACAGGAAGCTGGGTACCGGAGGCAGGGTGTGAAAGCTCGAGGGTCCGATAAGAGTCCGAGCATCCGAGAGGCGCTGATGACCATTATGGGGCGGCCCAAGGCGAGGATCATCGGCATTCTTGTCCTCCTCGCCCTTCTCATCGGGGTCGGGGGCGTGGCCTGGCTCCGCTCAGAGAAGAGCCCCAAATACCGGACAGCGCCCGTCGAGCGGGGGGAGATCGTAGCGACGGTCTCGGCCAGCGGAACGCTGAACGCCGTGACCACCGTCCAGGTGGGGAGCCAAGTCTCTGGGAAGATCAAGAATCTGTACGCCGACTTCAACTCCCGGGTGGAGAAGGGGCAGCTCATCGGTCGGATCGACCCTGATACTTTCGAGGCCAAGGTCAACCAAGCCAAGGCCGACGCGGACAATGCCAGGGTGGGTGTCAAGGATGCCAAGATCAAACGGGACAGCCGCGCTGCCCTCTTTCAGGAGGGGGGGATCTCCCAGGAGGAGCGGGACTCGGCCCAGGCCAGCTACGACTCGGCGGCCGCCCGACTCGAGGCGGCGCTCGCCGCCCTTCGAGCGGCTCAGGTGGACCTCGACCGCAGTTATATTTACGCTCCGGTCAATGGCGTGGTGATTGCGAGGAACGTCGATGTCGGGCAGACGGTGGCCGCCTCGCTGCAGGCCCCGACGCTCTTCCTGATCGCCGAGGACCTCAACAAGATGCAGGTGGATACCAACGTGGACGAGGCGGACATCAGCCGGATTCAGGTGGGCCAGCAGGTGAGCTTCACCGTGGACGCCTTTCCGGGGGAGATGTTTAAGGGTCAGGTGGTCCAGATCCGCCAGGCCCCGATCGTGCAGCAAAATGTGGTGACCTATAACGTGGTGGTCGCGGTGGTCAATCCCGATTTGAAACTCAAGCCGGGATTGACCGCGAACGTGAGGATCCTCGTGGACAGGCGGGCGGACGCCCTCAAGATTCCCAATGCGGCGCTGCGGTTCAGGCCCCCCTCTCCCGACGGGGAGCCCCTCGCGGCCCAGGAAAAGACTCGTGGGCCATCACAGATCTGGATCCTCGATGAGGGACGGCTCAGCGGGGTGGCGGTCAAGCTCGGATTGAACGACGAATACTTCACCGAGGTCCTCGAGGGGGACGTGAAAGAGGGGCAGTCGGTCGTGGTCGGATTGGGCGCACGGGATGGATCCCGGCGCCCCCAGCAGGGGAGCGGGCCATTCCCGCAGCAGCGCCGGCGTAGTCTCGGCTTTTAGGGTGACTAGTGGCTAGTGATTGGTGAATGGTGAAGCTCCCGCCCTTTGCCTAACCACTAATCACCAGCCACCAACCACCAATCACCAGGGGCGTAAGCGATGACGGCGATCATCCGCGTCGAGTCGTTGGCCAAGACCTACCGGATCGGTGAGGTGGCCGTGCAGGCCCTGCGGGGGGTCACCCTGGACATTCAGCGGGGAGAGTTCGTGGCGGTCATGGGACCCTCCGGCTCGGGTAAATCGACCTTCATGAACCTCCTGGGGTGTCTCGACACCCCGACATCGGGGCGGTATCTCCTCGAGGGCCATGACATCTCGCGGCTCAGCCGCGATGAGCTGGCCGGGATCCGGAACAGCAAGATTGGGTTCGTCTTCCAGGGATTTAATCTCCTGTCGAGGGTCAACGCGCTCGAGAACGTGGAGCTTCCCCTCCTGTACAACGGGACGCCGCCCGGCGAGCGGCGGCCCAAGGCGCAGGCCAAGCTGGCGGCGGTGGGCCTCGCTGATCGAGCGGATCACCACCCAGCGCAGCTGTCCGGAGGACAGCAGCAGCGGGTCGCCATCGCGCGCGCTCTGGTGAACGATCCGGTCCTGATCCTGGCGGATGAGCCGACCGGCAACCTGGACACCCGCACGAGTGCCGAGATCATGACGCTCTTCCAGGAGTTGAACAGGGGCGGAATGACTATCGTGCTGGTGACGCATAACGACGAGATGGCGCGATACGCGCGCCGCATTCTCACCTTCCGCGACGGCCTGCTCTTGACCGATCGGGCCGTCGCGGCGCAGCCCATCGAGGAGCCGACGACATGAACATCGGGGCCAGCGTCCAGATCGCCCTCAGGGCGTTGCGGGTCAACAAGCTCCGGAGCGCACTCACGATGCTCGGGATCATCATCGGCGTCAGCGCGGTGATCGCCATGATGGCGGTCGGCACCGGCGCGCGCGAGCGGATCGCCGAGCAGATCCGGAGCATCGGGTCCAACGTCATCATCATCCTCTCCGGGAGCACCACCAGCGGCGGGATCCGCCTGGGCAGCGGGAGCGTCCTCACCCTGACCGAGGATGACGCCACGGCCATTGCCCGGGAGGTGCCCGCCGTGGAGGCCGCGGCGCCCACGATGCGCGGGACGGCGCAGGTGGTCTTCGGGAACCAGAACTGGTCCACGGTCATTCAAGGCGCGACCCCGGAGTACCTCGTGGTGCGGGAGTGGCCGGTCGCCTCCGGTCGGGGCATCACGTCGCAGGATGTGGACGGGGCGGCCAAAGTAGTCCTCCTCGGCCAAACGGTGGCCGAGAATATATTCGGGGATTCGGATCCGGTCGGCGAGATCATCCGGATCAAGAAGGTCCCCTTCACCGTCGTTGGAGTCCTGGCCGCCAAAGGGCAGTCAGCCTTTGGACAGGATCAGGACGACATCGTGGTCATCCCCCTGTCCACGGCGAAGCGGAAGGTCCTCGGGGTGAGCCAGGCCAATGCCCGGAGTGTCGGGGCGATCGTCATCAGGGCCAAGGGGCCCGAGTGGATGGACGAGGCGGTGGAACAGATGACGGTGTTGCTCCGGCAACGGCATCGCCTGCAGCCGGGACAGGAGGATGATTTTACCGTGCGGAACCTTTCCGAGGTCTTTGCCGCCCAGGAGGAGTCGGCACGAACCATGTCGTTACTCCTGGGGGCGATCGCCTCCGTCTCCCTCCTGGTCGGGGGCATCGGGATCATGAACATCATGCTTGTCTCGGTGACCGAGCGGACCCGGGAGATCGGGATTCGCATGGCGGTGGGGGCGAGGGAGCGCGACATCCTGACGCAATTCCTCATCGAGGCGGTGACACTGTCCCTGATCGGGGGCATCGTCGGGATCGGGCTGGGGGTCGGCGGGTCGGCCCTTCTCTCATTTCTTGCCCAGTGGGAGACCCTGATCGCGCCCCAGGCGATTCTCCTGGCCTTTCTCTTCTCGACGGTGGTCGGCGTCTTCTTCGGGTACTATCCGGCGCGGAAGGCGGCGTCCCTCGATCCCATCGAGGCGCTGCGCTACGAGTAGG
>CAYSDK010000018.1:22628-23776 GCA_964429865.1 uncultured bacterium
CCTCCGAGACCCAGGGGAGCGTCGCCGTCGCGTTGGCCGAGAGGCTGGCCTTGGTGCATCGCCCGACCCCGCTCCAGGCGGTGAACGCGCTGCTCGAGCGGGGGATTCTGCCCCCGGCAGGCTGGATGCTCGACGAGCCGATCGATCCTGGGTGGATGGCCGATCTCGCGCGCTCACTCCTGGCAGCCAGCTCGGCGGGGCGGCTTCTGCAGACCCCCGAGACCGCCTTACGGACCCTTGAGGGGGTGGCGGCAGAGAGAGGCATCGCCGTGGTGGCGTTCGAGCCACCTCCGCCTCCCCAGCCCCAGGTGATCGTGACCCAGCCGGCTGCCGTTATCGTTGAGACGGTCTTTGTCCCCGCCTTTCCACTGCACACCGGCCATCTCGTCCACCACCCACATTTCGGGAGAAGGTTTTTCACGGATCAGCCGCATCTGTGGCAGCATTTCCCGAAAAACCACGGCGCTGGACAGCATCACCCCATAGACTTACGCCCCCGACACCCGGCGATGCGGTTCGACGGGGCTCACCACGGGGGGAAGATCGCAGAATCCCCCCCCGTCGGGAGCCACAGCGTGCAGAGCGGCCGAGAGAAGCGGTCGGGAGCCACCCGATGCGCCTCCAGCAGCATAGGGCGTTCCGTGCGGATCTGTCCCTGAGCACGGAGAAACAGAATAGGAGGGACGATGCGTCAAGTGATCAGCGGCGAGCACCGTCGAGTCGCAGCGGTGCTGGGCTTCATCGGCTTTGCCTGGCTCTCAAGTGGGTGCGCCTCAACCATGATGGTCTTTACAGAACCAGGGAATGCCGAGATCGTGGTGGATGGAGAGGTGATTGGAGCGTCCCCGGTTCTGTACGCTGGGGACTTCGGGGGCGTGAAGGTGACGGCCCAGCTTCCCGGGTATCATGATGCCACGGTCGACGTGTCGCGGGAGCTGTTCTACTGGGGCCTGTATCTGCCAGACGCCGTCTATATTCGATTAGAGTCCGTGGAGGAGGCACCAGCTCCCGAAAGTCGAGGCCGGTGAGCGCCCGTTCGTCGACAGGAGGAGGAGCATGGAGAACGTGAAAAATCTGTTGATCGGTGTGGGGGCCCTTGCGGCCCTTTTCTTGTGGCTGGGGCCCGCCCTGGGCCAGGAGAAGCCTGC
>CAYSDK010000018.1:23876-29263 GCA_964429865.1 uncultured bacterium
GCCGAACCGCCAGCAGCGAGCCCTGCCGAACCTTCAGCGGTGAGCCCTTCGGCAGGCTCAGGGCAGGGCCCCACGGTCGAGCCGCCCGCACAGGTGATGGTCCTCTCCCTCAAGGAGAGCATCCTGTTGGGCCTCAAGAATAATCTGGACATCGCCATCGAGGGGTTCAACCCCAAGATCCGGGACGCCGACGTTACCGTCGCGAAGGCCGTCTTTGATCCGGCCGCGTTCGCCGAGATCTTCTTCTCCAAGAGCAAGTTCCAGAACCGGTCGGCCTTGTCCACGAATGCGGTCACTGACAACGAGGATATCTTCGGCGCGGGGGGGATCCGCCAGTTCCTCCCGACCGGCGCCAATTACGAAGTGCGCTACGGCACCAACCAGAACAATACCGACACCAGTTTTCTCCAGGTGCTGAACCCGGCCTACCTCAACGACTTGGCCCTGACCCTCACGCAGCCCCTGTTGAAGAACTTCGGGGTGGACGTCAACCGCACCGCCATCAAGATTGCCCAGAACGACCGTGAGATCTCCGGGGACCGGCTGCGGGCGCGGGTCATGGATGTCGTCACGCAGGTCCAGACCCAGTACTGGGATCTGGTCTTTTCCCTGGAGGATCTTAAGGTTGCACAGCGCTCCCTCGGCCTAGCCAAGGAGCTGTCCCAATTGAACCGGACTCGGGTCCGGGCGGGCGTGGCGGCGCCAGTCGAGGTCATCCAGGCCGAGACGGATGTCGCGGCGAGAGAAGCCGGAGTCACCGTGGCAGTGAAACAGCTGCGGGATGCCGAGGATCGTCTCAAGGTCACTTTGAACATCCCCGCCCAGGGGGAGTGGGGCGGGCCTATCCTTCCGGCGGACCCGGCCCGGTTCGACCCGGTGAACGTGGATCTTCCGGGGGGGATCGCCGACGCCCTCCAGAAGCGGCCCGAGTACCGGGCGGCGAAGGTAGACCTCGCGAGCCGCGAGCTTAACGTCCGGTTTACGCGTAATCAACTCCTCCCCGATCTTGCCCTCGAGGGGAGGGTGGGGACCAATGGGCTCGGAGGAAACTTCGGGAAGGCGAACGAGGAGTTGAGTTCTGGGGACTTCTACGAGGCGAGGGCCGGCCTGGTCTTCTCGGTCCCCCTGGGCAATCGGGCGGCCCGGGGCGAATTCCTCAAGGCCCAGCTCGGGCGGGATCAGGCCCAGGTCTCGCTCCGGAGTCTGGAGCTCAACATCACGGCCGAGGTCCGAGAGGCAGTAACGAGAATTGACGCGGATGCCAAGCTCGTAGACCAGACCAGGGCTGCCCGGGCGCTGGCCGAGGAACAGCTCCGGATCGAGACGAAACGACTGGAAGCCGGGGTCTCCACCACCTTTGAGGTCCTCCGGTTCCAGCGTGATCTGGCGGTAGCCCAGTCGGCCGAAGTCAGAACGCTGACCAACTATAACAAGTCACTAGCCAACTTCGATCGGGTGCGGGGCGTGGTGCTGGAGAAGCACGGGATGCAGATGTAGGATGGGCTGGCTGTGCGGCCACAGTGACGACCTTGACACCCTCCGTCGACTGTGACACGCTCACCCGGACGGAGGGAGGATGCAAGGGGCCCACCAGATCCCACCCACGCCGATACCGGTTTCCCCGCCGGTCGAGGTCATCCTCGATGGACTCAATACGAACCAGGTGCGGGCGGTCACCGCGCCCGAGGGACCGCTCCTCATTGTAGCCGGCGCGGGGACCGGGAAGACGACTGTCCTCACCCGCCGCATCGCCTATCTGATCGCGGCCAAGCGGGCCCGGCCGAGCGAGATCCTCGCCCTCACCTTCACGGACAAGGCGGCGGGGGAGATGGAGGAGCGGGTCGATCTGCTTGTCCCGTACGGCTACGCGGAGGTGTGGATCAGCACCTTTCACGCCTTCGGCGATCGCGTCCTTCGCGAACAGGCGCTGGCGCTCGGTCTCGACTCCGACTTCACGGTCCTCACCCGCCCCGAGCAGGCGGTCTTTTTTCGGGAACGCCTCTTCGAATTTCCCCTTGCGTACTATCGTCCCCTCGGAGACCCGACCAGATACATCGATGGGATCCTCACCCTCATCAGCCGGGCCAAGGATGAGGAGGTGAGTACGGCGGAGTACCTTGAGCTTGCCGAAAGCCTCGCCGAGCGGGCATGCGCGCACCCGCAGGATGCCCGCCTGCAGGAAGAGGCCCGGCGCCAGCGGGAAATCGCCCTGACGTACCAGAAGTACCAGGAGCTGATGGCCCGAGAGGGGCGGGTGGACTTCGGGGATCAGGTCGTCCTGGCCCTCAGGCTCTTTCGAGAGCATCCCGCGATCCTCGCCGAGGTCCGGAATCGATTCCGCTACATTCTCGTGGACGAATTTCAGGACACCAACTATGCCCAGTGGGAGCTGTTGAAGGCGCTCGCCCGTCCAGAGGGAAATCTCACCGTGGTGGCGGATGACGATCAGTCGATCTATAAGTTCCGAGGAGCGGCGGTGAGCAATCTCTTGAGCTTCACCGAGGTCTATCCCCAGGCGGCCGTGGTGGTGCTCAACGACAATTACCGCTCGGGTCAGGCGATCCTCGATGCCGCGGTCCGTCTCATCCGCCACAATGACCCCGAACGCCTGGAGGTGCGGCGGGGGGTGGACAAACATCTGCGCGCCCTTCGCGGGGAGGGGCGTCCGGTGGAGCACCGCCATTACGACACGGCAGGGAGCGAGGCGGACGGGGTCGCCGAGCTGATCGAGGCCAAGGCCCGCTCCGGGAGATACCGGTATCGGGACATGGCCATTCTGGTGCGGACGAACCGCGACGCCGATCCCTTCCTGCGGGCCCTGAATATGAAGGGGGTGCCGTGGCGCTTCTCGGGCGCGCACGGTCTCTACGCCCGGGAGGAGATCCGTCTTCTGATGGCGTTCCTCCGGGTGGTGGCGGATCCGGAGGAGAACCAGTCCCTCTACCACTTGGCGGCGAGCGATCTGTATCGCGTGCCCCCGCTGGATCTGGCGCGGTGTAGTGCCGCAGCCCGCCGGATGCACCGCAGCCTCTTCTGGATCTTCACGAACGTCGAGGGGGCGGGACTCCATGACCTCTCGGGTGAGGGACTGGCGACCATCCAGAAGCTCCTCGGGGATCTTGAGGAGTATGTTCGGAGGGCCCAGCGGCTCCGCACCGGCGAGATCCTCTACCATTTCCTGATGGAGAGCGGGGTGCTGAAGCGGCTCATGGCGGCACAGGATGTCGCGAGCCAGGTCCAGGTGCAGAACATCGCCCGCTTCTTCGAGAAGGTCAAGCGGTTCGGCGACGTCGCGCGGCTCGATCGGGTGACGCAATTCGTCGAGTACCAGGAGAAGCTCCTCGAGGCCGGGGAGGACCCGCCGGTGGCCGAGGCGGATGTGGACACGGATGCGGTGAGTGTTCTCACGGTCCACAGGGCCAAGGGGTTGGAGTTTCCCGTGATCTTCCTGGTCGCGCTCACGGCTGATCGGTTCCCGAACCGGGGGAGACGCGATCCCATCGAGCTGCCGGCAGCGCTCATCAAGGATCGGATCCCCGAAGGGGATGTGCACCTGCAGGAGGAGCGGCGACTCTTCTATGTAGGCATGACGCGGGCCAAGGACGAGCTGTATCTCACCTCGCACCGGGACGCCGGGACCGGGAGGCCGAAGAAGGTGAGCCCTTTCGTCCTCGAGGCGCTGGATCAGCCGACGCCGGCAGAGGCCGCCTTCCGAGCCTCGCCGGATGAGGTGATCGCGCGCTTCGCCCCCCAGGTGGGGGAGGGCTCGGGTGTGATCGAGTCCATGGCCCCTGAGGCGATCCTGACCCTGAGCACCCTCAGCGTGGACGACTACCGGACCTGCCCCCTCAAGTACAAGTACGCGCAGGTCCTCCGGGTGCCCATTCGCGAGCACCACACCGTGATCTATGGCAAGGCCCTCCATGACGCGGTCCAGGCCTATTTCCGCGGGAAGATGCGGGGGCAGCAAATGACGCTCGAGGCGCTCTGGGCGGTCTTTGAGGGCTCCTGGGTCAGTCGCGGGTTTCTTTCCCGCGACCATGAGGAGCAGCGTCTTGAGGCGGGCCGACAGACCCTCAGGCGATTTTTCGACCGGGAGGAGGCCACCGGGACAATTCCCACCTTCATCGAGAAGGAGTTCGGCTTTGCCCTGGGGCGGGACCGGGTCATCGGCCGCTGGGACCGGATCGACGTGCGGGGAGATGAGGCCGTCATCATTGATTATAAGTCGTCCGATGTCCGCGAGCCCAAGGAGGCGAAGCGCCGGGCGCGCGAAAGCCTGCAACTCCAGATCTACGCCCTGGCCTACCGGCAGATGTTGGGGCAGATCCCGACCCGGGTGGAACTGCATTTCCTGGAGTCGGGGCTGATCGGCGTCGCCGAGAAGAGCGCGGAGGCGATCGAAGAGACGGCAGGGATCATCACAGAGGTCGCGGCGGGGATCCGGGCCCGGGACTTTACCGCCAGGCCGAGCTACATGGCCTGTGGCTACTGTGCCTTCCGCGAGATCTGTCCCAGCGCTTGGGGGACTGAGGGGAGTTGACCGATCGACGACTAAGAGCTCGGAGGGACCTTCCTCGGCGACGCCATATTCTGCATGGGCTTGATGCGCTGAGGCAACCTTACGCACGCTGAGGCGTTCTGATTCGCCAGTGCGGGCCACCCCCGCCTGCGCTTCGCTCCGGCGGCGGGACCCCGGCCGACGCAAGCCAGATGGCGCCTGCCTCGGAAGGGACCCCCTCCTCGCTCTTAGCGACTTCGGACTTCGGACCTCGGACCTCGGACGGAGGTGTGATGCGGATTGGGATTGATATCGACGATGTGATGACCCATTCCCTGCCCGAGTTCCTCGATGCCTTCAACCGGCGGTTTGGGCTGAAGGTCCCGGTGGCCGAGGCGCGATGGGAAATCTTCCGGCGCCACCCCGAGATTCCTGCCGACGCAATCGCAGCCTTCTTCGAGGAACTCTATCGGGCCGACTTCCTGGGTTCCCGTTCCCTCCTGCCCGGCGCTAGGGAGGGGATCGAAGAGCTCCACCGGGTGGGTCATCGCCTCTTCATCATCACCGGACGGCCCAGGCGGGATCGGGCCATCACCGAGCGGTGGATGGAAGAGCGGGGGCTCTCCCGTTTCTTTGAAGCGATCGAGGACCGGGACGGGCTCGACGCACCGCTCCATAAGCGCCGGGCCGCCACGCGGCTCAAGCTCGATGTGTTGCTCGAGGATGAGTACGAGGTGGCGGTCGCGGCGGCAGCGGTCTGCGATCGTGTCCTGCTCTATGACCAACCGTGGAATCAGGGCCCCCTGCCGGGTCGAATCCTGCGCATCCATTCATGGTCTCACGTCCTCCCCTCTCTCGCTCCCCAGGTCAGTCCGCACGACCCCTC
>CAYSDK010000019.1:0-15419 GCA_964429865.1 uncultured bacterium
CTTCGCCAATTTCCTCCTGGAATCGGTCAGTGCGAAACCCTCCGGGGGTTCCTGACCTTGAATGTTCCGAGCGCCTTTCTCCGGAGCCTTATACAATTGATCCGGCCCCGGAGGCCCGCGTCGCATGGGCCTCACCGGCCTCGCGGTCCCTATGGCCCCTGGCACGCTCCATGCACCGCCTTGAAATCGAGAGGTTCGAACGGCCCCTCGGGAGCAGAGAGGGTAGCCGAAGAGCATCCGGATGTGCTACTCTTGAGCCGCATCATGCCAATTGCCGCCCGGGCGGCCTTGCCCTCCTGAGGGTGTAAGGAGGGGAGATATCCCATGCCGATGGTGCTGCTCGTTGACGCCGATCCAGACAGCAGCGTCCGCTTCGAGAAGGCGCTGCGGGCCGCGGGATACGAAGTCTCGGTGGCCCCGAGCGGCGCGCGCGCCCTGACCATGTTACGGCAGCGCCGGCCAGACCTTATCATCAGCCAGGCCATGTTCGAAGACATGTATGGCTCGGAGCTCTGCACAGCGGTTCGCTCCGATCCCGCGACCAAAGAAATCATGTTCATCCTTCTGGTCGATCGGACCTCGCACATGGCACACGCCACCCAGAGTCAAGCGGACATGATCCTCCCGGAAAACCTGCCCGTCTCCACCGTCGTGACTCGCATGGACACTCACCTGCGGCTTCGTGGCCTCCCGGGCCTTGCGTCGCCGCGAGTCCCGGATTCGAAGGCGGCCACGAAGCCCGGAGCGGCGGCAGCCGGGCCCACCCTCCAAGGTTCATTGGCGGTCATGGATCTGACGGAGGTGACCCAGGCCGTCTCCATCGGCAGAAAGACCGGGCGGCTCGTCCTCTCGTTAAAGGCCGGCCAGGGGGCAATCCTGTTTGACTCGGGTCGGGTCGTGCACGCTGAGTTCGCGGGAAAGACAGGAGAGGGAGCGTTTAACGCGCTTGTGGTGGCGTCCCATCGCGAGCGAGGCGGGTCCTTCTCCTTCGTTCCCGTCGCGGCTGGAGACGCATCACAGCTTCCGAACACCATTCAGACAGACCTGGAGACCCTGCTCCTCAACCTCGCCGTCGAGATGGACGAGAGTCAGCGGGATACGCGGAACTGACGCGACGGGGCGATCGCATCCACATCTCCGTCATCACACGCATCCGAATTTGAGAGGCCCTGGGTCTGGAATCACGCTCCACGTGGCCCCCGCCCTTCAGAGGGGAGGCTGGAGTACGGCAGTGGCGCAGGTGGCAGCATAATTGCATAGATGGTCGATACTCCGAAGGCGGCCGGGGCCGTGAGTTGACGTGAGACGGGGTCAGCGATGAGGGTCATCACAAAGGCACACCGGAGACGAGCTCTGCACGCGAACATCCAGAAGCGGAAGCCTCCGCGCTTTCGCGTTTCCGGGGTCACCGCGGCGATCACAGCGCTCCAGGAGGCCGAGGTGCTCGATCTCAGTCTGGAGGGAGCGCTCGTCGAGCATCAGGGCATGCTCCCCCTTGGAAGCCCCTGCTTCCTCCAGCTAGAGATCGACGATCAGCGCATGGCGGTCGAGTGCCGCGTGGTGCACAGTCGTGTAAGCCGCAGGGGGGGAGGGAGTGCCCTGTACTATCAGACCGGGCTGCAGTTTTGTCACCTGTCCCGGGGGGCCGAGCAGTCCCTGGGGGCGCTCATCCGCTCCTACGGGGCCACCGAGGGTTAGACAGCACCCGGCGCCTCGGGACGGCATGGGAGGCACTGAACAGGGTAAGGAGCTCTGGTGGTAAGACGAAGGGAACGCCTTAAGAGCTGGTTTAGCCGCGAGTCCGCTCCCGCAGAGGTGCAGCCGCAGGCGTCCGCGGAGACGCTACCGGGGGTCGAAGCGGAATCGGCCCACCCAGTGCCGGACGAGGTCCGGACAGAGCCACCGGTAGAGGCGCCCGAGGCGGGGGTCGAAGTCCCACTCGTCGCCGAGGCGTCAGACGGGGGTGAGCCGCAATCGGCCGCTCACGAGCCGGAGGGGGTCGAAGTCCAGGTCTCCGCAGGAGCAGCCGAGGGGGTCGAGGTTCAACTTGCCCCCGAGGCCCCCGAGGAGACCATTGTGCAGTTCGTCGCCAAGGCGCCCCCCGAAATCGAGGCGCAGGCGGCGGCAGAGGCGTCCCCCGAGATTGAGACGCTCACCCCGGAGCAAGAGGCCGAGCTCCGAGACCAGAAGTCGGCGACGCGGCGACAGTTCGCCCGGTTCTTCGTGGGGGGAAAGGCCAAGGGCCGGGTCACGGCCATCTATGATGCAGTGGTCCTGAACCTCAGTATAGGGGGTTCGCTGATCGAACATGCCCATGTGGTCCGCCCGGGCACCCTCTCCTCCTTAGACCTCGACCTGTTCGGGAAGCGACTGCGGGTCAAGTGCCGCGTGGCCCGGTCGGTAGTCCACGGGTCACACGTGCTGCCCACTGGGGAGCGCGAACTGATTTACCGTACCGGACTAGAGTTTCTCGAGCTGTCTGAAACGACGCGCCAGATGATCGGAAGATATATCCAGTCCATGGTGAAAGATGAGCGTGGCTAAGCTGCCACCTCGCCTGCGACACCGCACGCCTCTCCGAAACACCTTTCGCTCCCGACGCAGCACGAGGCCTCCTGCCAGTGACGGGTTGGTGTGCGGCTTGCGTTGGAAACTCCTTGTCAACGCGACCCTTTAGCGCTACAAGGCGAATGAGGAGAGATGGCGGAGGCGTGTGGGAATCGAACCCACCGGCCCGCTTTTGGCAGGCCCTCCGGTTTTGAAGACCGGGAGAGCCACCAGACCCATTCCGCCTCCACCTCCGGGGAGTCAAGTGTAACAGTTGCGCGCTGCCATGCGCAAGTCTCCCCCGGGTGGGTGTCCAGGTGTGGAACGGCTCTTGCGATTTCTGCCCCGGGGAGAGGGCACCAATGAGGGGTCTGTCCGAGGAACGACAGCCTCGCATCCTGGTGGTGGATGACCAGGAGGAGAATCTGGACCTCCTGGAGGCCTTTCTCACCGTCCACGACTACCAGGTCATCCGGGCGAGAGATGGTCGGGAGGCCCTGGCCCAGGTGGCCCAGGCCCCCCCTGACCTGATCCTCCTCGATACACACATGCCGCCGCCGGACGGCTTTGAGGTCTGCAAACAACTCAAACAGCGCGAGGAGACCCGCCTGGTCCCGATCATCATCGTGACGACCGCCGGGGAACTCGAGAGCCGGGTCCGGGGAATCGAGGCCGGCGCCGACGATTTCCTGACGAAACCGGTCCACCGGGTGGAACTAGATGCCCGGGTCCGCTCCCTCCTGAAGCTCAAGCAGTATACCGATGAGCTGGAAAACGTGGAGGCGGTTCTGGTCAGTCTGGCCCTGGCCGTTGAGGCGAAGGATCCTTCAACCCATGGGCACTGTGAACGGCTGTCCGATTACGCCGTCCAGCTCGGGCAGCAGCTCGCACTCCCCTCTGATGATCTCAGGGCCCTCCGTCGGGCCGGATATCTACACGATCTCGGCAAGATCGTTGTTCCCGAGGCGATCCTCCTGAAGCCAGGTCCTCTGACGCCGGAAGAGGCGAGCATCATGCGGCTGCATCCGGTGGTCGGCGAGCGGATCTGTCGACCCCTGCGATCGCTGCGGCTGGTTCTTCCGATCATTCGCCACCACCACGAGCGCTGGGATGGGAGCGGGTACCCGGACGGTCTCGCGGGCGAGTCAATCCCGCTCACCGCCAGAATCCTGCAGATCGTCGACGTGTTCGATGCGTTGGTCGTGGACCGTCCCTATCGGGCCAGCCTCTCGCGTGCCGACGCCACGCAGGTGCTGCAGGAGGAAGCCAGGAAGGGATGGTACGATCCGGCCGTGGTGGCCGAATTCCTCGGGTTCCTCAACAGCAACGGGGGATCGTTACGGGCCGGGTCAGCGGCCATCGTGAGGTAGCAGGGCCTCCTCCGGGACGAGGGCCATCTCCGGGACCTGGTCGACGGTCCTGATAAACCGGAACTCGATCCCCTGCCGGACCTCGTCAGGCGTGTCTTCGAGGTCATTGGCGTTCCGCTCGGGGAGGACTATGGCCTTGAGGCCGGCCCGCTTCGCCGCGAGCGCCTTTTCCTTGATTCCGCCCACCGGCAAGACCTGCCCCCGCAACGTGATCTCTCCCGTCATCCCCACCTCGCTCTGGACCGGCCGTCCCGTCACGAGGGAGAGCAGTGCAGTATACATGGTAATCCCGGCGGACGGTCCGTCCTTGGGAATGGCTGCCGCGGGGACGTGGATGTGGATGTCCTGCTTGAGGAAGAAGTCCTCGGCCAGGTCGAGCTCCCGGGAACGGCTCCGGATGGTGCTCAGGGCCGCCTGCGCGGACTCCTTCATGACCTCACCCAGATGGCCGGTCAGGATCAGGTTCCCCTTTCCCGGCATCTTCGTGGCCTCCACGAAGATGATCTCACCCCCGGCGGGCGTCCAGGCGAGCCCGGTGGCCACGCCCGGTTGAGCGGTCCGCTCCGCCACCTCGGAGAAGAACTTGACCGGGCCGAGCAGGGGACGCAGACCTTCCGCGGTGATGGTGACGGGATCGGTCCTCCCTTCTGACACCTGCTTGGCCACCGCGCGACAGATGGTGGCAATCTCCCGCTCCAGGTTTCGGACCCCCGCTTCACGCGTGTATGAGCTGATGATCTCGTGGACGGCGTCGTCGGTGACCGTGAGCTGCGCGGCCGTGAGGCCGTGGGCCTCAAGCTGCTTCGGGATCAGATAGCGCCTGGCGATGTGGAGCTTCTCTGAGGCAGTGTAGCCCGGCAGCTCGAGCACCTCCATCCGATCCCGCAGCGCCGCAGGGATCGGATCCAGGATGTTGGCGGTCGCGATGAACATCACCCGGGACAGGTCGAAGGGAAGTTCGAGGTAGTGGTCCGAAAAGGTCGTGTTCTGCTCCGGGTCCAGCACCTCGAGCAGGGCGGATGAGGGATCTCCCCGGAAGTCGGCTCCGATCTTGTCCACTTCATCCAGCATGAAGACGGGGTTATTGCTTCCTGCCTTCCGGATACTCTGGATGATCCGGCCCGGCAGCGCCCCGACATAGGTCCGGCGGTGGCCGCGGATCTCGGCCTCGTCCCTGATCCCCCCGAGCGAGATGCGGATGAACTTCCGGCCCAACGCAGCCGCGATGGAGTGGCCGAGGGAGGTCTTGCCGACGCCGGGGGGGCCGACAAAGCAGAGGATGGGACCCTTCATGTCCTTCTTCAGCTTCCGAACCGCCAGATACTCGAGGATCCGTTTTTTCACCTTCTCCAGGTTGTAGTGATCCTGGCTCAGGATCTGCTCGGCGGCGGCGATGTCCAGGCGGTCCTCGGTCCCCTTGAGCCAGGGAAGGTCGAGGAGCCACTCGAGGTAGGTCCGGACGACGCTGTACTCCGCCGCGGCGGGCGGCATCCGCGCAAATCGACCGAGCTCCCTGAGCGCCACCTCGCGGACCTCGTCGGGCAGAGGTGTCTCATTGATCCGGCGGCGCAGCTCTTCCGCCTCCTGGGTCCGCTCATCCCCCTCGCCCAGCTCCTGCTGGATGGCCTTGAGTTGCTCGCGCAGGTAGTACTCGCGCTGGCTCTTGTCCATCCCCGCCTTGACCTGGTCCTGGATCTGGTGACTCAGCTCGAGGGCCTCCAGCTGCCGCGTCAACAGTTCGGTCACGCGCCTCAGGCGGGGCTTGATCTCCGTGATCTCAAGGACCTCCTGCTTTTCCTCCATCGAGAGGTTCAGGTTCGAGGCGATCATATCGGCCAGCATCCCGCCCTCGTCGATGTTGAGCGCCATGATCGCGAGCTCGGCCGGCAGGTTGGGGGAGAGGTCCACCGCCTCCTGGAAGAGGCGGCGCAGATTGAGCACGAGCGCCTCGACCTCCTGGTCTCGTACCTCGTGATCGGGGAGCGGCACGACAGCGGCGCGGTAGTACGGTTCCGTCTGCGTCATCTGGCCGAGGCGGATCCGCTCGAGGCCCTGGACCATGATGCTGATCGTTCCGTCCGGCAGCTTGAGCATCTTGGCGATGACCGCGGCGGTCCCCAGCGGGAATAGATCATCAGGGCGGGGATCCTGCGCCTCTTGCTCCTTGAGGGCCACGACCCCGATCATCCGGTTCCCCACCACCACCTCGTCGACGAGGCGAATGGATTTCTCTTGCCCGACCAGGATCGGAAGAATCACGTGCGGGAAAAGGACCGTTCCCCGGAGTGGCAGGATAGGGAGGTCGCGTGGAATCGGGTCAGCGGCGCCGGGTGGTCGATGCTGGGCTGTGTCCTGCGCTCTCATGGGGTGCCTCCCTGGGGCGCCTGGTTACTCGGTGAGAATCGGCACTGACGTGACGCTGGGGTCCCCTCGCTTGGGGATGGTGATATGAAGGAACCCGTCCTGATAGACCGCCTCGATGGCGTCACGGGACGGGGTGAAGTCGAGGGAGACCCATCGCTCGAAGGGCCCGGCTTCAATCTCCATCTGGTGGCATCGTTGTGCGTCGCCCGGAGCAGCCACGCGCCGCGCCCCGGCAATCCGAAGGTGGCGTCCATCGAGGTGGACCTCGATGTCCTTCCGGTCGGCCCCGGCTATCTCCATCAACACGATGACGGCCGAGCTCGTTTCGAAGACATCGATGGCCGGGGCAAAGCTCGAACCCCGGACGGAGGTGGGGCGGCCGCCGTGGAAGAGGGACTTCATCATCTCGATCATGGTGGAGCGGAGCCGCTCGAAATCGCGCTCGATGTCCTTGCCAGGATCCCTCACAACGACCCCTCTCCCTGATCGCACCGAGACCCACGCCCCGCTCGGACGCGTGAGGTCGGCTGGATCCACCGGAAGCCGGCATGTCTCCTTGTGGATACGATATCAAAAGGAGAGGGCGGGATCAACCGCCCTGAGATCCCTTGTGAGCGAAAGAGGCAGCGGAAGGGGATGTTAATCTGGTGGGGCAGGTCGGGGCAAAGATGTTGGTGCACGCTGTCCTGCGCGCCGTCAAGACCGCAACGAGCCTGGGAGGCCTTCCCGCCTACAGGGACCTACACCCATGATCGTTCCTAACTCTTCTGTCCCTCGGCCTTCTCCTCGGGCGCCTTGCTCTCCTTGGGGGTCACATCGATGGCGTCCTTGCCCGACGTGGCATCCTTGAAGCCTCGGATCGCCTTCCCGAGGCCGCTGCCGATCTCGGGCAGGCGGCTGGCCCCAAAGACGATCAAGACGATGAACAGGATCACCAAAAGCTCTGGAATCCCTAATCCGAACATCACACCTCCTACCGCCAGGCTGCGGAAAAACCCTTCACCCGAGCCCGTTCTCACCTAAGCATCGTATATCTTCCACCCTTCTGTCAACCGGAAACTAGGCACGGGACTCTATCGGCGGTGCTACCGGCCGTAGAGGACGCGGTCGTCGCCGGCGCGGCGGGTGAGCTTGATCTGATCGAAGTGCTCCAGATACGGGATGGCGTGCTTGCGGGTGATGCCGAGCAGATCCTTGAAGGTCGGAACGGAGATGGAGGAATGCTGCGCCAGATGCTCGACGAGGCGCGCCTTCGCCTGTTCGTACGTGTCGCGATGCACATACAGGTCGTCCGTGATCTTGATAAGGGTGCCCTGTTCGACCAGACGGAAGAAGACCGCCTGCGCGGCTCTTCGATCTGCCCCCGCCTCCTTGAAGGCCGCGTCCACCGTCGGCGGCTGGAGTGCAGCAGCGCGGTAGAGGGTTTCGAGGCGTTCGGTGAGCGCCGCCTCTGCCGCCGACAGTCGGGGCCGGTGCGCCGTGAGGCGGACCCTGTCGCGGTCCTGGGTCACCTCTGTAGCCACCGTGAGGTCGTTCAAGAGCTGGGCGAACAGAGCCGGGGCAACCCCTCTTGCCAGGCGACTGCGGAGCTCCTCCTTGGAAATCCCCTCTCGCAGCGGGTTCTGCGCATGAAACTGCCTGAGCAGGCTCAGGATGGTCCCGCAGAGATCCTCATAGATCTCCCGATGGAGGTAAGCCTCTCCATCCCGCCCCGGAAGCCGGATGATTTTTCCGGCTGTCAGCAGCTCTCGAAGCTCACCCTGCAGGGCCTCGGGGTCCAGGCCGGCCAGGGATTGGAGGCTCAAGGGAGAGAGGGGGGAGGTGTTGCTCTTCAAGATTTGCAGGAGACGGTCTCGCGATGAGCCCCGCTCCAGGATCTTGAGGTGGGCGACGACCTCCGGGCGCCTGCGTCGCTTGAGGGATGGATAGGGATCGAGGATGACCCCACCCCCGATGGTGGTGGCAGGAGAGTAGCTCCGGAGGACGTAGCGATCGTGGGGCATGGCCGCCGTGGGCCGTTCGAGCCGGAGATGGGCGTACGCCTCCTCCCCCGGGTTGAGCTTCTCGTGATCGAGCAGGATGGCCCGGGCCAGGATCTCGGCCGTCCCCAGATGAAAGCGGACGCGAGCGCGGTTGTGGAGCGGCCTGGGGGCGTCCGGCAGCAGTGCAAGGGTCGCCTCAAGGGATGTGCTCACCCGGAGGGTACCCGCGAGGCAGAGGAGGTCTCCCCGCTCGATCTGGTTAGTCTCGAGCCCAGGGAGGTTGACCGCCGTTCTCTGCCCGGCCAGGGCCTTCTCCACACTCTCATTATGGACCTGGAGGCGCCGGACCCGAGAAGGCAGGTCCTTCGGAAGGATGGTCACCTCGTCGCCGATGGCGAGGGAGCCTGTCCAGAGGGTCCCGGTCACTATGGTGCCGAAGCCCCGGATGGTAAAGACGCGGTCAATGGGAAGGCGGACGATTCCATCCCCTCGCCTCGGTTGGATTTCGGCTGCAAGTGAAGCGAGCGCATTGCGGAGTTCACGGAGCCCCTCGCCGGTGAGGGAGGAGACGGAGAGGATCGGCGCCCCGTCAAGGTAGGTTCCGGTGAGAAACGTCCGGATCTCCTCCTGAACGAGATCGAGCCACTCCGGATCCACCAGATCCTTCTTCGTGAGGGCGACGAGTCCCCGACGGATGCCCAGGAGCTGGCAGATGTGGAGGTGCTCCCGCGTCTGGGGCATCACCCCCTCGTCGGCCGCGATGACCAGAATGACCAGATCGATGCCTCCCACGCCGGCCAGCATCGTCTTGACGAACCGTTCGTGGCCAGGCACATCGACGATGCCCAGGGTGGACCCATCTTCGAGGCGGAGAAAGGCGAAGCCGAGCTCGATGGAGATGCCCCGCTCTTTCTCCTCTTTGAGCCGGTCGGTATCGATGCCGGTGAGGGCCTTGACCAGGGCGGTCTTGCCGTGGTCGATATGGCCAGCGGTCCCGACGATGACGTGCTTCATCGAAGGATCTCACACATGTGGGGGGTCTCAGTGTTTACGGACCTGCCCGGTGATCACAATATCATAGCACGCCATCGAGTGAATCAGGGGGGCCCGACTACCGGGTAGGGGCGGGCTCAGCAGCGGGGGTGTAGAGGATCCGTTCCGGGTGGGTGTAGAGATTGAAGCCGTCCCCCCGGGCGTATCCGATCAGGGTGATCCCCAGCTGCTTTGCCCCTTCGATCGCTAACGAGGTGGGCGAGGTCCGCGAGATGATGAAGGGCGTCCCCATGTGGGCGCCTTTGCGGAGCATCTCGGAAGAGATGCGCCCGGTGCTCAAGAGGATTCGCCCGCGGGTCGGGATCTCTTTCAACAGCGCCTCGCCCATGATCTTGTCCAGGGCGTTGTGGCGCCCCACGTCCTCGGCCGCGATGAGCAGCTTCTCGCCGTCGCTCAGGGCCGCTCCGTGGACCCCTCGGGTGGCCATGTACAGGGTACAGGCCTCAAAGAGCTGGCGCATGAGGGGATAGACCTGCTCCGGCCTGAGCACCTCCTCAGACAGGATGGGGGGGTATGGCTGCAGCGCCAGCGAAAAGGTGATCCCCCCGCTGCACCCCGAGGTGAAGACACGCCGGGTCGGGGGGGTGAAGGGCCTGGCGAGGGTGACCTCGGCCAGGCCCATCTCTTCGTGGATCTCGAGGGAGGTGATGTCGGCAAGATCCTGGATGATCCCTTCGAAGGAGAGAAACCCCACCACGAGGTAATCCAGCTTGACCGGGGTGCTCATCATCGTGGCCAGCTCCTGGCCATTCACCAGGATGGTCAGGGGCCGTTCCGTGACGACCCCCTTGTCCAGTGGCTCAAAGGCACCCCGGCGGTACTGATACGTGCGTGGCATGGCGTCGCTCCGGTCCGAAGCTTATTTCTTGGCTCCTGGGCCCCCCTCCCCATAGACAGTGGCCCATGGCATGGCGTGAAGCGGCTGTTTGACCATATCTCCTCCTGTGACGATCAGGAATCTGAGGACCAGGCCTCCGATGAGCGCGAGACTAAAATACGCGCCAGCCAGGGCCGGGATCGGCTTGCGGGCTTGCGCGAAGATCCCGACGAGTCCCAGGATGAGGGGGATGGCGAGGCCGGGGACCACAAAGCCCCACCAGAACCAGGGTGCCAGATCACCCTGGGTGAGGATATGGTAGACCAAGGGTCCTCCCTTTTCGGGCGCTCCTTTCGCGAGATGCGTCAGGAAAGAGTAGAGTTCATATGCCTCGACCAGGATCGCACCCGCCAGGACCACGGTGGTCCAGCGCAGCACATTGCTCAGCTCCTGACTCGGCAGAGAGACCCCCACCCATGGCCAGCGCATAGACAGGTACCGCGCGACCAAAAGCCCGAGCCCGGCACAGGCGATCCCGGTCGTCACCCCCGAGTTCAGGAACATGATCGGCAGGTACTCCGCGGACCATAGGGGGGTGTAGCTCTGGATGGTCTTGAAACCGGAGAGGAGCCATCCCGTATACATCGCCAGCAAAGGGGCCATGATCAAGCCCAAAAGTGCCAGGACGGTCCTGGCTGCCTTCCCCGCGCGGAAGTACCAGAGGGCACCGTATGCAACAGCGATCAGCGCGACACCGCCGAGAATCCAGCCCCCCCACGTCATCCAAGATTTGTAATTGGTAAAGAAGAAGGGGAAGAGGATCCCCCGTTCCGGCTTGCCCAAGTGCGCCGAGATGAAGAAGCCCCCGAGGCCGGCGCAAGGGATCGCCAGGTAGGCGGCCACCCGCGCGAGGGGGTCAAACCGAGGGTACTTCCAGCCGGCGAGCTCTGCGAGGGCGGCCGCGATCAACAGCCCAGCCGTGAGACCCCCGAAGAAGAGATAGAGGGGGACGTGCGGGGTGGCAGACCACTTGGTGGTTGCCAGGAGGATCGGTTCGAACTGTGTTGGTGGCATGGCAATCCCTCCGAAAGGGAAATCCCCACCGACACCCGTCCGCGCCGGTGGGGATCCCGGTTACTGCCATAGAGAACGAGCCTAAAACCGCCCTGGTGGATAGGCGGTCTCCCATCCCCAGGCACCGACGCCAGAGCCGCGGGCGGCCGCGCGACTCCGCACCACCTTGGCCACCTCTTCGGCATCCCCGGCCACCAGTGCCTTGGTGGAGCAGACCGAGGCGCACATGGGCAGCTTCCCCTCGGCGATCCGGTTGGACCCGTAAAACCGCCGCTCCTTCTCCGAGAAGGGCTCCTCGGGCCCGCCGGCGCAGTAGGTGCACTTGTCCATGACGCCCCGCGCCCCGAAAGGCTCACCCTTGGGGAACTGCGGGGCCCCGAACGGACACGCATACAGGCAATACCCGCACCCGATGCAGGTCTCCTTGTTGACGTGGACGATTCCATCCGGTCGGGTGTAGAGGGCATCCACCGGACAGACGGCCACGCACGGCGCCTTGGAGCAGTGCATGCAGGGGACGGCGATGTTGGTCTCCCCCGGCTGCCCCTCGTTCACCGTCACGACCCGGATGCGAGCTATGCCCTGCGGGACGTTATTCTCGTTCTTGCACGCGACCTCGCAGCCGCCGCATTCGATGCAGCGTTTGGCGTCGATGTAAAACTTCATCCGAGCGGTCGTCAAAGCCATAACTCACACCCCCTTTCAGGCCTTCTTGATCCGGCAGAGGCCGGTCTTGGTTTCCTGCATCTGGGTCACTATGTCGTACCCGTAGTTCGTGACGGTGTTGGCCGACTCACCGACGCTGTAAGGCGCCGTCCCCTCCGGATACTTGTGGGCCAGCGACTTACCCTCGAACACACCGCCCCAGTGGTAGGGCAGGAAGACGGTGTCGGGACCGACGCGTTTGGTGACCTTGGCCTTGACCTTGATGCGGCTCGGCTTGGCGTCCATGTCCTCTGGTGACTCGATCCACACCCAGTCGCCATTTTTGATCCCGTGATCATTGGCCAGCTTGGGGTGGATCTCGACGTACATCTCGGGGTTCAGTTCGACCAGCCACCAGTCGGCCCGCTCCGCGGCACTGCCCCCCTCGAGTTCGACGATCCGGCCCGTGGTGAGGACGAGGGGGTACTGCTTCGCCCACTCGGGCTTCTGCATGCTCTTGTACGGCTGCGGGACGCGGTAGTGCTGCTTGACGTCGTCGTAGGTCGGCCATTTCGCGATCAGGTCCGGCCGCGGACTGTGGATAGGCTCGCGGTGCGTGGGCACCGGATCCGGGATGTTCCAGGAGTTGAACCGGGCCCGGCCGTTGCCGTATGGGTTCCGCGCCTCGGCTATGGCCTGCTTGATAGCCTCCCTCGTCAGGTCGGTCGCGTACTCTTTTTGGGCGGGATAGCCGGCGTTGGGACCACCGGCCGGCGCCGACCCCTCCGCCGCCAGCAATGTCTGGCCGTCGGGCGCCTTGGGGCCCCAAAGCGCACGGAATCCGGAGCCACCCCGGGCGACGGGGATGTCCGTCCGGTAGAGGATGGAGGTGCCGGGGTGCTTGTCGCTCCAGCACGGCCACGGCAGGCCCCACTGCTCGCCGTCCACCGGGCCGCCCACCGCCTTCTTGGTCTTGATCTCAAAGACGTGGGCCCACTGCTGCTGCCGCTTCAGGCGCTCGGGCGTCTGCCCGATGTAGCCGATCGAGAGGGCACCCATGTTAATCTCGCGCAGCACGTCCTCGATCGTCTGCTCCGGCAGCGCCTTGACGTCCTTCATGCTGGCAGGCACGCCCTTCCAGCTACCCTTCATGTTCTTGGTGAACTGCTTCTTGAATCCGAGCCGCTCGGCCAGGTCGATCAAGACCGCCAGGTCCGTCCGGGCCTCCCAGACCGGATCGACCACCTTCTGCCGCCACTGGAGGTCGCGGTTGGTGTTGGTGGAGGTGCACCATTGCTCGTAGTTCGTGGCCGCCGGCAGGACGTAGATCCCGTCCGTCCTGTCGGGCAGGACCGCGGTGTTGGTGACAAAGGGGTCGAAGTCCACGATCAGCTCGACCTTCTCCAGCGCCCTCTTGACGCGGTCCATTTGCGACATCGCGTTGCTCGAGTGCCCCATGAAGAAGACGGCCTTCAGGTTGGTGTCCTGGCCGAGTTCTTTGGGGTCGAGCAGTACCCCCTCGTACCACCGGGCCACGGTGAAGCCGGGCTTTTCCATCATCTCTTTGCTCTTGAAGCGGGACACCATCCAGTCGTAGGGGACGTCCCAGACTTTGGACCAGTGCTTCCAGGCGGTCTCCGAGATCCCGTAGTAGCCGGGGAGCGTCTCGGGGCCGCCACCGATGTCGGTGACGCCCTGGATGCTGTCGTGACCCCGGAACACGTTACACCCGCCGCCCGGCACCCCCATGTTCCCCAGGACGAGCTGGAGGGCACAGTAGCTACGCACCACGGCGGTCCCGTTGCTGTGCTGGGCGCCGCCCATGGCCCAGATGACAGTGCCGGGGCGATTCTCGGCCATGGCCTTCGCCACCCGGAACAGCTCCTCTTTGGACACCCCGGTGATATCCGCGACGGTAGCCGCGTCGTACTTAGCCACTTCGGCCTTGAGCTCTTCAAAGCCGTAGGTCCGCTCGTTGATCACCTTCTTGTCTTCCCAGCCGTTGGCCAGGATGATATTGATCAGCCCGAAGATGAACGGAATATCGGTCCCCGAGCGGATCCGGACGTAGATGTTGGCGAAGGCAGACGTCTTGGTGAACCGCGGGTCCACCGAGATGATGACCGCTCGGTTGACCTCCTTGGCGGTCAGGATGTGCTGCATGGAGATGGGGTGGTTCTCAGCCGGATTCATGCCGATGATCATCACGCTCCGGCTGTTCCGGATGTCGTTCTGATTGTTGGTCATTGCCCCGTACCCGAACACGTTGGCCAGACCGGCCACAGTGGTCGAGTGTCATATACGGGCCTGGAAGTCGACGTTATTGGTCCCCCACATGGCCGCCCACTTGCGGACGGCAAAGCCGTTCTCGTTCGACTGGTGGGCGGAGAAGTTGAAGTGGAGCGCATCCGGCCCGTACTTCTTCCGGAGCTCCACGAGCTTGGCGGTGACCTCGGTCATGGCCTGGTCCCAGCTGATCCGCTGCCATTTCCCACCAGCCAGCTTCATCGGGTAGCGAAGTCGCTTTTCGCTGACCACCTTCGAGCGGGCCGCGGCCCCCTTGGCACACAGGCTCCCCTGGTTAATGGGGTGCTCGAACCAAGGCTCCTGGCTCACCCAGACGCCGTTCTGGACCTCGCCGATCAGGCCGCAGCCGACCGCGCAGTTGGTGCAAATGGTCTTGTATTGCTCAAGCTTGGGCGGCTCGACCGCTGCAGTGGCCTCCCGGAAGATGGGGTTCGGGACCAGGGAGCTGGCTACCCCTACTCCAAGCCCGACACCAGCCGACTTCAAAAACTTCCGGCGGTCCATCAGGGGGTTCAGCGTCTCGACCCGGGAAGTTCGGAGTGTTTCGCTTTCTCGAACTCTCCGTAGCGTCATCCCCATCCCTCCTACCTGTAAAGGGTCCGGTAGTACTTCTCAACCTCTTCAGTCCGGCGGTAGAGGATCGGATCGGGGACCCCCGGTTTCTTCTGGGCCGTAGCCTTTTTCGGTACCATCCCCAGGGCGACGGCGACCCCTGCTCCCGTCAGGAGCCCCTTCAGGAAGCTCCTTCTCCCGCCTTGAACCCCTGCGCTTTCCTTCCGTTTGCGCATAGCCCGTCCTTTCCCTAACTGCGACAACTCAGTGAGCTACAATGACAGACACCGTCACTCTCGGTGAACTTCGCTTCGACCCAGTAGCCCTCTTTCAGGTATTCAAAGCTACCGGTGATGAAGCCTCCAGTAGCAAGCTCCGGGACTTCGATGTTGCTCTCTTTCCCGAGATGAAGGGTAACCTCCTTCCCCTCCTCGGTGGCGATGACAAGTAAACGGTTTACAGGGTCAATTCTCTTCACCGACCCCTCTACCATCGCTCAACCTCCTTCGCTACGATAGGTACACTAGGTACACTACTCCCCTTGCAGGTTCAGACCGTCAGGTGGAAGAAAGAGCGGAAACAGGACCTGGACATCTTTTCGTTCCGCGAAAAGCGGACTGGTTAATGCAGGTAGATCTTTCAGCTTAAGGTACCCTAAACTCGACCCCTCCTGTCAAGTATTTTTTTCACCCATTTCCTCGATCTGGG
>CAYSDK010000019.1:15519-18331 GCA_964429865.1 uncultured bacterium
CCCATTTCCTCGATCTGGGGGGGGCCAAAGGTCGGTCCCTTCCAGCGGGTGACTCGCTCCCGGGCGGGCTTTCGTGGGGGGACGGCAGGACCCCACTGAGCCATAAGCTCTCTCTCCAGCTCCATGAACCCCCTGGTCAGTTGCGCGATCCCCTTGTAAAATATGACTTTTTCCCTCTTTTCTAGCTCGTCACAGAGGAGGAAGGCCCACGGGAGGAGATGGGCCCTGAGAAACTCCCCCTGGAGGTGTAGCCATCGCTTCTCCTCGGTCGGCTCCTTCGCCGCCTCCTGCCTCGCGATCAGTTGGGCCATGATCTCTAGCTCGCAGGCGATATGGTCCTCCGGCTCCGTAAAGCCCTCCCGCTTTTCGAGGCCGGCCCGCCGGAGGAATCCCCGCACCTCGGCCAGGGAGGGACCGAACAGTTCTCTCTCCATGTAATACGACTCATAGGGGAAGACGACGGGCTCCCAAGGAGAGATGAAGAGGGGGGTGTGCTCCTCAGCGAGGGCTTCGCAAAGCTGGGCAGGGTCTCCCCTATGCTCGGACAGGTATGACCCGATGGCTTGCCACCCCTGGGCCAGCGAGGGATTGAGGTTCTGAGCGGCCTCTATTCGCCCCTCCAGGTCTCGGCCGAGAGCCTCGATGAGAGGCTCCTTGGGTGCCTCCATGAAGAGTTGAGACAGGAGTTCATAGTATCCCCGCCGGAACCCCGAGATCTCCCGGTCCCCGATCACGGCTCCCACCCCTTTTGCACCTCTATCATTGCCTTGACCGCGCGGCAGTTCGGGCACATGAGCAACAAATCCGCCCGACCCTCGAGAAAGGCCTCCATCGTCCCCACCTTGGCCTGAATGGCGGCGAGTGCCCTCTTGTTGATGTACTCCTTGCCGCACTGGAGGCAGCCCACCATCTCATCCTGCACCTTCACCTGATACGCGAAGGCCGCTTTCTCCAGGATCAGGTCCCGCCGCAGGGTGATGACGTTTTCCGGGCAGGCCTTTTCGCACATCCCGCAGGCGACGCAGCTCATGTACCGGAACTCCAGGGTGTGCTTGTCGTCATCCAGTTTGAAGGCGTGGACCGGGCAGATGTTGACGCAGGACCGGCACATGGTGCATCCCTCGGCCCTGACCTCGGCCCAGGCGAAGGGGAACGAGGTATTCTCCCTGACCCGTCCCGGCTCTTTGCCGGTGCCGTACAGGAAGGTGGAAATCGCGTCGCTGATGACCTCGCGGTTCTCCACCTTGTCGGGAAACTGTCCGTCCCAATTGAGAGGGAGGGGAGAGAGGCCGGCAGCAAAGCGGCCCAGGCCAAAGAGTGTCCCCTGTGCGGCTTCGGCGGTGGTAAAGAGGCGGATCCGGTCCCCGCCGAATCCGAAGCTCTCGAGGACGACTGTGGCGAAATCGAGCTTCTCCAGGAGGAGCTGCCGCTCGCCATGGGGACACTCCTCGCAGCCCAGCAGGGCGACGCCGGCCGCCCCCATCCGGAAGGCCGCGAGCATGTTCGCCTCAGAGACGTAACGGAGACAGGGAACCTCGACCGGCAGCAGATTGGCGGGGAGCGTGACACCTGAGGCCCGTGCGTTGTGGAGCGCGACCCGACCCTGGTTGCTACAGTGGAAGGCGAGGACGGGACGGTCCGTATCGCCACCATTGACAGGGGCGAGGAGCGCCCGCATCCTGCGATAAAGATAGTCGGGGGATGGCTCGGCGAACTGCAGGGCCGAGGTGGGGCACGCCGAGACGCAGGCGCCACAGGCCTCGCAGCTCACCGGGTCCACCTTGACCCGGGAAGGCGAAGCCGCCGGGTCGCGCTGGATGGCGTCGTAGGGGCACGCCGAGACGCAGATGCCGCATCCCTTGAAATCGGCGTAGCCGCCCGCGCAGGTTCCGATGTTGTACTTCACGAACTCCGGCTTCATGAAGTCGCCGATCAGTGCCATGACGTCGAAGGCGATCTGATCGATGTCCTCAGGCCGGACCACGGGCACGTGATGGATGCCGGGCCGGCGGTGGCGGGGCGGCAGCTCCCGGCTCCCGAAGAGGATCACCTGATCCGCCTCGACCACCTGCTGGTCCTTCCGGGGGATCTTGATCGCCCGGACCTCGCCGCATTCGATGAGGCAATCTCCGCATTGATCGCACTTGGCATCGATGAGGCGCAGGCCTGCGGTGATGGCCTGGGTGTGGCAGACCGGGACGCAGCGCATGCACGAGACGCACCGGTCGAGGTCGATGGACTGCGCCCGCTCGATACAAACCTTGAACTTGCCCAGATGCCCCTGGATCTCGGTTATCCGCCCACGGTTCACCTCGCAGGGCAGCGGCGAGGGGAGGAAGCTGTCGAAGGCCTCCGAGCTCTCCTCGAGCAGGAGCCTCACCTTGGCATGGTTGGCGAGCCTTCTCGCCAGGGAAAAGGCGAGGGGGCTTTCGGCCGCGATGAAGATCAGATCGCCCGCCTTGACCGGCCGCTCCGGCATCTGCCGGCGCGCCTCGGCCGTCTCCAGGCTCGCTCGCAGCAGCCGGGCCGCCTTCCCATTCGCCGCCTCCCGCCCCTCATGGACCCAAAAGCACTCCTCCTTCAGATTGAGGAACTGGATCTGCTCCGGCTGGAATCCGATCGTGCCAAGCTCCTGGAGGAAGAAGTCCCGGGGGCCGCAGCAGCCGATCAGGAGTCGGTCGTACTTCTCCTTTTGGGCCTGATACTTGAGGGGATGAATGTCGTCCAGCCGAAGCCTGGAATAGAGCTGGGGCTGGGTCGGCAGGTTCAAGGATCGGGTGATCGCGCCGACATCCAGGGGGAGGGAGCGGTT
>CAYSDK010000019.1:18431-28172 GCA_964429865.1 uncultured bacterium
TCGGCAGGTTCAAGGATCGGGTGATCGCGCCGACATCCAGGGGGAGGGAGCGGTTACAGTCGCAGAGGAAGATGCCGACCTTCTTGGCCATCGGGTCGCTCCGCTGAAGCCGGGTATGGGAGGGGTGAGGCTACGTGGCTCGCTGAGATTACGGTAGGCGGTCGGCGCGGGCTCTGTCAAGGAGAAATGCGGCCATCACGGTTGTCTCGACGGGACCGAAAAGGGGTGAAGAAGGGGGGGGACTCTTGTGGTGCGTCACTAAAACCATCCTTTGCGTTTGAAAAAGAGGTAGGGAAGAATCGCCGACAAGAGCATGAGGAGGAGGGAGAAGGGATACCCAAGCACCGACCTGATTTCCGGCATGTACTCGAAGTTCATGCCGTAAATGCTCGCGATGAGCGTCGGTGGCAAAAAGACGACTGCCAATACCGAAAACAACTTGATGATGCTGTTTTGTTCGATGTTGATGCGGCCTAAGGTGGCATCGAGGAAGAAATTGACCTTGTTGGAGAGAAACGTGGCGTGGTCGCTCAGCGCGGAGACATCCTTGCTGACGGTTCGCCAGTGCTCGTCCAGCGGCTCGCCGACCAGGCCCGGGCGCGCCTCGGCGAAGAACGCGAGCAGGCGACTGATGCTCACGAGGGTCTCGCGCGCGTTGGCGGCTCGCTCGCCGTTATGGCCGATGCGCGTGAGCACCGCAGTGTAGTCCACGCTCGGCTTCTTGACCGGTTGCGGGCTGGCCTCGGCGAAGAGGACCCGAGAGACTGCATTGAGGTCGGAGCCGATCGATTCCAGAATGTCGGCCACTCGGTCAATGATCTCATCCACCAGTCCCATGAATACCTTTTGGGCCGTTGCGAACGCTTCGGGTGTCCTCTGGAACTTGGGCGGGAAAGTCGTGAAAGGCGTCGGCTCGGCAAAGCGCAACGTTACCAGCCGCTGCGGCTGATACGCGAAGGTTACTGGGGTGGTCTCCGGGTGCAGCATATCGGCCTGCACCATGACGGTCGCGGTCATAAACACGGTCTGGTTCTCAACGTAGAGGCGGCTGGAAACCTCGATCTCCTGAACCTCCTTTCGGGTCGGCAACTCGATGGCCAACACAGTCTCGACGGCGCGGGTCTCCTCGGGCGACGGGTCGAGCAGGTCAATCCAGATGGCGCCCTGCAAGCTGCCGGCGCAATTTGCGGAAGCCGGGTTGACGATCTGGATGCCGGAAGCCGAAAAAGCAGTTAGCATAGTCTTTCTCGTTTTGCAAAGTCTATGCCGTTTCGCGGGGGGCTGCGATGCGCCCTAACGAGAATTGGACAGAACTGTCTCATACCTCAAAAGACTGCGACGGCATGCAGCCCGTTCATCTGGCCCGGGGTCGGGCCTGTGAGAGTAATTACTTGATCGCCAAAGGTCCGGCTTGTGGGACTTAGGCTGCGAGGCCACGCAGTCTATTTCCGCTATTATCTATCGGCTGTCAAGTTGAAAAAGCGCTTCGAGAACGACACCCCTTGAAATTCACCTTGACAGCCTTTGCAATTCTGCCTAGATTCCCCCCGGTTCCATTTCGGCGTCCCGAAGATTCATCACACGAGATCAGTGCCCTAGGTAGGCAAGGCCCGGATGTGCGCCCGTGTCCGTTGCTTCCAGGGGGCGTCTGAGTGAAAGGATTCCATCGGAGCAGACGGTTTCTTTCCCCTCTTGTGATCCTCTGTCTCGTTGGGACGGGGGCGCAGGCCCTCGCAAGGCCCTCTCAACCCCGGCCCCCTTCATCTCCATCTGTCAGGGTAAGGGCAGCCCTCCTTATCGAAAGGGAATCGGGCCAGATCCTCTATGCAAAGGCAGAAGATCAAAGACTTCCTCCTGCAAGCCTCACCAAGGTGATGACGGCCCTTGTCGCCCTCGAATCGGACTCACTCGAGGCGACGGTCACAATAGACGGCGAGTCCGTGGTGCGTCGCCGGCCGAAGATTGGCATCAGACCCGGCGACCGGTTTGCGCTTCGAGACCTGGTGGCGGCGATGTTGATCACGTCGGCGAACGACGCGTGTCTCGCTGTGGCGCGGCACATTGGGGGGAGCGAGGCGGAATTTGTGGCAATAATGAATGAGAAGGCGGCGGCTCTCGGCTTGGTCGACACCCATTTCTCGAATGCCTGCGGGTTTGATGGCCCGGAACACTACTCCAGCGCCCGCGATCTCGCGATCCTGACCGAGGAGGCGCTCAAGAATGATGTGTTTGCCACGATCGTTCGGACGGCCAAGGCAGAGATTTCGACGGTCGATGAACGGCGACATTTTCGACTCTCCAACACTAATCGTCTTCTCGTGAACCCGGATGTGACGGGGCTGAAGACCGGCTTTACGAGTGAGGCCGGCCATTGCCTGATTGCCACCGCCTCCAGGAACGGAAAGAGCCTCCTGCTGGTCGGTCTTCATTTTCGCCATCGGTGGGGGGGACCGATGGCATTACTGCGTTATGGATTTGCGAAGATCCAGGGCGCAGAAGGGTGATGAGGGTCTTTATTCGAGCAGCGCGGCAGGATCTTGGGGGAGGGATTTCAGAAAGGTCGAGGGGACGGCGTAGATGTCGGGGTGATCCTGCGTCTTGACGTAGAGCAGGTCCCCTTCGGTCTTCCCCAGGAGCAGTGTCCCGAGGGGCTTGCCGTCGGTCTTGGTGAGGGTCACGGTGGCGGCAGGCTTCTCGAGACCGTAGCGGCCCAGATCCGTCGGCTCTCGTGCCACTACCTTCTCCCACTTGAGATTCTTGATGTCGTTCAACAGGTCGGCCACGGCCGCATACTTCGTCTTGCCTTCTCTGGGCTTCTTGAGTTGCCAGCGCTCCTTCTGCTTCTCGAGGAGGATCTCCTGCCCATCCCTGGAGAGTTCCATCTTTCCCACGTCCCATATCTCGAAGCTCAAAAGCTGCCGCAGGCGCAGGTCCAGGGGCCCCTGGGTGAGCTGTTCAAAGAGTCGCGCCTCTACCAGGGCGACCGCTTGACCGGAGCCCACCCGGACATAGGCCCCTTCCCGCTTATCTGCCCTGTTCAGGGCGAGGCTGGTCAGGGGCTTTTCCTCTTTGTCCCAGAGGCGGATGGTCATGGCCGGGGCGTCAAGACCGTAGGGCTTCAAGGTCTTCGCGTTGTCGGTCACAAACTCTTTGACCCGAGCACGGACGAGGTCCCACAGCAAGTCCTCGACCACCCGCTGATCCGCTAACGCCTCCTCCGGCTCCTTGATCCTCCAGGTGTCCCCCTCCTTCTTGAGGAGTGTCCGTCCCCTGGGACTTTCGAGTTCGACCCGGGCGACCTGTCCATGGTCAAAGTTGAGCAGCGTCCGGTCTCTCAGGTCGGCCACCTGCTGCGGGAGGCCCTTGACAAAGTTCTCCTTCAGCTCGAGGATCTGTTGCTCACCCCGCCGCCGGGCATACAGACCCCCAGGTTTTTTCCGGGTTCCGAGGAGGAGGGTGGTTTCAGCTTCCCCTTCCAGCGTGAACGTGATCTCGCCTCGGGGAGGGTCGAGGCCAAGGCTGCCCAGATTCGCCGGGGGTTTGTCCAGGAAGGTCGTTACCTGGTCTTGAGTGACGGCCCGCAGGAGGTCCGATACCTTGGTGGGATCGGCCTTGGCCTCGAGGGGCTGAATGATCCACCACTCGTTCTTCTCCCGGCGCTCGAGGCGAAGGCGGAGCGAATTCCAGGAGACCGTCACTGTCTTCACCCCTTCTCGATCCAAGAAGAGGGGGGCCTTGCTACGAAAGGCGAATGGCTCCCTTTCCAGAGAGGTCTTGACGGTCGCGGGGACGAGGAGGATTTTTTTCTCTCCGGGACGCCGGGCGTAGGCCGAGAAACCGGTAGGCACGGCGCTGCCGACTTCCAGGGTGAAGGGTTGGTCTTTGTCCTTGAGCTGAACGGTCAAGACAATGGCGGGATTCTGGAGGCCGAACTCGCCGATATTCTCCTGGGCTTCTAACGTCCGTTCGATCTTCGCC
The DNA here is from genome assembly GCA_964429865.1 of uncultured bacterium. Taxonomy (GTDB): domain Bacteria; phylum Methylomirabilota; class Methylomirabilia; order Methylomirabilales; family CSP1-5; genus CSP1-5. The sequence continues at coordinate 22,410 of CAYSDK010000019.1, forward strand.
CGGGTCACGTTCCCCAGGAGGGCGGTGATCTCCCTTTCATCCCCCCGGTCCTCCACCGGTTGCCTCATGCGCCACCCCTGCTCCTCTCTGGTCAGGGTGATAATCGCTTCCCCGCGTCGGATGCTCAGGCTGCTGACCTCCTTCTCCTGGAAAGGGACCAGTTTCGTCTCGTCCTGTTTCCGAGCCTCCCTGATTTCCAGGAAATAGTAGGCGAGGCCGAGCAGCACGAGGAGGCCGGCGAGGAACAGGGTGGTGCGAAACCTCATGCCGATCGTCTCCGGCGGAGAAAGACGACAACCCAGGTGCCGATCATGGCGAGGGGGGGGAGAACGAGGATCCCCCAGAAGGCGAGCCGGGCCTGATTCGCGGTGAGGACCAGCGGTGTGAACTTGGCCTGCCGCGGGCGGATGGCGATCAGCTGTTCTTCCTCGGCGAGCCAACTAATCGAGTTCAAGAAGAGGTCCCGATTCCCCGAGAGACCCAGGTAGTTGTTCTGTACAAAGGCAGAGGTCCCGTAGGCGACAATCCGTCCCTTTCGGTCTCCCGTCTCCGGTCTCCCGTCTCCGGTCTCTTGTGTCTTGGGGACCTCAGTCCTCAGTCCTCGGCCCTCGGTACTGACTTCGACCGTCGCCACCGCCCCTATCGGCACTGGGCCCTGCCGATCCTTCCCCTCGTCATACCCGGCCTCTCCCCGGTCCAGGGCGGCCTTGTCGGTTTCGGCCCAGCTCCCGGAGCTGGTCCGTCCGAGCACCTGCACGGTGACCCCTGCCGGCAGTTCCTTGGCTGCGTCCACCGTCCGCGCGAAAGGGAAGAAGGAGGCCAGGGTGAAGTCTTGCGTGATCGGGTGCGGCTCGTACTGGGTGACCACCGGGAGGAGGTAATCCCCCCCAAAGGCCCGGCTCAACCGATCCACGATGATATCCTTGCCCATCACGATGCCGTGCTTCTTGAGGAGGTCGGTGAGTCCGGCGGCGGTGAAGGGATCGAGGAGGACCAAGAGCTTCCCCCCTCGTGTGACATAGGCCTCGATGAGCTGCAGCTCGGTCGGCAACAGTTCGCTTTGGGGACCGGCGATGACAAGGACCGCCGCATCCTTGGGGACCTCCCTTTCGCGGAGCAGCAGGAGGGGCTTGACCTCGTACTCGACCTCGGTGAGCGCCCGCTTCACCTGGGAGAGGCCCTGCCGCGCGGCGCTGTCCAGCCCTGCCTCGCCGTGGCCGGTGAGGAAATAGAGGACTCGCTTCTCTGTGCGGAGGAGCTTGACCAGGGCGTTGGTGATCTTCTCCTCCTCGGCCCCCTGGAACTTTTCCTCTTTGCCTCCGCTCTCGAGGACGACCGTCCCGTACGTCGTAATGCCGTACCGCTTTGCCAGGGCGGGGTGCCGGTCCGGGTCCACCAGCTCGAAGCGGAACTTGGGAGAGATTTGCGCGTACTGGGCCAGGAGGTCCTGGGTGGCTGCCTTTCCCGGCTCGTCGGTCCGATAGAAGGCGACGGCGTGGACTTCCTTCTCCAACGATCTGAGGAGCTTGATGGACTGATCGGAGAGCGAGTGGCGCCGCCCCTGGGTCAGATCCACCCGGACGTTATGGCGGATTGCTAACGCCTCGACCACCACGACGATCGCGAGAAACAGCATCAGGGCCAGAGCGGTGTTCAGTCCATACCGCGTCCCCCGACGACGGACGAGCTCACGGAGCCAGATAAGCACTCGTCCCACGTGCTACCCCTTCCACCGTCGAATCTCGAGCGACTTCAGCGTCGCGAAGAGAAAGAAACTCGTCATGCCCAGATAGTAGGCGATGTCCTTCATCTCCAACACCCCCCGGGCAAAGCTCGTGAGGTGCTCCACGATGGAGAGGTGGCGGAAGAGCGCGCCCCAGTCCCCTTCGGCGAGGGTCGCCCCCCAGCCGATGATCCAGAAGAGGAGGAGGGCGCCAAACGTAAAGGCCGCCGCCACAATCTGATTCTCCGTCAGGGAAGAAAAGAGGAGCCCCAGGGAGAGAAAGGTCATTCCCAACAGGAGGAGGCCCAGGTATCCGGTCAGGATGGGGTACAGCTCGAGCTCGCTCCACAGCCCGAGGAGTGGCAGATAGAGGCCCGTAGCGGAGAGGAGCAGGGCATAGAGAATCGTGGCCGCCATAAACTTGCCCAACAGGATCTCCCCATCGCGAAGCGGATAGGTGAGCAAAAGCTCTAGCGTTCCCTGCTTTCGCTCCTCGGCGAACAGCCGCATCGTCAGGAGGGGCATCAGAAACAGGAGCACCACGCTGATATCGATGAAGAAGGGTCGGAGGATTCCGTCGGTGACGTTGAGGCCGCTGGCGAGCCCCGGATTCATTGAGGCCTGGACGCTGATGAGACTGAAATAGGCCAGAATCACATAGAAGAAATAGCCGGAGATGACGAGGAAGAGCGTGAAGACGGCATAGGCGATCGGGGAGGCGAAGTAGGAGCGCATCTCTTTCTTGAAGACCGCCAGCGTTCCCATGAATCCCTCAGGTGATTGGTGACTAGTGATTAGTGAATAGTGTGGGGAGGACGCAACGAACCAAGAGTTGGCCCTCAATCACCAACCACCAATCACTATTCACTGGTCACCGCTTCTTCTGTGACCAATCGAATGAAGACGTCCTCCAGGCTCATGTCGACCGGTCTGAGCTCCAAGAGTCCCCAGCCGCTGCTACAGACGACGCGCGCGAGCTCCTGACGCAGGTCCCGGTCCTTGTCCGTCTCGACGAGATACCGGCGCAGCGCTCCGGCCCCGTCCTTCATCACGACCTGAAGGACGCCTGGCGCCTCGCGAAGCCTGACCGTGACCTGGTCCGGTGGCCCGTCAATCTGGAGCAGCACCTGGGTCGAGCGCTGGAGGCGGCGGGTCAGGGTCTCTGGGGTGTCCACCGCCACAATGCGGCCCTCGTTGATGATGATCACCCGCTGACAGACCATGCTGACCTCGGGCAGGATATGTGTGGACAGAATCACCGTACGTTCGCCCTGCATATCCCGGATGAGGCTGCGGATTTCGATGATCTGTTTGGGGTCAAGTCCGATGGTCGGCTCGTCGAGGATGAGGATGGGCGGGTCGCCGAGGAGGGCCTGGGCGAGTCCGACCCGCTGGCGATAGCCCTTGGAGAGCTTGCCGATGATCCGCCCTCGGGCATCCTGGAGGAGGCACCGTTCGATCGCCTCCCCGACCCGCTGTCGTCGGGTCAGCCGGGAAAGTCCTTTGGCCTCCGCCACGAAGTTCAGATACTGGGTCACGGTGAGGTCGGTGTACAGGGGAACGTGCTCCGGCAAATAGCCGATCCGCCGCCGCACATCCAGGGCCTGGGTGCGGATGTCGTATCCACCGACCCTGGCGGTGCCGGAGGTCGGAGGCATGTAGCACGAGAGGACGCGCATCGTGGTAGTCTTTCCGGCCCCGTTCGGACCGAGGAATCCCACCACCTCCCCCTGCTGCACCGTGAAGGTGAGGTTGTCGATGGCGGCCTTATTCCCGTAGACCTTTGTGAGTCCCTCTACCTCGATCATGGCGACCCCCGAAGATTATAATCCCTTCTCCGGGAATAACAACCCCCCCCTGCTCGATGACCGATGACCGACGACCGTCAAGAGTCAGTGGCCCCTGCACGCCCCTCGCTCCGGGCCTCTCTTTGGTAGCCGACCCCGGAAGGGCTCGGGGAGGGGGTCTTCCCCGGCGGAACAATTCCACCAGGCCCTGATTCTGCTGCAACAGCACCCTCGGCCCCTCGCTCCGGGGCTCTCGCGGCGACCCTGTTCGGCGGCTTACGGCCCGGGTCCCTCCGTGTTCACGATCCGTGCAAGGAAGGCGGACACGGATCGCGCCTCGGTTTCCCAGGCCGTCGCCCGCCGAGGGGCCCCGCCGCTTCCGCCAATGTCGCTCGGGACCTGCAGGTGCTGCCTAAGAAAGCAAAATTCGTGAGCAGAGGGGTGGGTAACTTCGAAAGGGCGAGGGGAGCTGGGCCTGGACCCGGCGGAACCTGATTTGCGGTCGGCTGGGGTCTTAGTCCCCGCGCGTGTTATCGGTCGTCGGTCATCGGCAGTGACGGCTAGGCCAGTTCGACACCTGCGAGCAGGTCCTGGACGTTGTCGAGCTTGTCCAGGGTGAGACATCGCTCGATGAGGAGTGATCGAGATGGCTCGGGGAGGATGCGGCGGGTGAGGGCGTGGAACTTGGCGATGAGCTCCTCCGGGGTCATGGGGTTTTTCGGATCGCCTTTGGGGAAATCAACCCGTGCCTCGTGTCGGATCCCCTGCGTCGTTTCGATCGTCACGATGGCTGGCCACTTGTCGGGGTAGACGCGGTCGAGGTCTGGATCTCTGTGAAGGACGACCGTGGACATGAGGTGACGGACGGCTGGATTGCGGACTCCCTCCTGGGTGAAATCGTCCAGCCCGACCCTGCCATGGAGGAACGCCGTGGCGACGCAATAGGGGATGCTGAACTTCCCGGCATAGGGGCTGGCCGGTTCTACCTTCTCGAGGAGATCCAGCGCCGCCGAGTAGACGCGGACGGTGATCTTTGTGATCTCAGTCGGCTTGACGTTGAGTCGAGTCTTCAGCGCCAGGGCGGCATCGATACTCGAGTGGATGTGGTAGCACGCGGCGTGGGCCTTAAAGGAGTTCTCCAGGATTCGGAGGGGACGCGTGCCCAGGCCTTCAGTCAGGCGGGCGAGCTCCGGGGCGGCAGAGGTGGCCTGGGCGAGTCCCTTCTCTCCCTCGAAGATCTGCGAGGCGGCTGTGAGTCCCTGCTCTGCAAGGAGGGCGGCCAGGAGCCCATCGGCCGAAGCCTTGGCAAGGTGAAGCTGCTTCGACATGGCCCCCTCCATCAGGAATTCCCAGAGCCCTGCCGATTGTGTTCCTGCGCTCCCGAGCGCCCAGACGACCTGCTCCGGCGTCAGGCGGAGCAGCTTGCCGGCAGCCGCGGCGGCGCCAAAGACCCCGCATGTGGCCGTGGTGTGCCAGAAGTGGTAATGACTCGGTCCCAGCGCTTCCCCTGCCCTGATCGCCACCTCGTATCCCGCCACGATGGCAGTCAAGAATTCTGGACCCGCGATGCCGTCCCGCTCGGCCACCGCGAGCGCGGCCGGGATGACCGGCGCCGCCGGATGAAGCACCGAGGGTTTGTGGAGGTCGTCCATCTCCACCACATGGGAGGAAGCAGCATTGACGAGCGCGGCAAGATGGCATGAGGTCTTGGATCCATCGGGGATCACCGTCGCCTGGGGTGTTCCCCCCAATCCTCTGGCCACCTTGACGAACATTTGGATGGGCCGGGTTTTCGATCCCGCGATGGCCGAGCCCAGCCAATCGAGGACGCAGAGCTTGGCCATCTCGATCACGTCGGCCGGCAGCCTGTCGGACCTCAGATCGGTAATGAACCTAGCCAATTTTTCGGAGATCGTCTCTGCCATGGTCTTTGGGGTTACCGGGTATGCAGCTCATGCAACTTTCATGCACGCTGGCAATCCGAACGGCGGCCGGGCAGGCATCGCCATAATCTGCGACTACGGGTCGGAGCAGTCGCGCATGAAGCCACACCGGGGGCAGATGATCTTGCAGTGGATCTCCAGCATTTCGGCCCCACACACATCGCAGATGTACACGTCCTGTTGGGTTGTCATCGCAATGAGCTTATACCCTTTCCCCACCCGCTTCAAGCCCGATGTCCCTGGGGATGTCGGGTACCCGGCATCCCTGAGCTGTGCTATCATCGCATCGCAAGGAGGATCCGGTGAAGCG
>CAYSDK010000020.1:0-2511 GCA_964429865.1 uncultured bacterium
CCTTGCCAACCTCCTCGCATCTATGTTATACGCCTCCATAAAGGTCCAATTCTTGCAAGGGCTGTGACGGCACCCCGGGGGACTCCTGTTGGAGGTCTCAATGGTGGTTCTAAAGACCGAAGGCCTGACGAAAGAGTACCGCATCGGCTTCTGGCGAACACGCGTCCGGGTCCTGCACGACCTCAACCTGGAGGTCCACCAGGGGGAGATCTTCGGGTATCTCGGCCCGAATGGCGCCGGCAAGACGACCACTCTCAAACTCCTCATGGGCCTCATCTATCCAACCGCTGGTCGGGCCTCGATTCTGGGCCGGGACGTCCAGGACGTCGCGGTCAAGGCTCAGGTCGGTTTTCTCCCGGAGAATCCGTATTTCTACGACTACCTCACCGGTCGGGAGTTTCTCCACTTCTACGGGCAGCTCTTTGGCCTTTCGTACCGTGACAGGCGGCAGCGGATCGAGGAGCTGCTCCACGCCGTCGGTCTCTCGAAGGCAGCCGAGCTTCAGCTCCGCAAGTACTCCAAGGGGATGCTTCAGCGCATCGGGCTCGCCCAGGCCCTGATCAACGATCCCCAGGTGATCGTCCTGGACGAGCCCACCTCCGGGCTCGACCCGGTGGGCCGTAAAGAGGTGCGGGACCTGATCCTGGACCTCAAGAACAGGGGAAAGACCATCTTCTTCAGCACCCATATCGTGCCGGATGCCGAGATGATCTGCGACCGGGTCGGGATCCTCGTGGCTGGGCGGTTGACCCGTGTGGGGACGCTCGAGGAGCTGCTGGGGAGCGAGGTGGAGAGTATCGAGATCAACGCATCGGGGTTCGATGAGGCCGTGGGCAGCCAGATCACCCAGTGGAGCGTCCGGCCGCCCGTCCGGCACGGCGACAAGGTGCTCTTTGCCGTCAAGACGGAAAAGGAGGCTTCTCAGGTCATGGAGTTTCTCCTTGGGCGCGGGGCCTCGGTTCACGCCGTCCACGCCAAAAGACGGACGCTGGAAGATCTCTTCCTCCAGGAGGTCGCCAAGACTTGAGCACTGTAAGGTCTGAAGTCTGCGGTCTGATGTCTAAAATCTGGGCCATCACCCTGAATACCTTCAAAGAGGCGGTCCGGGATCGGATCCTCTATGCCATTCTCGCTTTTGCCATCGCCATGATCGGCAGTACCTTCATTCTGGCGACGATCGGCGTCGGGAGCGGGCCGAAGATCATTCGCGATATCGGGCTCGGTTTCATCTCCATCTTTGGGACGCTCATCGCCGTCTTCATCGGGATCGGTCTGGTCCATAAGGAAATCGACCGGCGGACCATCTACACCATCGTCTCCAAGCCGATCCACCGTTTTCAGTTCATCCTCGGAAAGTACCTCGGCCTGATCCTCACCCTCCTTGTCAACGTCACGATCATGACGTTGGCCTTGATGGGCCTCATCTCCCTCGGCGAAGGCTTCTGGGATTTCCGCCTGTTTGCCGCGAGCGGCATGATACTTCTGGAGCTGATGGTAGTCACGGGCATCGCCGTGCTCTTCTCGGCCTTCTCCACCCCTGCCCTCAGCGCCATCTTCACCCTGTCCTTCTTCGCCATCGGACGCCTCCTGGACGATCTCCGGTTGTTCGGCGAGCAATACGCCGGGCCGGTCGGACGGGCGGTGATTCGGGCATTCTACTACCTCCTGCCCAATCTGGGGCGGTTCAACATCAGCGCCGAGGTGGTCCATGGGGTGCCCCTGGGGGAAGTGGTTTCGGGGATGACGATCCTGTACGGATCGCTGTACGTGGTAGCCCTCCTGGCGCTGACGAGCCTGATCTTTCAGAACCGGGATTTCCGATGAAGGTGAAGAAGATCAGCGTCCTCTGGGCGAGTCTCTTCTCGGTAGCCCTGGTGGGGTCGGTTCTTGCGGCGCGAGGGCTCGAGGGCAGAGGGGGCGCGAGCCGCATCGCTGACGACTCCCTCTACCTCCCCTCGGCGACCTTTCTGCGATACGCCTCTCTCGGTTACCGGACGGTGCTGGCGGACCTTATGTGGATCCGGGCGACCCAGTATTTCGGCAGTCAGTTGGAGGTTCGGAAGGCGACTCCGGAAAAGCACCGGTTCCTGTACCCCCTCCTGGATCTGGCCGTCTCGCTCGATCCCCACTTTATGGAAGCCTATCGGTTCGGCGGGCTGCTGCTCACGGTGGTGAAAAGGTACGAACAGGCCATCGCGCTGTACGAGAAGGGCTACGCTGCCAACCCCGACCGGTGGGAGAATCCGCATGATCTCGGGCGCCTCTACTATCTCGAACTGAAGGATCATCCCAAGGCACTCTACTGGTGGGGCATTGCCAGCAGCCTCCCGGGACGCCCGGACTACATACCCCGCTTTGTTCCGCTCCTTTATCTGGAGACCGGACAGCGCGAGATCGCGGTCGAGCTCTGGCTCGAGATGTACCGGGCCACCGATAATGAATGGCTCCGGGGAGTGATCGAGCGGCACCTGCAGAAGCTGGGAGTCCAGGTCCCTTGAGGGGCGGGTTTCT
>CAYSDK010000020.1:2611-6396 GCA_964429865.1 uncultured bacterium
GGGATCGGGCTGTATTGCCTGTGCACCCCGTTGCTCTTCCAAGGAGTGGAAAAGATCTATCTTTCCTCCTATCAAATGGGCCGCGAAAATCTTCTCTTATTCACGCTCTTTCAGTTCGGCCTGGTGTTCCTGATCCTGGTGGCCCCCACGACCCTCATGGGCGGTACCCTGCCGATCCTGAGCCGATACTTTGTGCGCAGGGAAACAGAAATTGGCTACGGCGTTGGTGGGATCTATGCCCTGAATACCGCCGGCGCCGTGGTGGGGACGATCGGCGCCGGTTTCGTTCTCCTCCCGGTCATGGGAGTGGGTGACACGATCTGGTTCACCGCCACCCTCAACCTGGGCATTGGGCTGCTCTGCGTGGCATTCTCGCGACGTCTGCCCGACCTTCAGGCAGAGGGCGTGGCACAAGAGGCTGGACGCCTCTCGGAAGCCAGGGATGACCAGCGGGTCCTCGTGGGCAGGCTGCATCTTCGGCTAACTGGGCTGGTCGCCCTGATGTTCGGCATTGCGGGTGGGGCGTCCATGATCTATGAGATCGCCTGGACGCGGGCCCTGTCCTTGGTGCTGGGCAGCTCTGTCTACGCCTTTACCACCATGCTCGCCACCTTTCTGGTCGGTCTGGCGGGTGGGAGCTACGCCTTTTCCTATTTCTTCCGGCGCAAGGAAGAGGTGGGACCCGGGTCCTTTGGCTGGCTCGAGATCTGCATTGGGTTCTCTTCGCTGTTGACCATCCCCTTCTTCGATCGGTTGCCGGATCTCTTCTTGCGGATGGCGGGGCTCGTGAGCTTCTCGTTTGGAGGGCTCCAGTTTATTCAGTTTGGGGTGAGCTTTTTCGTCATGATCATTCCTACCCTGTTGATCGGCGCGACCTTCCCCTGTGTGGTCAAGATCTGCACACGGCACGTCCAGCATCTCGGCGGCAACATCGGCACCCTGTACGCCATCAATACCTTTGGATCGATCCTCGGATCCTTCCTGGGGGGCTTCTTCTTCATCCCGTGGATGGGTGCGCAGAACGCCTTGACCCTTGCAGCCTTCATCAATCTTGTGATCGGGGGGATCCTCGTCTCCCTGACATGGATGGAGGCACGAGCCTGGCGAGCCAGTGCCGGAGCGGTGATGGCCTGCGCCGCCATCATCCTGGCCTTCCTGATCCCTCGGTGGGATCCCCATCTCATGGCAAGCGGGGTCGCCATCTACGGGCAAAGGTACCTCACGAGCGGACGGAGCCTCGCGCTCGATGAGCTCGCCAGGGCCGAGAACCTCCTTTTTTTCAAGGAAGGCCTCAATGCGACCATTTCCGTCCATCAAAAGGGCAGGGGTCTGTTCCTCAAGACCAATGGGAAGACCGACGCCAGCAATAACCTGGACATGCATACCCAGTTGATGTCCGGTCATATCCCGCTCTTCCTCACTTCAGGATCGAAGAAGGTCCTGATCATCGGCATGGGGAGTGGGGTGACCGTGGGGGCGGTGGCCAGGCACCCGGTGGAGCAGATCGACGTCGTCGAAATCGAACCGGCAGTGGTTGAGGCGGCGGCCTTCTTTGAAAAGGAAAATCACAACGTCCTCCAGGATCCTCGCCTCAAGGTGGTCATCGCCGATGGGCGGAATTTCCTGCTGAGCACGCCCGCCACGTATGACGTCATCATCTCCGAGCCCTCCAATCCCTGGATCAGCGGCATCGGCAATCTCTTTACCATTGAATTCTACGAGGCGGCCAGGGCCAGACTCGCTCCCGATGGGGTGATCTGCCAATGGATCCAGATCTATAATATCCTGCCCCAAGACCTCAAGATGGTGATCAGGACATTTAGGACTGTATTCCCCCACACCACCATCTGGCAGACCCTCGGGGGGGACTTTCTCCTCATGGGAACGATGAAGCCCCTCGTGGTGGATCTTGCGCATTGGCGAGAGGTCGCAGCCCTTCCTGGGCTCATGGAGGATCTCAGGTCTTTAGGCCTCGATTCCGCGGAGGCGGTCTTGGCAGATTTCGTCTTGGGGGAGCAGGATGCTGCCCTCTTCGGTCAGAATGCCGCGCTGAACAGCGACGATCTTCCCCTCCTCGAATTTTCAGCCCCGACGAGCCTCTACCTGGAGACCGTTCAGTTGAATCAGGGCCTCGCCCGAAGCTATCGGCGGCAAGAGCTCCCTCCTATCACGGGGGGTGCATCGGGGATGCTGAGTTCCGCCGAGTTCCGGTTCCAGCTCGCCAAGGCGATGTGGGGCAAGAGGGATATGGAAGAGGCCCTTCGCCATGTGAATCTGGCCCTGGCGCAAAATCCGCGTCATCTCCCCTCGCTCATCCTCCGGGCGGAGCTATGGCAGCAACAGAAGCTGCCACTTCGTGCGGTGGCAGACCTTGAAACGGCCCTCAAGGTGGACGCGCGTCATCCCCGGGCCCTCTTCAAGATGGCGACTCTCTACCATCAGCAGCGCCTCCCCAAACAGGCGGAGGAGTATACGCGGAAGGCCATTGCGGCCCAGGAGGATCTGGCCGACGCCCATTTCCTCCTCGGACAGCTTCTCATGGCGCGGGGACAGGCAGACGCGGCGAGACGCGCCTACCAGAAGGCGGCAGATCTCCGTCCAGATGCCCCGACCACGTTTGCCCGTCTGGGGGAGGCCCTGATGGCGGTCGATGCCCTCCCCAAGGCCATTGAGGCATACCGCAAGGCCCTCGGTCTTGCCCCCGAGGGTGCCGAGCTGCATCTCGCCCTCGCGCAGGCGCTGGATCGGGGTGGAGAAGAGGAGGAGGCCTTTCGTCACTACGGGGAGGCCATCCGGCATAATCCCCATCTTGCGGCTGCCTACGTCGGGCGTGCCAAGTATCATGTGCGTCGCCAAGAGCATCGGCGGGCCTTCGACGAACTGGCGCGAGGGGCGAGGAGGAACCCGGGCGATGTCTCCCTCTTGCGGCATCTCGATGAGGTCATGGCCGAGGTCAAGTAGCGAGGATCCTCAGGATTGCAAGCCGTGAATAATCCCCTGGGCGTCGCGGTCAGCTTCGTGTTGGGACTCCTCGTGGGGAGTTTTGGCAATGTCTGCATCCATCGACTCCCCCAGGGGGAGAGCGTCGTTATCCCGGGCTCCCGATGTCCCAATTGTCGGACGGCGATCAAGGCGTATGACAACATCCCCGTTCTGAGCTTCCTTCTCCTCAAGGGGCAGTGCCGGAGCTGCGGACACCGGATCTCTTGGCAGTACCCGGTCGTCGAACTCGTCACCGGCTCTCTCTTTGCGTTGACCGTCCTCCGATTCGGCCTCACGTGGCATACAGGCATCCTGTGGGCCTTTGTCGCGGCGCTGGTGATTGTCACGTTTATCGACCTCGAGCATCAGATCGTCCCCGACGTCATTACCCTTCCCGGGATCGTCATCGGCCTCACCTGGAGCGTCTTGGCCTGGCTCTTGATGAGAGGGGATCGGATCCCCGCGGCGTTCTCCCCGCCGGCCCCCCTCGAGGCGCTCGCGGGAACTCTCGTCGGTGGGGGTATCCTGTATCTCGTGGCGGTCCTCAGTCGGGGGGGGATGGGGGGCGGGGACATCAAACTCACCGCGATGGTGGGCGCCCTGCTGGGGTGGCGGGGTGCGCTCCTCACCATCTTCCTCGGGACGCTCACGGGATCGATCATCGCCCTCTTCCTGCTCGCCTCGGGCAAGAAGGGTCGCAAAGATCCGATGCCCTTCGGGCCCTTTCTGGCCCTGGGGGCGATCCTGGCCCTCTATTGGGGGGAGGATCTTATCGCCGGATACATCCGTCTGGTCCGATGGCG
>CAYSDK010000020.1:6496-11660 GCA_964429865.1 uncultured bacterium
CCCTCTATTGGGGGGAGGATCTTATCGCCGGATACATCCGTCTGGTCCGATGGCGTCTGTAACGAGACCGGAGACGGGAGACTTCAGGCTCTAGTCTCCGGGCTCTAGTCTCCAGTCTAGTTGCTGATGGAGTGGAGATGCGGGTGGTCGTTCAACGGGTGTGCCGGGCTGCGGTGAACGTCGGCGAACGGGCCGTGGCCCAGATCGGTCCTGGCCTGGTCATCTTTGTCGGGGTGGGCAAGGAGGATGGAGAAGACGAAGTCGGCTGGATGGCAGAGAAGATCGCGCACCTGCGGGTCTTTGAAGATGTCGAGGGGCGTATGGATCGCTCCTTGCTGGAGATCGGCGGGCAGGCTTTGGTGGTCTCTCAGTTCACCCTGTACGGCGATGTCCGAAAGGGGAGGCGTCCCGATTTCACGGCCGCGGCCGGATCGGCAGAGGCGGAACCGATCTACCAACGGTTTGTCCGGGATCTACGTGGACGCGGGGTGCCGGTCCAGTCGGGGGTCTTTGGGGCGCGGATGCTGGTCGAGATCGAAAATGACGGCCCGGTGACCCTCATCGTGGAGACCCCAGACCGGAGACACCAGAGTATTTCAGGGCTGAGGACTGAGGACTGAGGGAAGCGGATGGGTAAGCTGCACGCACACGTTGATGAGTTCTTGAACGCAGTGACGGTGGAGCGGGGAGTTGCGGACAACACCCGGGAGGCCTACTCGCGCGATCTTCGAAGATATCTGGTCTTCCTGGAGAAGAGGGGGCTCTCGTTCCCCGGTGACGTGTCTCTCTCGCATCTCCAAGCCTTCCTCGAGGGACTGCGGGACTCCGGTCTCGCCCCCCGCTCGGTCGCCAGGGCGATCTCGGCTCTGAGGAGCTTCCATCGGTTCCTGGCCGCCGAGGGGTACGTCCGCAGTGACCCCACATCCCTGCTTCGGCTTCCCCGAGTGTCCCGGCCACTCCCGAATGTCCTCTCCACCGACGAGGTCGAGCGGTTGCTCAAGACCCCCGATGTCTCAAAACCACGAGGGCTCAGGGATAAGGCGATGCTCGAGCTTTTGTACGCGACCGGCTTGCGGGTTTCCGAACTCCTCTCCGCCCCCCTGACCGCCTTGGACCCGACGGTCGGCTTCATCCGTTGCCTGGGCAAGGGAGCCAAGGAGCGGATCGTCCCTGTGGGATCTTCCGCGCTCCAGTGGCTAAAGGAGTATCTCACCCGGGGCCGGCCATCCCTCGCTGCGAAGCGAGAGACCCCCTTTCTCTTTCTAGGACGAGACGGCCGGCGCCTGACTCGTCAGGCCTTCTGGAAGAGTATCCGATCGTACGCAGGAAAGGCCGGGATCCTCAAACGTATTAGTCCCCACACGCTGCGCCACTCCTTCGCCACGCACCTGCTTGAAGGTGGTGCGGACCTGCGTTCCGTGCAGCTGATGCTGGGTCACGCCGACATCTCGACCACGCAGATCTATACCCACGTCAGTCGGGCCCGTCTCCGCGAGATCCATGAACGATTCCACCCCCGCTCGTGAAACTGAGACCCCAGACTGGAGACCGGAGACCTGAGCGTTAAGATCAGGTGTTCCTGCTCCAGTCTCAAGTCTTCTGTGGTGCCTTGACCGATCTCCGGTGGCGTGCTATAAGGGGACGGGCTACCAGCGGGGGCAGTGATGGCGAGGCCGCCACACCCCGGCGGAGCGTCTGGTAGGGAGGGTCATGGTCGGGCCTGATCCCAGGCAAGGCATCACCGTCCGTCGAGGCGGTGATGCCTTCTTTCTTTGGGGTGGGTCCGTCGTCGCCTGGGAGGGAGAGGAGTGAGGACCCGATCGCGCGATCATACCACCGCCGCTCCCTATCAGGGGGTCGCCCTGCTTGCCGATCCTCTCTATCGGTACATTCATTTCACCGTACCGATGAAGGGGAGAGAGGGGGAGCAGACGGAGAGGGACCTGATCGACAACCCCTGGATGCAGCGTCTCCGGATGATCCATCAGCTCCAGGGGGCGTGGTGGGTCTATCCGGCGGCGGAGCATAGCCGTTTTCAGCATGTCCTGGGCGTGATGCATCTGGCCGGCCGGTTTGGCGAGCAGCTCTACGCGAGCCTGAAAGCGGTCTTCCCGCGGGCCTGTCCCTCCCGGGAGTATGTTCGTGAACTGCTCCGCGTGACCGGTCTGCTCCACGATATCGGCCACGGACCCTTCGGTCACTTCTTCGATGAGAACTTTCTGGGCAAGTACGGTCTCGACCACGAGAGGCTCGGTCAGGCCATCATCGTGAAGAAGTTGGGGAGGATCATCCGCGGAATCCGACGGAGCCCGGTGGGTCCTTTTGAGAAGGGTGAGGCGTTAGATCCGCACCATGTGGCCTTCCTCATCCGCAAGCCCAAGCCCCGCGATGCTGTCCGCGCTCCGGAGTGGCTCGCGTTCCTCCAGCCGGTCTTCTCCGGCATCTACAGCGCCGACAACATGGATTACATCCAGCGGGATGCCTATATGACCGGCTTTTCCCTGGACATGGTCGACGTGGAGCGCCTCCTCTTCTACAGCTTTTTCACCGACAAAGGGCTGACGCTGCACCGCGCAGGATCCTCCAGCCTGGTCCGTTTCGTCAACGCCCGGGTGGCCATGTATTCCGACGTCTACTACCACCGGACCAACCGCGCCATGGACCTGCACATGAAAGAGATCTTTCCCGAGACCATGGCGCTCCTCTTCCCCCGGAATCCTCTTGAGGTGCTGGACCGCTATCTGGAGCTAACCGACTGGGCCCTCCTGCAAGAGGTGATGAAGTGGCCCCGATCGAAAGACCCCAGAAAGCGGGCCCTCGGTCGCGAATGGCGGAAGATTCTGAACCGAAGGGTGAAATGGAAGATGGCCTACGACCGGGTACTCTCCATCGAGGAGTACGAGCAGGCGGTGCGGTTTCAGAGCGCTGAGGAGCTCGAACGGGCCATCCGCAAACATCTTCACGAGCGTCTGCGGCATGTTCCGTTCCGCGTGGATCTGGCTGCCCAGGACACGCGGCCGGTGAACCCCCTGGCTGAGGGGAGCAAGCGGATTCATATCTTCAACCCCTCCACCGGCGAGGTGTCCCCTTCGCCGCTCCGCGCCCTGTTCAAGAACATCCCCCCCAAGGTGGCCCAGTGCCGGGTGTTCGCCCTGAGCCACGCCTATGACCGGCAGCTCTCGGCCGCCACGGAGAAGGCGTTAAATGTCGGGGGCGAGGAGTTCGTCTCGACCAACATCTAAGCGGTCCCGCCGTCCGAGGTCCCTCTCCTTTGACGAGCTGGTCCGTCAGGTCCTCGCCTTTCGAGACGAGCGCGACTGGCGGCAGTTTCACAGCCCGAAGGATTTGGCCGTCTCCATCAGCCTGGAGGCGGCCGAACTCCTGGAGCACTTTCAGTGGAAGAGCCCCGCAGAGGTGGCGGCGCTCGTCGCCGATCCCCAGGGGCAGCGTCAGGTGAGCTGGGAGATGGCGGACATTCTCATCCTCCTCATCTCCCTCGCCGACGTCCTCGGAACTGACCTGGTGAAGGCTGCCCAGGAGAAGCTTCAAGAGAATGAACGGCGGTATCCGGTGGAGCGGGCTCGCGGAACTGCCCGGAAATATCGTGACCTGGGGGTCGATGACCGCTGACCGACGACCAGGTCCAACGGTGTTTAGTGGTTAGTGATTGGTGGTTGGTGGAAACCACCAGCCACTAGTCACCAGTCACCAGCCACCACTCCCTGTCGGTCATCGGTGTGCCGTGATTGCTGACTGGGCGGCACCGTTGTTGCGTGGGTAAGAGGACATGAAGTTTCAAGACCGCCGGGCGCAAGTCGTTCGCTGGTTTCGGATCACCCTCGTCCTCGTGGTGGTCGCAGGCTGCTCCCACAGGCCGGAGGATCTGACGGCGGACGTCGCACAGCTCGTCGATGAGGCGGGCGCCGATGTCGCTTTGGCCGTTCTCGAGCGGCGTCTGAATCTGGCCCCCCACAACAGCGCCATCCGGCTCCTCAAGGCTAAGCTCCTGGTCGACACCCGCGCCGTGGATGAGGCGCTCCGGGAATATCAGGAGCTGTGTCGGACCGAGGGGGATCCCTATTCCGAACTGTTGGGTCGCATCCTGAACGCGTACCTTCGAGAGGAGATCGAGGCTGGAGGCGCGGACCGCGTTCGCGCGGCTCCGCTGGTGGCGTCTCTGGCAGATCCTGCGCTCCTGCCGCTCTTGTATGAGCTGGCTTCGAAAGGGGATCCGGCGGCGCGAACAGTCGCCATCGACGCGTTAGGTCGGCTCGCGTCGCCTTCCGCCCTTGCCTTCCTCACCGGGCTTCTGCGTGATCCTGACCCGTCTGTCCGGGCCCAAGCCGCCAGGCGTCTGGGGCGGTCGGGTGTCGAAATGGCCACCGCGCATCTCGGTACGCTCCTCGAGGACGAGCGGGAGACGGTCCGGATGGCCGCGGCCGAGGGCTTGGCTCGAGCGGGAAACCATCGGGCCACCCCTGTGCTGCTCCAAGGCCTGAGCTCGCCGCAGGCCTCCATGCGGATGCAGGCGGCCGAGGCATTAGGCCTGCTGGGAAAGCGAGAGGTCGCGCCGGCACTCCTCGAGCTCCTCACCGATCCGGATGACTATGTCCGACTGTACGCGGCAGAGGCGTTAGCCCGACTCGGCGAGACGGAGGGGCTCACGCTGCTGCACCGGACCCTCGAGCATCCCTCCGTCTCTCTCCGCCTCTACGCGGCCGAGGCATTTTCGAATCTCGGCGACTCGTCCCCGCGTCCACTCCTCCATCGGGTCGTCGCGGACCCCGGGATGGCGAAGGGCGTCCGGCTTTACGCCGCCTGGATCCTCGGCAGGCTGGAGGATCCCTCGGGGATTGAGCACATCCGAGGCCTCCTTCAGGATGCCGACCCCTACGTCCGCCTTCGGGCTGCGTGGACGCTCGGGGAAATCGGAAACCCTGAAGCCTCTCACATCCTCCGTGCGGCCCTTCAGGATCAGGAACGGGCAGTCCGGATCCACGTGGCCTGGGCCCTCTACCGTCTCGTCCAACAGCGCCCCGATCCGCGCGGGTGAGACTCGCGCACCTATCCGGGGTCGATTCTGCTATAATGTCTGCATTTCCGAGGCGTTCCTTGCTCTTCCGGAAGCTCGCAGAGAACTTCGAGCTCTGCGTCTATGGCCTCG
>CAYSDK010000020.1:11760-27783 GCA_964429865.1 uncultured bacterium
AGCTCGCAGAGAACTTCGAGCTCTGCGTCTATGGCCTCGGGCATATCCGAGTGGAGCTCACGCGCCTGCGCACCCGGACCCTGCAGCGGATCTGGGGGACCCTGCTGAGTTAAGGCTCGGCAGCCGCTGGCCCCCCCGTGAAAGAGGGGGAGGGGGACGATGACCCGCGCGATCATCCACGTGGACATGGACGCCTTCTATGCGGCGGTGGAGCAGCGGGACCATCCGGCCTACCGCGGGCGGCCGGTGATTGTGGGGGCAGACCCCCGAGCGGGGAAGGGACGAGGGGTGGTTGCGGCCTGCTCCTACGAAGCCCGGGCCTTCGGGGTCCGCTCCGCCATGCCCATCTCGAGGGCCTATCGCCTCTGCCCCCACGGCATATTCCTCCCCGTTCGGATGGACCGATACGAAGAGGTGTCCGGCCGGATCTTCGGGATTGTGCGACACTACACCGATTTGGTCGAGCCGCTCTCCATTGACGAGGCATTTCTGGACGTCACAGGGAGTCGCCGCCTCTTCGGAGAGGCCGTAGCCATCGGAGAGCGGATCAAGGCCGAGATCAGAGAGCACGAGGGGCTGACGGCCTCGGTCGGGGTGGCCCCGAACAAGTTCCTCGCCAAGATCGCGTCGGATCTTGAGAAGCCGGATGGTTTCGTCGTCGTCCGGCCGGAGGAGGTCGAAGCCTTTCTCGGGGATCTCCCCGTGGCGCGCCTGTGGGGGGTGGGGGAGAAGACGGGTGCGATCCTTCGGAGTTTGGGGATCCAGACCATCGGCGAGCTGAGCCGCTGGCCGGAAAAGGCGCTCTGCCGTCGCCTCGGGACGGTGGGGGAGCAGCTTCACCGCCTGAGCCGGGGCATCGACGACCGCCCCGTCGTCCCGGAGGCGATGGCCAAATCGATGGGGGCAGAGACCACGTTTGCCGTCGATTGCGAGGATCTTCGCCGCATCCGGCAGAGCCTCCTCCGATTGGCCGAGCGCGTGTCGGTACGGCTCCGGCGGGAGGGCCTTGCGGGCTCGACGATCACCGTGAAGATCCGCTTTGCCGACTTCACGACCCTGACGCGCGCCCTCACCGTGCCCGCGCCCCTCGCCCTCACCGACGAGATCTATCACCCCGCCTTGTCCCTGGTCCAGAAGGTCCCCGTGGAGGGGCGCACGGTCCGCCTCCTGGGCATCGCCGTCTCCAAGCTCACCCCCAAGGCCGCCCCCGGTCAAATGCCCCTCTTTCCGTCGGATCCGCGGAGGGAGAACGCTGCACGGGCCGTGGATGAGATCCGGTGCCGATTCGGCGAGGCCGGGATCGTCCGGTTGAGCCTCCTCTCTCCGGGCTCCCGGGAGGCGGGACGGTGAGTCAGCCCCGGCTGCTCGAGGGGACCCTCGTCCGGGTGAATTACTCTGATGCGGAGACCGGGTATGTCGTGGCGCGCCTCGAGGTTCCTGGTCACCACGGCCCGGTGACGGTGGTGGGGAATCTTTGGGGGGTCATCCCTGGGGAGCCCATCCGCCTCAAGGGACACTGGGTTCGCCACGCGCGGTACGGGGAACAATTCAAGGTCGAGGCGTACGAGAGCATCCTTCCCACCTCGGTGGATGCCATCGAGCGCTACCTCGCCTCCGGCCTCATCAGGGGGATCGGCCCCACCTTCGCGAGGCGGTTGGTCGAGGCCTTCGGTCCCGAGACGCTCCGGGTGATCGACGAGGAACCGGAGCGTCTCCTCACCGTCGACGGGATCGGCGAGGCGCGTCTCAACCGGATCCGAGCCGCCTGGACCGAACAGCAGAACCTTCGAGGGCTCATCCTCTTCCTGCAGGAACATCAGATCTCCCCCACCTTTGCCCTGCGGATATCGAAGGCCTATGGTCCAGAGGCTCCGGATGTGATTCGGGAGGATCCCTATCGGTTGGCACGGGACGTGGCGGGCATCGGCTTCAAGACCGCCGACCGGATCGGGGCATCCCTGGGGGTGGCCAGGGATTCCCCACAGCGATGCGCCGCGGGGCTGCTGTATCTCTTGCATGAGGCAGCCGCGGCAGGGCATGTCTACTATCCCGCCTCGCGCCTCTGCCAGGAAGGGCTCACCCTCCTGGGGATCAGAGAGGAGGAGCTGCTTCGGGAGACCCTCGCTCGGCTCCACGAAGAACAGGCGGTGGTCTGCGAGCCTCTCAACGGAGACAGCGCCGTCTACCTCGCGCCTCTGTATCAGGCCGAGGAGGGGGTGAGCCTTCGGTTGGCCCTTCTGGCCAAGGCACCTCGTCTCGGTCCCCGCATCGATCTGGGCCGGGCCATCGAGTGGGCGGAGACCCGGGTCGGCCTCTGCTTCACTGGCGGGCAGCGGGAGGCGCTCCACAAGGCCCTTGAGGCGAAGGTCCTGATCATCACCGGCGGCCCGGGGACGGGAAAGACGACGCTGCTCAAGGCGCTCATCGAGATCCTTGAGGGGAAGCGAGTGCGGTTGTCGCTCGCGGCCCCCACCGGCCGGGCGGCGAAGCGGATGGCAGAGGCCACGGGGCGGGAGGCCAAGACGATTCACCGACTCCTGGAGTTCTCCCCGAAGGAGGGGCGGTTCAAGCGAAACGAGGTCTCCCCCCTCGAAGTGGATCTTGTCGTCGTGGACGAGGCCTCGATGGTTGACCTCGTCCTCATGGACCAGCTGCTCCTGGCCCTGCCGCCGATGGCGGCTCTCATCCTCTTGGGAGACTGCGACCAGCTCCCCTCCGTCGGGCCCGGCTCCCTCCTGCACGATGTGATTGCGTCGGCGTCGGTTCCGGTGGTGCGCCTGACGGAGATCTTTCGCCAGGCGAAGGAGAGCCACATCGTGGTCAATGCCCATCGGGTGAACCGGGGCGAGTTTCCTCATCTCACGCCGTTCGGAATGACGGACTTCGCTTTCATTGAGTGTGAAGACCCGGAGGCCATCCGGGGCCAAGTGGCGGCCCTGGTGACCCGGCAGATCCCCGAACGATACGGCCTCGACTCTTTCAAGGATATCCAGGTCATTACCCCGATGAACCGGGGCCCCCTTGGGACGACCGCGCTCAATCAGGAGCTCCAGACGGCGCTGAACCCCGATGGCGAGGCGATCACGGGGAGCCAGCTCCGGGTGGGGGACCGGGTGATGCAGGTGCGGAATAATTATGACAAGGAGGTGTACAACGGTGACGTCGGCTGGATCGTTCGGATGGACCCGGAAGAACAGCAGGTCTGGATCCGGTTCGATCAGGCGGAGGTGATCTACGATGTGAGCGACTGGCAGGAGCTCCAGTTGGCCTACGCCATTTCGGTCCACAAGAGCCAGGGGAGTGAGTATCCCGCCGTCGTCTTCCTGCTCCACACCTCGCACTACGTCATGCTCCAGCGCAACCTGCTCTATACGGCCCTCAGCCGCGGAAGGCGCCTCGTCGTCATGGTCGGCACCCGACAGGCCGTCGCGATTGCGGTGCGCAGTGCCCGGACCCGGGAGCGCTACAGTCGCCTGCCGGACCGCCTGCGCCGGCATTTGGCGGGGAAGGCATCGTGAGACGTCCGTGCGTCACGGTCGTTTGGCTTTTCGGGCTTCTGCTGACGGCCTGTGTCGGGCGCGAACCGCGTGCGATCGGGGTCTATCATCAGGTCCGTCCGGGCCAGACCATTTTCCGGATCGCCAAGACCTATGGGGTAGGGGTTGACGAGTTGAGCCGGGTCAACCGGATCGCCGATCCTGCAGACATCGAGATCGGGAACCGACTGTTCATCCCCGGGGCGCGGCGGGTTCTGGAGGTTCCCGTCTATCGGCCGGAACAGACGGCCACGCTGGAGCGGAAGCTTCCCGCGAGAGAGATGGGGAATGCGCGCCTCCAGTTCGCCTGGCCGGTGCAGGGGAAGATCATTGCCCGTTTCGGCGTCGAGAAGGAGCTCAGGAACAACGGGATTGCTATCGCGGCACCGCAGGGAACCCCGATTCGGGCGGCGGAGCAGGGGAAGGTGATCTATGGCGGGGCGGATCTTCGCGACTACGGCAACCTGATCGTCATCGATCATGACGGCGGGTTTGCTACGGTGTATGCCCACAATCAGGTCAACCTCGTCACCAGGGGGGAGAGGGTGAGCAAGGGGCAGGTCATCGCCAAGGTGGGAATGACCGGGATCGCCGAGACTCCGTACGTCCACTTCGAGATCCGGCAGAACGCCAAGGCCAAAGACCCTCTCGCCTTTCTTCAGTGATGCGGCCCATTCCTCCGGTTCTGGCGCCAGAGCTTCTGAAGCGCCTGCCGCGCCGACAGCAAGAGGTGCTCGAGGCCGCCGCAGTGCTCGGAGAGCGGCGGGGAGTCTCGGTGTACCTCGTGGGGGGGCCGGTGCGGGATCTCATCATGGGGTTCCCCGGCGCGGACCTGGACATCACCGTGGCGGGAAATGCCGCGCCGTATGCGGAGGCGCTGGCTGCCTCGCTGGGAGCACGGGTCACGATCCATCCTCGGTTTGGGACGGCCACCCTCATCCTGCAAGACGGCCTGCGCCTGGATGTGGCCACCGCCAGGCGGGAACAGTACCGCCATCCGGCCGCTCTTCCTCAGGTCTTTCCAGCAACGATTGACGAGGATCTCTTCCGGCGGGACTTCACCATCAATGCGATGGCGGTCCGGCTCACCTCGGGGGGCGGGGAACTGCTCGATCCCTTCGGCGGACTCACGGATCTCAGGGGAGGGCGCCTGAGGGCCATCCATGACGAGAGCTACCGGGATGATCCCACCCGGATCCTGCGGGGAGCCCGGTACGCTGCTCGGTATCGCCTCCACTTCAGCTTCCGGGACCGGCGCCGTATCGAAAGCGCCCTGGCGGAGAGCGTACTGCAGCGGCTCTCGGGGGATCGGCTGTTCCGGGAAGTGCAGTTGGTACTCCACGAGGCCGCCCCCGAGGCAGTGTTGAAGATTCTTGAGGGGCTTGGAGTCCTGAGGGCGCTGGACCCCGCCCTGGCCCGTGATCTCCGCGCGGTGGCCCAGATGAGACGCGTTCGCCAGGGCTGGCAACATTACCGCCACCTGGGGGTCCCTCAGCAGCCTGAGTTGTGGCGAGTCTATTTTCTGATCCTTTTGCGATCGGTCCCTGCCCGGGTTCGCCGCCGGGTCGGAGGACGTCTCGGACTCAAAGGCCCACCCTTGGCGGCGCTGACGGGGGAACTCAGGGGTCTTCCGCTGCTTCAAAGGCAGTTGGAAGGGAGGCGGCTTGGGGCGAGCCGTCTTCGACATCTGCTGGATCGCGCCTCGCCCGAGTCGCGTCTTTTGCTGTGGGCTGTCGCGGGAAGGGTCAGGCGCAGGGTCGAGCGCTACCTCACCCGCCTGGCCTTCGTGAAGCCCGCGCTCACCGGCCGGGACCTCAAAGAGTTCGGCTTCGTCCCAGGACCCACCTACCGCCAAATCATGGACATGTTGCTCAGGGGGCGGTTAGATGGACACCTGAAGAGCCGTGAGGAGGAGATCGCGCTCCTCCGGCAGCGCTTCGGCCGGCCTCACTGAGTTCGCGCCGATTGACAAAGGGCGGCCCGTTTGATAGCGTGTTTCCAATCCGCCATCACTCCCATTTTCCCCTCGACGGGAGTCAGGTCCTGTCCGGTCTCTTGGGGCCCACACCGACGCTGAGGCATCGAGGCATGGAACGGTACGGGGCAAGTGTGCTGCTCGGCCGCATCCTTCCGGGGCAGTGGGCGGCGCGATCTCGCCGGTGATCTGGCTGCTTGGGACAGTGCCGACGTCACGGAGGGTGTGCTGAGGAATCGGATACGTAAGGAACGCGTCCTGAGTGGCATGCGGCCTACAGGGCGGCTTCATCTGGGCCATCTCTTGGGGGCCCTGGAGAACTGGAGGCGGCTGCAGGACGAGTACGAATGCTACTTCTTTGTGGCGGACTGGCACGCCCTGACGTCTGACTATGCCGATACCAGCCACCTCAAGGAGTACATTCGTGAGGTCGTGCTCGACTGGTTGAGTGGAGGCATCGACCCCGAGCGGGCGGTTCTCTTTGTGCAATCCCGCCTCCCGGAACATGCAGAGCTTCACCTCCTTCTCTCCATGATCACCCCCCTCCCCTGGTTGGAGCGGAATCCCACGTACAAAGAGCAGCTGCAAGAGGTGACCAACAGGGATCTCAGCACCTTCGGGTTCCTCGGCTACCCCGTCCTGCAGGCGGCAGACATCCTGATCTATCAGGCCAACTTTGTCCCGGTGGGGGTGGATCAGCTGCCTCACATCGAACTGGCCCGCGAGATCGCCCGTCGGTTCAATCACCTCTATAAGCGGGTCTTCACCATCCCGGAGGCGATGCTCACCGAGTTTCCCAAGATTCCAGGGACCGACGGTCGAAAGATGTCCAAGAGCTACGACAATTGCATCTACCTGTCGGATCCCCCCGAGACGGTTGAGAAGAAGATCAAGCCGATGGTCACCGACCCGGCCCGCATCCGTCGGACCGATCCAGGCAACCCTGACGTCTGCCCGGTCTACGACCTCCATAAGATCTTTACGCCAAAGGCGGAGCGGGAGAGCTATGTGGTTCCAGGGTGCCGGACGGCGGCGATTGGCTGTCTCGACTGCAAGGGGGTCCTGCTCACGCACATGCTTCCGGTCCTCACCCCGATCTATGAGCGGCGGGTGGCCCTCGCCGAGCGGGTCGGCCAGATAGAGGACATTCTCGCCGCGGGGACGGAGCGGGCCCGGAAGGTGGCGCGTGAGACCCTGCATGCGGCCAAGGATGCCATGGGGATCTAAATGGAAGGTGTTTCGGGGCAATAAGTAAGTTGGAACGGCACGAGCTCAAAGACGTTGACGGGTGCTAGATACTGGGGTAAATTTAGAGCACGACACCACATCGTGGGGACGGGAGAGGAGAGGACCAATGCTACACGGGCCGCTCGAAGAGGCGCTGACCTTTGACGACGTCCTGCTCGTTCCGGCCAGATCGGATGTCCACCCCCGCGAAGTAGATCTCTCCACCATGCTCACAAGGCGCATCCGGATCAATGTCCCCCTCGTCTCCGCAGCCATGGACACGGTGACCGAGGCGCGATTGGCCATTGCCCTGGCTCGCGAGGGGGGGATCGGGATCATCCACCGGGCCTTCTCGGCGGAAAGACAGGCGTCAGAGGTGGATAAGGTGAAGAAGTCTGAGAGCGGGATGATCGTCGATCCCATCACCGTCCGTCCGACCCAGAAGATCCACGAGGCGCTCGCGATCATGGAGCACTACCACATCTCAGGCGTGCCGGTGACTGATGAGGATGGCAGGCTGGTCGGAATCCTGACCAACCGGGATCTGAGATTCGAGACGAAGCTCGACCTCCCCATCGCGGGGGTGATGACGAAGGATCACCTCGTCACCGTTTCTGTCGGGACCTCTCTGGAGGAGGCGAAGGAGATCCTTCACCGGCATCGGATTGAGAAGCTCCCGGTCGTGGACGAGCAGTTCAAGCTGAAGGGGCTTATCACGATCAAGGATATCGAAAAGCGCCGGAAGTACCCGAACGCCTGTAAAGACGATCTGGGGCGACTCCGGGTTGGGGCAGCGGTGGGCGTCGAGGAGGATGCCGAGGCTCGGGTCCCCCTCCTACTGAAGGCGGGGGTGGACATCGTCGTCGTGGACACCGCTCATGGCCACTCTCAGCCGGTCATCGAGACCGTCCGCTGGATCAAAAGGTCCTCTCCGCAAGCGGAGGTCATCGCGGGCAACGTGGCCACCGCCGAGGGCGCGGAGGATCTGATTGAAGCGGGGGTCGACGGGATCAAGGTCGGAATCGGGCCCGGGTCGATCTGTACGACGCGGGTCGTGGCGGGCGCAGGGGTCCCTCAGATTACCGCCATTGCCAACTGCGCGACAGTCAGCGATCGGCGCGGGGTTCCCATCGTCGCTGATGGCGGGGTGAAGTACTCGGGAGACATCACGAAGGCCATCGCCGCGGGGGCCCACGCAGTGATGATCGGGGGGCTGTTCGCCGGCACGGAAGAGAGCCCCGGGGAGACCGTGATCTATCAGGGCCGAAGCTACAAGGTGTACCGTGGGATGGGATCGCTTGGGGCGATGCAACGCGGGGGACGGGATCGCTACTTTCAGGAACAGGAGGCCGAGGAGGGGAAGCTGGTCCCCGAGGGGATCGAGGGCCGGGTACCGTTCCACGGAACGCTGGCCGCGAACGTCTACCAGTTGGTGGGGGGCCTGAAGTCCGGCATGGGGTACTGCGGTTGCCGCAGCGTGGAGGAGCTCAGGCGGAATGGCCGCTTTACCAGAATCACGAATGCCGGCCTCCGGGAGTCGCACGTTCATGACGTGATCATTACCAAGGAAGCGCCGAACTACCGCATGGAGAGCTAGGCGCGCAGGACCACAGACCATAGACCGCAGACCACAGACCGCAGAAAGAGCCCTTATCTCTGCAGCCGCCATGGTATGACTGACACAATCCTGATCCTTGACTTTGGCTCGCAGACCACCCAGCTTATCGCTCGGCGGGTCCGGGAGTGCCGAGTCTACTGCGAGATCCTCCCCTGCACCGCCCCGATCCAGCTCATCCGACAGTGTAGTCCAAAGGGGATCATCCTGTCCGGGAGTCCGGCCAGTGTCTACGATCGGGATGCCCCGCTCCTGGATCGAGAGGTGCTGGCGCTGGAGCGGCCTGTCCTGGGGATCTGCTACGGGATGCAGGTCCTGGCCCACCTGCTGGGTGGGAAGGTCGATGCGGCCCAGGCCAGGGAGTACGGCAGGGCCGAACTCCGTATTGACGACGCCTCGGACCTTCTGGCGGGACTGGGACCCGAGACCATCGCCTGGATGAGCCACGGAGACAGGATCCTGGCCCTCCCCCCCGAGTGGGCTGCCATTGCCCATACGGAGAACGCCCCCTCCGCCGCCATGCGGCACAGGAGCCGCCCGTGGTACGCCGTCCAGTTTCATCCGGAGGTGATTCATACGCCGAAGGGACGGCAGATCCTCGAGAACTTCGTCCTCAGGATCTGCGGGTGTTCGCCGACATGGACCATGCGATCCTTTATTGAGAAGGCGGTCGAGGGGATCCGCGAGAAAGTCGGAGGGGAGCGGGTGCTGTGCGCGTTGAGTGGGGGAGTGGACTCCTGCGTCGCGGCCCTGTTGGTTCACAGGGCCATCGGGGATCGTCTGGTCTCTGTCTTTGTCGATAACGGCCTCCTCCGCCGAGGGGAGGCGGAGTCGGTGCTGCGGATGTTTCGGGAACACCTGAAACTCCAGGTCGTCGCCGTCGACGCCTCGGATCGCTTTCTCCGCGCGCTCAAGGGGGTGACGGATCCTGAGGAGAAGCGGAAGATCATCGGGGCCGAGTTTATCCAGGTCTTTGAGGAGGAGGCGCGGCGGCTGGGCCGCTTCGCGTTTCTCGCGCAGGGAACCCTCTATCCGGATGTGATCGAGAGCCAACAGGTCCGCGGCCCTTCCGCCACCATTAAGACCCACCATAACGTGGGCGGGCTCCCCGGCACTATGGCGTTTCGGCTGATCGAGCCGCTGCGCGATCTCTTCAAGGATGAGGTGCGGGAGGTCGGGAAGGACCTTGGCCTTCCAGAGACGATCCTCTGGCGCCATCCATTCCCCGGTCCGGGCCTTG
This sequence comes from uncultured bacterium, assembly GCA_964429865.1. Classification (GTDB taxonomy): domain Bacteria; phylum Methylomirabilota; class Methylomirabilia; order Methylomirabilales; family CSP1-5; genus CSP1-5. The sequence continues at coordinate 21,354 of CAYSDK010000020.1, forward strand.
CCGTCCGCGTCCTCGGCGAGGTGACAGAAGAGCGCCTGGAGACCCTCCGGGCGGCGGACGGTATTGTCGACGAGGAGCTCAGACGTGCGGGGCTCACCCGGGGCCTCTGGCAGGGCTTCGCCGTCCTTCTGCCGGTGAAAAGTGTGGGGGTCATGGGCGATGCGCGGACCTACGAGAATGTGGTGGGCCTCCGAGCGGTCACGTCCGAGGACGGGATGACCGCGGATTGGGCCAGGATTCCGTTCGAGGTCCTCGGGCTGATTTCTAATCGGATCATCAACGAAGTCAGGGGAGTGAACCGGGTCGTCTACGACATCTCCAGTAAGCCCCCCAGCACGATTGAATGGGAGTAGCCGGGCCTCGTCCGAGCGGGGGCGAGGGCGGTGCTCAGGGAGGAGTTGAGTATGCCGCACGCGGAGTTCGTGCATCTGCATGTCCACAGCCAGTATAGCCTGCTGGATGGGGCGTGCCATCTTGAGAAGCTGGTGCGGAAGGCGCAGGAATTCAAGATGCCCGCGCTGGCCGTCACGGACCATGGCAACCTCTTCGGCGCCATCGACTTTTACCGGCTGGCCCAGAAGGAGGGGATCAAGCCGATCATCGGGTGTGAGGTCTATGTCGCTCCCGGCTCGCGCCTCGAGCGCTATCCCCAGGATGGGCAGTATGAGGGGGCGAACCACCTGACCCTCTTGGTGAGGGACCGGACCGGATACAAGAATCTGATCAAGCTGGTGACCGCGGGATATCTCGAAGGCTTCTACTACAAGCCGCGGATCGATAAGGAGCTTTTGGCCCAATACCACGAGGGACTCCTGGCGCTCAGCGGCTGTCTTAATAGTGAGGTGTGCCAACTGCTGGCGCACGGAGAGGAGGAGAAGGCGTGTGAGGTTGCCGCCTGGCACCGGGATCTGTTTGGCCGGGACAATTACTTTTTGGAACTCCAGCTTCACGGGATCGAGCCCCAGCGAGCGGTCAATCAAGGCCTCCTCCGGATGGCCAAGAGACTGGAGGTGCCTGTCGTCGCCACCAACGATGTCCATTACCTGAACGCCGGAGATCACATGGCCCATGACGCCCTCCTCTGCATTCAGACCGGCAAGACGGTGGCGGAGCGGGATCGCCTGCGCTTTACCTCGGATCAGTTCTACTTCAAGAGTCCCCAAGAGATGCGGGACCTCTTTCCGGACATTCCCGAGGCGCTCGCCAACACGGTGGCGATCGCCGAGCGGTGCAACCTCCAGCTGGATTTCGACAGGATCCACCTGCCGCGCTATCAGGCGCCCCCGGGGCACACCCTGGACAGCTATCTGGCCGAGTGCAGTTGGCGCGGCCTGAATCACCGGTACGATCAGATCTCGGAGGAGGCGAAGGGCCGTCTCGCCCGGGAGCTCGAGGTGGTCGAGAAGATCGGCTTCGCCGGATACTTCTTGATCGTCTGGGACTTCATCCGCTTCGCGAAAGAGCGCGGGATTGCGGTCGGGCCGGGCCGAGGGTCCGCTGCCGGAAGCCTGGTGGCCTACGCGCTGGGCATCACCAATATCGATCCGTTGCGCTACGGCCTCCTCTTCGAGCGGTTCCTCAATCCTGAGCGCATCTCACCTCCCGACATGGATATCGACTTCGCCGACGATCGCCGGGAGGAGGTCATCGGGTACGTCGCCCAGAAATATGGCAAGGAGAACGTCGCCCAGATCATCACCTTTGGGACCTTGGGGGCGAAGGCGGTGATCCGGGACGTGGGGCGCGCCCTGGGGATGCCCTACGGCGAGGTGGACCAGATTGCCAAGATGGTCCCCAATGTCCTCAACATCAGCCTGGACGAGGCCATCGCGCAGAGCCCGCCGCTTCGCGAGGCTGTCCGTTCCCGGCCGGAGGTGAACGGTCTGTGGGAGATTGCCAGATCGCTCGAGGGGCTGACCCGCCATGCGTCCACCCACGCGGCCGGCGTGGTGATCTCGGGAGAACCGCTCATCGAGCATGTCCCGCTCTACCGGGGGGCCAAAGGGGAGATCACGACCCAGTATGCCATGGGGGCCATTGAGAAGATCGGTCTCCTCAAGATGGACTTTCTGGGCCTGCGGACGCTCACGGTGATCGCCAACACGCTCAAGCTCCTCAACGAGATTCGGGGAGTTGAGCTGCAGGCAGATCAGATCCCCTTCGACGACGCGAAGACCTTCCAGCTCCTGTCGGAGGCGAGGACCTCAGGCGTCTTCCAGTTGGAGTCGGCGGGGATGCGGGATCTGTTGCGGCGCCTGAGGCCAGAACGCCTCGAGGACGTCATCGCCCTCGTGGCGCTGTACCGGCCGGGCCCCATGGAGATGATCCCGGACTTCATCAACCGGCGTCACGGGCGCGTGAAGATCAACTACGACCATCCGCTCCTGGAGAAATACCTGAAGGAGACGTACGGGGTGATGGTCTACCAGGAACAGGTCATGCAGATTGGCAGCGAGATGGCCGGGTTCACCATGGGCGAGGCGGACATCCTGCGCCGGGCCATGGGCAAGAAGAACCCCGAGCTGATGGCACGGCAGCGAGAGAAGTTCGTCGGGGGGGCGGTGGTCCGGCATGTCCCCAGGGCCAAGGCCGAGCGGATCTTTGATCTCATGGCCCAGTTTGCCGGGTACGGCTTCAACAAATCTCATGCCGCTGCCTACGCGGTGGTGGCCTACCAGACCGGCTATCTCAAGGCCAACTATCCGATGGAGTTCATGGCGGCCCTCCTCACCTCGGAAATGGGGGACACGGACAAGACGGTGAAGTACATCGAGGAGTGCCAGCAGATGGGGATCGAGATCCTTCCGCCGGACGTCAACGAGTCGGGGAGCACCTTCCGGGTGGTGGGGGACAAGATTCGCTTCGGACTCGTGGCGGTCAAGAATCTGGGAGAGACAGCCATCCAGTCGATCCTGAATGCCCGGCTCACGGGGGGGAAGTTCAGCAGCCTACATGACTTCTGCGAGCGGGTGGATCACCGGTTGGTCAACAAGCGGGTGATCGACAGCCTGATCAAGTGTGGGGCCTTTGACTCGTTGGGCTATCGCCGATCTCAGCTGATGGCGGCCGTCGATCAGGCCATGGAGGCCGCCTCGGTTCTCCTCCGGGATCGGGCGCAGGGGCAGGTCTCTCTCCTGGAGATGTTGGAGGGAGGGGCGGGGCGGGCAAAGACGCCTCAGCTCTCCGACATGCCGGAATGGTCTCACGCCCAGCGCCTCACCGCCGAGCGGGAGATCCTCGGTTTCTACATCACCGGCCATCCCCTGAGCGCATACGAGGCCGTCCGCAAACGTCATGCCACAGCCACCACCGAAGAGCTCGGGAGCCTCCGGGACAAGGAGATGGTCACCCTCTGTGCCATCATCACGGCCGTGAAGGAGATCGCCACCAAGAGCGGTGATCGAATGGCCTTTGTCACCCTCGAGGATCTGCAGGGGTCCGTGGAATCCATCGCCTTCCCCGATCTGTACCGGGGCAGGATGCTCTATTTCGTCAAGGATAATCCGGTCCTGGTAAAAGGGCAGGTCAATATTGGCGAAGAGGCGGTGAAGCTCCTCCTCACAGATGTCCAGCCCCTGAGCGATCTCCAGGGAGAGCCGGAGGGCGAGATGGAGATCGCCCTGCGGGCAGAGGCCCTCTCAGGGGAGATCTTGCGACAGATCCGCACGACCGTCGAGGACTTCAGGGGACCGGTCCCCCTTCGACTCCGTCTCCACCTGGACCGAGCGACGGCCGTCGTGGTCGAGGCCGGCGAGGGGCTCTCGGTGCGGCCGGTGCCAGAGCTCGTTTCCGCGGTCGAGAAGATCGCGGGCCCCGGGTCGGTAGCCATCAAGGTCGGATCGGCCTGAGGATATCCCCAGCCTACCGCTTTCCCGCCTTGAACCGATCCTTGAGCCGGCCCATCACCTGGGGGAGGGTGGTGTACTCCATTTCTTCCAGGGGCAGGCGGTGGGGCTGGAACGGTCCGTGCCGCCGCATGTACTCCGCCACCTCACTGGCCTTTCGGCGGGTCTCGTCAAAGGAGGGATCATCGAAGAGGTCTACGGGCCCGACGAGCTGTCCGTCGGCCAGCTGGAAGCCGGCCGCCACCACCCGGGGTGGCCCATCGAAGCGGGTCGGGTTTGCCTCATCGAAGGCACAGGGCATGAGAGGCCCACAGTGGGACCCTCGCATCCAGCCGTCGACGAGATGCGGGAAGGTGAAGGCCTCGACCACCTCGCCCACGGCGGGAAATCCCGCCTGGCACCGGACCGCCATCACCGGGTCATCCTTCCCGACGTATTTGCCGGCGATCAGGCTGAGCTTCTGAGTGGAGGCGGCCCCGGCGATCTCCCCGTCGGCGCGCCTGCGCACGTCGGTGATCATGAACTGGTTGGAGGCCCCCAGAAAGATGAGAAGATCATACAGTTCCTCGGGGCAGGCCAGGACGATGATGGCATCCTTCTTGGCGTCCAGGACACTGAACCGGAATCCCTCGTGCATCTTGGGATCGATCACGAGACCGGCACACGTGAAGGGATCGGCGAACATCCGGTAGAGGGGAAAGTTCCAGGCGCCGGGCGAGCACTTGTCCGCCATGAAGACCACAATCGGCTCGCTCGGCCGTTCCACGAACTCCATCTCTGCTACGCCCGGGCCCATCCCCTTGACATTACCGGCAAAGGCATCGGCGAGGAGATCCTGGCCAGCGCCGTACAGGTGGAGCCGCTTGGCCACGGTCGTGCAGGCCATAAAGGTATCCCACGCCAGGCGATGGATCGCCTCGGAATCGACCCCGTCGCGGTGGGTCATGATGAGGTCGATATCGTCCCCGCAGCGCCCCACATAATAATCGACGATACTCTGCTTGGTCTTGGCAGCCTCGAGCGACTCGCCGGCCTTCTCGAGAAGCGCAGGGTGGACCCGGTTGTGGCCGGTGTAGCTCCCCACGTCGGCCTTGATCACGCTCAGGGTGATCTTCTGGCTGGGCATCGTCACAACCCTCCTTTCGAGACCCGCTTTTCAACGAACCGCATCGTTCAGAGCAGTGATGAAAACCTCCGAGGTGGGCCCTTGCTTTGCGCCGGAAGGCCTTGATTATAGGGCGAGACGATTCTCAGGTAAAGGAAAAAAGATGGGTCGTCGGGAAGGAAGGGGCGAGGCGGTGCCCTATCGAGACGGGAGGAGGACTAGTGCCGGCACTAGGAGGCATTCCCTTTGAATGCGTCGGCGCTGAGGCGATCAACGAGGGCGCCGATCTCGGCCGCTGCTTTTGGGTCGAGGTCGAGAAGCTGTACTCCCATTCCGGTGATAACAGCCGGGTCGTTTTCATCGTCGGATATCCACGCGACGCGCCCGCGGACCGAGAGGGGCTTGGATGCATCGGGCAGGGTGAAGCGGAGGGAGACCACCGACTCTGGCGCAAGGGGGCGCCTGGTCGCAATGAAGAACCCCCGCGCGCACAGGTTGAGACACATCCCGAAATCCGTCGTCCCCTCATGGGTGTAGTCGACACCAAACCGGACCTCGGCCCGTGGGTGGGTCCGTTTTTGGGGGTGAGAGACCCATTGACGAACCAGGGATGGCTCGACCTGCTTTTCGAAGGCTACTCCGTGCGGGAATCTTGGCCCCAGCACGGTGGGCAGGGCCTTGCCGACCGAGACGATGTGGCCGCGGAGGGGAGCTCCCCCAGAGATCTGGACCGACACAGCCGTCTGGACCGGCAGGGACTCGCGGAGAAGAATCTCGAGTCCGCCGGAATTCACGCATCGGGTGATGCCGGCAATGGTCTGTGGCTGGGCCTGGTCTTCAAGAACCGTGCAGCGGACAGACAGATAGCGGGGGAAACGGAGGTAGCGGCGGTAGTACCGGACGACGGTTGTAGCTGGCTCGGGCGGCATATCTTGCCTCCGTGAGAACCTTGCGATCGTAGAAGGCAGCAAGATACATGCCAGCACCACGCCAAGAAGGGCTGCGTCCCCTATTAGCCTCCGCCCCAGCCCTCGACCCCTTTTTCTGGTGGCGACCGCCTGGACTTGACGCGGGGCGCCTCGGGGTGTATCTTCTTTGTAGATACTCCACGGAGCTGATCGGCAATGCGTGTCTCGGTGAAAAAGTGGGGCAACAGTCTCGCGCTGCGGATTCCCAAGCCATTCGCAGAGGACGCGGAGGTGCGGGAAGGCACCGTGGTGGACCTCTCGGTCTCGAAGGGCAAGATCGTTGCTGTTCCGCTTGGGCGGAAGAAGGTGACGCTGAGGGAGCTCCTCGCCAAGGTGAGCCAGCGCAACCTCCACGGTGAGGTGGTTACTGGGCGGCCGACAGGCCGGGAATCCTGGTAATGCCCCGCCGGTACACACCCAGACGCGGCGATGTCGTGTGGCTTACCTTCACCCCGCAGGCTGGCCACGAGCAGGCGGGAAGACGGCCTGCACTGGTCCTCTCTCCCGGGTCG
>CAYSDK010000021.1:0-26223 GCA_964429865.1 uncultured bacterium
CGCCCATTCCTCCGCCGTATGCGCATTCACGCACCAGCAGGAATCCGGCCACGGCCATGGCCGCGAGGATGAGGACTGTATAGCGGAGGGTCTGTGATCGCCGCGTCATCGCTGCCCAGCCCTTTCAGCGCAGATGCCTTCCGATGTGGACGGAGTCGACCTTGCCGGAAGCTTTATCGATGATGACGTGGCCGTTAAAGCCGCCCCCGGCGGGGTTGCCACCCCACCCGATTCGCCACTTGCCCGGTGCCTGAAAGTCGGTCTGAATCGCCCAGAAGCGATCGTCGTCCAGCCCGACCACCGGTAGTTTGTCCTTTTCGTTCTTCAGGGCCTCTCGCATGGCATCGCGGGCGATGGCGATGAGTTGATGACACGTGAACCCGGTAGGCCCCGGCTGCGCCTGCGCCTGTTCGGGAGTTGTCAGTCTAAGAGATGTGCCGTATTCTCCTCGGCTGCCTGTTTGACAGGCCGTGGCCGAGAGAGCCACGGTCAACACGAAAACTGCCTTGATGTGGCGTGGCATGGCCGGGTGCCTCCTCTCCTTTGCCCGTTTGATCTATTAGACCGGCGACGCCCAATTTAGTTCCATCTCTCCGGTAAGAGTTGAAGCCGGCCTGTCGTGGATGATACCTCCTGTCAGCGGGTACTGGCCGGGAGCGCGAACCAATACCTGCACCCATCCGGGGCTACCGCCGATCCGATGGGAGCTGCGACATACAGTTGAACATCAATGTGGTTGCCGCTCTTTAGGATGATCGAGAAGCGATGCCCAGGGAGCAGGTGGTACATGCCCAGTCGTTCATAGCGGTCAATCCAACTGTCAAACAACATGGCTTCGATCCTCTCGGGCGAAAGATCACCTGGGCCTGCGTGCACGGTGTGGCCTCGCGGACCATAGGGGATGAATATCTGCACGATCTCGTCCGACCCGATCAGGTGAATCACGGGCCGGCCACGGAGGGATTCGGCGACCATGTCAGGGGACTCATTGCAGAGGGCCTGAAGGGCGGTTTCCGGCTCGATTCCCGCTAGGGCGCGAAGAGAGGCATCCTTCGCTTCCTGTTCGGTCTGGTGATGGGTCAGCGCCCTGATATTGGGCCGGGGGGCCTCTAGGGGGTATAGGTGATTCGGGGCGCGCGACTGTGCCGTTGCCTCGCCGCGCGGTGCGCACCCGCTGCAGAGCACGAGGAGAACGAAGGCAAGAAGGGGAGCCCTGAGGTGGGTTCCATCGGGGAGCATTTCAGAAGAGGCCGGAGCCCAACAGCAGCATCATCTTGTCGTTGGTCGCCCGGAGACGGCCTGAGAGCTGCTTGACTACATTCCAGAGGATGGCGTAGGCAAGATCGCGGTCGCTTCGCAGCAGCAGCTGGAATGCCTCTTTTTTCACGACCAGCAGAGTGCACGCTTCGTGGGCCCTGGCAGTCGCACTCCGCACCACGGTATCATCGATCACCGACATTTCCCCGAAGGCCTGGCCTTTTTCGAGCACGGCCAGCGCCTCTTCCCTCACTATGGAGAGATGGCGGGAGATGCGAACCTTCCCATCCAGGATCAGGTACAGTTCCTCGCCCTGATCGCCTTCCTCAAAGATGACCGTGCCTGGCTCGAATTCCTCCATGCCGGAGACTCGGAGGATGGACTGGAGCTGCTTCGCGTCTAGCCCCTGAAACAGACCCACTCTTGACAGTTGTGTCGTCGGATCCTTCATAACGTCCTTAGGCGAATATCATCGATCCAGGCAGTGCCGGCCCCATGAATCACCGGGTTCAGTCTCACGGTGTCGGGGTTAGTGCAAGCCACGTGCCACGGAGTAGGAGTAGGAGGCAGCGGGGCCGCCGGTCATTCAAAAACGAAGAGCCCACTATCGCCAGTGATAGCGGGCTCTCCTGTTCAGTGGGCTATCGGAGTGAAGTCTATCCGCGAACTGCTTCGGGCCGATACTGGTGTCTTGCCCTTAGGGGAGGTCGGTTGAACCCATGAGGTACCGGTCGCACTCGCGCGCCGCACCCCGACCCTCGTTGATGGCCCAGACCACGAGGCTCTGGCCTCGGCGCATGTCGCCGGCAGCGAAAACACCCCTCACACTCGTAGCAAATCCCCCGTACTTCGCCTTCACGTTGGAACGCTCGTCCCGGTCGACGCCGAGCGGCTGGAGGAGCGTGTCCTCTGGTCCGAGGAAGCCCATGGCCAGGAGCACGAGCTGGCCGGGCCAGACCTTCTCGGTCCCGGGAATCTCCCTGGGCACGGGCCGGCCGTTCTCACCCCGGTGCCATTCGATCTGGACGGTGTGCAGCTCCTTGACGTGTCCGTGCTCATCCTCGGCAAACCTCTTGGTCATGATGCCGAACTCGCGGGGGTCCCGTCCGAAGACGGCCGAGGCTTCCTCCTGGCCGTAGCCGGCGCGGAAGATGTTCGGCCACTGCGGCCAGGGATTGTCGGGAGCCCGTTCCGTGGGCGGCTTCGGCAGGATCTCAAATTGGACCAGGCTCTTACAGCCGTGGCGCATGACGGTGGCGATGCAGTCGGTACCGGTGTCGCCGCCGCCAATGACGATCACGTTCTTGTTCTTGGCGGAAATATAATTGCCGTCCTGCAGGTTACTGTCAAGGAGGCTCTTGGTATTGGCGCGCAGGAAGTCCATCGCGAAATGAATGCCCTTGAGGTCGCGACCGGGAATCGGCAGGTCGCGCGGTTTGGTGGCACCACCACAGAGGACAACCGCGTCAAATTCCTTGAGGATCTTCTCAGCAGGATAATCCTTGCCGACTTCGGTATTCGTCATAAATTGTATTCCCTCCTCGGCCAGGAGGTCGACGCGACGCTGGACGACGGCCTTATCCAGGTGCGGATTCGGAATGCCATACATCAGCAATCCACCGATACGGTCGTCGCGCTCGAACACGGTCACCCGGTGACCCGCTTTGTTGAGCTGGGCGGCACACGCGAGCCCGGCCGGCCCCGAGCCGACCACGGCCACTTTCTTCCCCGTCCGGCTCGCAGGCGGTTCCGGAATCACCCACCCCTCTTCAAAGCCCTTGTCAATAATGGCGCACTCGATGCTCTTGATCGTGACCGGCGGGTCGATGATCGCCAGGACGCATGCGGCTTCGCAGGGGGCAGGGCAGATCCTGCCGGTGAACTCTGGGAAATTGTTGGTCTTGTGCAGGCGATCGAGCGCTTCTCTCCAGAGCCCGCGATAGACCAGGTCGTTCCATTCCGGGATCAGGTTATATATGGGACAGCCCGAGGTCATGCCGTTGAGGATAATGCCGGTGTGGCAGAATGGGACGCCACAGTCCATGCAGCGGGCCCCCTGCATCTTCAGCGTTTTCTCTGAAGCGTGCAGGTGGAACTCCTCCCAATCGCGAACCCGTTCCGCGGGCGGACGATCCGCCGGGAGCTCCCGAGGGTGTTCCATGAATCCAGTCGGCTTGCCCATCCCAACGCCTTCGAGGAAATCAGAAACGGGAGGGTCGAGCGTCAGTTGCCACTCACGCGCGCCAGATCGAGCTTGTTTGCTTCGAAGGCAGCCATTGTGGCTTCCTCACCGCTCAGGCCAGTCTCCTCGACCCGCTTCATCGCTTCGAGCACCCGTTTGTAGTCCTTGGGCAGGATCTTCACGAACTTCGGTACCATGTCTTCCCACCGAGCCAGGATGAACCGTGCGCGCGCGCTGTTGGTATACTCGGCGTGCCGCCCGATCATCCTTTCCACCTCTTTGATCTCGTGCTGGTCGTCTAACCGTTCGAGGAAGACCATCTCCTGGTTACACCGGCGGTGAAAGTCACCGGCCTCGTCCAGCACGTACGCGATGCCGCCTGACATGCCAGCGCCGAAGTTTCGGCCCGTGGGGCCGAGCACGACCACACGTCCACCGGTCATGTACTCGCAGCCGTGGTCGCCCACGGCCTCGATGACGGCGTGCACGCCGCTGTTCCGGACGCAGAATCGCTCGCCGGACATGCCGCGGATATAGGCCTCCCCACTGGTGGCGCCATAGAACGCCACGTTGCCGATGATGATGTTTTCCTCGGGGACAAAGGTCGAGCCTTCCGGCGGATAGACGATGATCTTCCCCCCGGAAAGCCCCTTGCCGATATAGTCGTTTGAGTCCCCCTCGAGGATCAGCGTGATGCCTCGCGGGATGAAGGCACCGAAACTCTGCCCGGCGGATCCCTTGAAGTGGAGTCGGATCGTGTCCTCCGGCAGGCCTTCCCCGCCATAGCGCCGGGTGAGTTCGCTGCCCAGGATCGTTCCCACCACGCGGTGGACGTTGTGAATGGGCAGGGTCGCCCGGACCAGCTCGCCCCGATCAAGCGCCGGCCGACAGAGATCCAGGAGCACCCGCCTGTCGAGCGATCGGTCCAGCCCATGATCCTGGGAGATTTGGCAGTAGCGGCCCACCTCCGGCGGGACGTCCGGCTGGTACAGGATGCTTGAGAGGTCGAGACCCTTTGCCTTCCAGTGATCGACGGCTCTGCGGGCCTCCAGTTTATCGACTCGGCCGACCATCTCGTTGACGGTGCGGAACCCCAGCCGTGCCATCCACTCACGGAGTTCCTGGGCGACGAAATGCATGAAGTTCACCACATGCTGAGGGTCGCCGGTAAACTTCTTGCGCAGCTCTGGATTCTGCGTTGCGACGCCGACCGGGCACGTGTCGAGTTGGCAGACCCGCATCATGACACACCCCAGGACGATGAGCGGGGCCGTGGCGAATCCGAACTCTTCTGCGCCCAGGAGCGTCGCAATGGCGACGTCGCGACCGGTCTTGAGCTGCCCATCGGTTTCCACCACGATCCGGCTGCGCAGCTTGTTCAGGACGAGCGTCTGGTGCGTTTCAGCCACTCCCAGCTCCCACGGCAGGCCGGCGTGCTTGATACTGCTCTGGGGAGAGGCACCCGTCCCGCCGTCGTATCCGCTGATCAGCACCACGTCGGCTTTCCCCTTGGCCACACCCGCAGCGATGGTGCCCACGCCCACCTCCGACACCAGCTTGACGTTGATGCGGGCGTGGTGATTGGCGTTCTTGAGGTCATGGATCAGCTCGGCCAGGTCCTCGATCGAGTAGATGTCGTGATGAGGGGGGGGCGAGATCAGCCCCACGCCGGGCGTCGAGTATCGGACCTTGGCGATCCAGGGATAGACCTTGCGACCCGGCAACTGCCCCCCCTCTCCGGGTTTCGCGCCCTGGGCCATCTTGATCTGGAGCTCCTTCGCGTTGATCAGATACTCGCTGGTGACCCCGAACCTCGCCGACGCAACCTGCTTGATGGCGCTTGAGCGCGAGTCGCCGTTGGAGTCGGGGATATAGCGGGCAGGATCCTCCCCGCCTTCGCCCGAATTGCTCTTGCCACCGATCCGATTCATCGCAATGGCCAGGCTTTCGTGGGCCTCCTTGCTGATGGAACCGTACGACATCGCGCCGCTTTTGAAGCGTTTGCAGATGGATTCCACTGGCTCGACTTCCTCAAGCGGGATCGGTTCGGGGGCGAGCTTCAGCTCGAGCAGTCCGCGCAGCGTGGCAAGCTGTTCGGATCGGCGGTGGACCAGGTCCGCGTATTCCTTGTAGGCTCGGTAGTCGTTCCTGCGGCAGGCCAGCTGCAGCCTGTGCACCGTCTCCGGGTTGTACATGTGATACTCCCCGTCCTGGCGCCACTGATACTGGCCACCGACGTCGAGCGTCCGGCCGTTGACCGGGCGGTCCGGGAAGGCGCGGGCGTGCCGCAGTTGCGCTTCCCGGGCGATGACGTCTATCCCCACGCCCCCCACCCGTGACGGGGTCCAGGTGAAATACTTGTCGACCACACTTTCGCTGATGCCGACCGCCTCAAAGATCTGCGCCCCCTGGTAACTTTGGATTGTGGAGATGCCCATTTTCGACATCACCTTGACGACACCCTTGACCGCGGCCTTGATGTAGTTTTTCACTGCCCGGTCATGGGTGATGCCCGTGAGCATCCCCTCCACGATCATGTCGTCCAACGTCTCGTACGCCAGGTAGGGGTTGATCGCACTGGCCCCATAGCCGATCAGCATCGCGAAGTGGTGCACCTCCCGCGGTTCGCCGGATTCCAGCACCAATCCCACCTTCGTCCGTGTCCCCTCACGAATGAGGTGATGATGGAGGCCCGACACCGCCAGGAGCGCCGGGATCGGAGCCTTATGCTGGTCAACACCCCGATCGGACAGGATCAGGATGTTGGCCCCCGCGGAGATGGCACGGCTTGCCTGGCGGAACAGCTCATCCATGGCCCGCTCCAACCCCGGACCTCCGTCGTGGACCCTGAAGAGAATCGGCAGCGTCACGGCCCTGAAGCCGGGGATGTTGATGTGGCGGAGCTTCTCCAGTGCCTCGTAGGTCAGAATCGGCGTCTCCAGAATGATTTGGCGGCAGCTTTCCGGTTCCGGCACCAGGAGATTCCGCTCAGGCCCGAGCATCGTTTCGGTGGCCGTGATGATCTCCTCCCGGATGCAATCGATGGGGGGGTTGGTGACCTGCGCAAAGAGCTGCTTGAAATAGTTGTAGAGCAGTTGAGCCCGGTTGGAGAGCACCGCCAACGGGGTATCGGTTCCCATGGAGCCGACAGGTTCCACGCCCTCTGCGGCCATCGGTCCCAGAATAATGCGCAGCTCTTCGAAGGTGTAGCCGAACGCCTGTTGCTGTGCGAGCACCGCCTCATGAGCCGGTTCCGGAAGTGGGGGAGGGTCGGGCAGATCTTCGAGCGCCACGAGATGCTCATTCAGCCACAGCCGGTACGGATGCGCGGTCGCCATACGGTGTTTGAGCTCTTCGTCCCCGACGATGCGTCCCTCTTCGGTATCCACGAGCAGCATGCGGCCCGGCTGGAGACGCCCCTTGTGGAGGACGCGATCCGGCGGGACGTCGAGGACGCCTACCTCGGACGCCATGATGACCAGGTCGTCCTTGGTCACGTAGTATCGCGACGGGCGCAAGCCGTTCCGGTCGAGCACCGCACCGACTCGCATGCCATCAGTAAAGGCCATGGAGGCAGGACCATCCCACGGTTCCAGGAGACAGCCATGGTACTCGTAGAACGCCTTCTTCTCGTCACTCATGCTCTCGTGGTTCGACCACGGTTCCGGGATCATCATCATGACGGCGTGCGGGAGGGACCGGCCGGCAAGCACGAGAAACTCCAGGCAGTTGTCGAACATGGCCGAGTCGCTGCCATCGGGATGGATGACGGGAAGGATCTTGCGCAGGTCATCGCCGAAGAGATCGGACGTGAACATCGCCTGCCGCGCGTGCATCCAGTTCACGTTTCCACGTAAGGTATTGATCTCGCCGTTGTGGATCAGATGCCGGTACGGATGGGCGCGTTCCCAGCTCGGGAAGGTGTTCGTGCTGAATCGCGAATGGATCAGGACGAGGGCAGCTTCCATGGCGGGATCCGACAGATCCGGATAGTATTTCTCCAGCTGCTCCGCCGTGAGCATCCCCTTGTACACGACCGTCTTATACGAGAGGCTGGTGAGATAGAAGTATTCACCGCCCTTCATCCCCGAGTACCGGATGGCGTTCTCGGCCCGCTTCCGGATGACGTAGAGTTTCCGCTCAAAAGCCGGCGCGTCCTGGATCTTGGAATCACGTCCGATGAACACCTGCCGCACGCACGGTTCGCACGAGAGGGCCGTGCGTCCCAGGGAGACATTATTCGTGGGAACCGTCCGCCATCCGAGCAGGCGCTGCCCCTCCTCGGCGATGATCTTCTCGAAGTGCTGCTCGCAGTTCCGGCGTTGGGAAGGATCGGGAGGAAGGAAGACCATCCCGATGCCGTACTCACCGAAGGGAGGGAGGTGAATGCCAGCGTCGGCACATGCCTGCTGGAGAAAGGCGTGCGGGGTCTGCAGGAGGATACCTGCGCCATCACCGGTCTCGGGTTCGCAGCCGCAGGCCCCCCGATGGCTCAGGTTCTGGAGCGCGGTAAGCCCCTGGCGCACGATCGCGTTCGACTTCACCCCCTTGATGTTCACGACAAACCCGATGCCGCACGCGTCGTGCTCGAATCGTGGATCGTATAAACCTTGCTTGGGGGGTAATCCGGTGGACTTCATGTTCCGTCCTCTCTACGAGAACCGCTTACCCCGAGAACAGTGATGGCTGCCCCGGTCGATGGACTGCACTTCGAATCCGAGCCCGCAGGCGTTGTGCTCTGACGCACCGTGGTATAACATAGGCATAACACGCCTCGAGCACATCGAGGCTGAGTACAACTGGGGGAAGTCTCACACTTACATATGCGCCGCAGGAGGCAGGGTGAAACCCTCTCCTTATCCCTTGGATGATATTTCAAGAAGGGGAGTGGTGTCAAGGACTTAGAGCAAGTGGGGGAATGGACCGACCCGATGACTGCCCTGATGTTCGGACGGTTACGACCGCTCTGGGACAGTGATGCTGTGGGGAGGCCGACCAGGCCCAAGAAACTGGCGGAGTGCGCCCTTTTGGGGGTGTTTGTATTTCTGGGATCGCCCGTGCCGGCCCAGGCGTGGGGCCCTGCGGCCCACGTCCTCATCAACCGGGCCGCCTGCACCACGCTGCCGGAGCCGCTCCGGCAATTTTTCATGAGACACCAGGCCTTCATCGGCGAACGCAGCGTGGATCCCGATACGGTCCTCACGGAGCAACAGGGGGAGGCGGAACGGATCCGCCACTGGTTTACCCTGAATGAGCTGGATCGCTTTCCCTTCCGGGAGATTCCTCGCAACTACAGGGAGGCCCTGACCAAGTACGGCCGTGAGCGGCTGGAGGGGGCTGGCCAGTTGCCCTGGCGGATCGCCGAGCTGTACCGAGAGCTCGTCGAGGCCATGCGGGCTTCGGACTGGAAACGGGTGCCGGTGGTCGCGGCCCATCTTGGTCACTATGTGGGCGACGGGCACCAGCCGCTGCATACTACGACGAATCACGACGGGCAGTTGACCGGCAACGAGGGGATTCACAAGCGCTTCGAAGACGAGATGATCCGTCGCCACCTGACAGAGTACCAGGACCTTGCGGCGTTCACCCAACCGGCCAAGCGGGCCGTCGATCCGTCGGCCTTCATCTTCGAGTTCCTGATTGATAGCCATGTGTGGGTGGATAATCTCCTGCGGGCCGACACCCTCGCGCGACAGGGAGTGTCTGATTTTGGCGACGCGTACTACGCGGCCTTGCACCTCTTCGCGGGAAGGCTGGCCAAGCTCAGCATGGCGCAGGCGGCCACGGACATCGGCAGCCTCTGGTATAGCGCGTGGGTGGACGCGGGCCGCCCCCGGGTTCCATAGTGCCGGGCCAACTTACTTTGCCTTACTTCGTCCTCGGTCGTCGGCCATCCTCAACGTACAACCGCGTACGTCTCCGGCGGCCTCCTCTCTGCGTCCTCGTCATGCTCGTAATTTGGCCCGGCATGTCTGTGTGTGGGAATGCATAGCATAGTAAAATAATCGGTGGCGCCGATTGCTGAGGGGGAGATGCGAAAGGAGAGGAGAGAGCCGAGGCCGCGGGCGAAGCGACAGGTGCGGCGGGGGCGGCGCCACGGGCGGTCAGGGCCGCGGAAGCGGGTCACAGTCTTTTTGAGCGCCCCCCTGCTCAAGAGGGTGAGCCGCATGCTCGAGGCAGAGGGCCGAAACCTCGAGGCCGTGCTTGAGGAGGTCCTGGGGGAGTGGTTGAAACGTCGGCAGATTCCCGATGACGCCAAAGGCCCGGAAAGTTGACGGGGTGACCATCGCCCGGTATCCTGCTGCCTGTCGGGATAGACACCCCTCTCGAAACTCGAGATTGGATCAGGACGGTGGAGGCGCATCGAAAGCGGGGACCGCAATTCTGGGGATTCTGCGTGGGGACGACCTGGGTCGTCCTCATGGTGGTCATCTTCGGGTTCATGGTCTCGGGGTATCTCGAGATCTTCGGGATCATGGGGGCCCTCTTCGCCGTCGCCCTGGTCCCCCTCTCGGCTCCCGCCTATCCCTTTGTGGCCTGGTACTACATCGGGAGCTTCCCCTGGCTCTGGGTCTTCGGCTTCCTCGTCGCCTTCTTTGCGGGTCGCATCATCCTCGCGGAATAGCGGTCCTGGTACCACAAACCCTTGACACCGCTGGGCTCGGCCTCTATACTCGGTCCAGAGAACGGATCTTCCTTCCGAAAGATCCATCACCGGGAGAGAAAGATGGGCTGCGGTCAAAATTACATTGGCGGGCGCTGGGTTGATGCCGCAAGTGGACGCACTTTTTCAGTCCGCAACCCCGCGACGGGAGAGCTGCTTGGCATGGTCGCCGATGCGGGACGAGAGGACGCTACCCGAGCCGTCGAGGCGGCCCATGGAGCCTTCCCCGGGTGGGCAGCGCTCGCCGCTCCGGATCGGGCCAAGCTCCTCTTCAAGGCCGCCGCCCTGATGCTCGAGCGCAAAGAAGAGCTCGCCCGTATCCTGACCTCGGAACAGGGCAAGCCGCTGAAGGAAGCGCAGGGAGAGATCGAGTATGCCGCCGCGTTCGTCACGTGGTATGCGGAAGAAGGGAAGCGGGTGTACGGCGAGACCATCCCGGCCTCGGTGGCCCACAAGCGCCTCCTGGTCATCAAGCAACCAGTCGGCGTCGTAGTGGCCATTACGCCCTGGAATTTCCCTGCCGCCATGGTTACACGGAAGATCGCGCCGGCGTTGGCGGCCGGATGTCCCGTGGTGTTGAAACCGGCGGAGCAGACCCCTCTCACCGCGATTGTCCTCTTCCAGATCTTCGAGGAGGCAGGTTTCCCGGCGGGTGTGGTGAATCTCATCGCGACCCGCGATCCGAGTGAGGTGGGGCGAGAGCTGCTGGAAAATCCCCTGGTCCGGATGATCGCCTTTACCGGCTCGACCGAGATCGGGAAGCTCCTCATGCGGGGCGCGGCCGCGCAGGTCAAGCGGATCTCGCTCGAATTGGGCGGCAATGCCCCCTTCATCGTCTTTGAGGATGCGGACCTCGACAAGGCCGTGGCAGCGGCCGTGTCCTCTAAGTTCCGGAACATGGGACAGACGTGTATCTGCGCCAACCGCATTTACGTCCAGGATTCGATCCTCGAATCCTTCACGACCAAATTCGTGGAGCGTGTCAGGCAGCTCAAGATGGGCAATGGCCTGGAGGAGGGGGTGCACGTCGGGCCCCTGATCGATGAGGGAGGATTCAAGAAGGTCTGCGCCCATGTCGAAGACGCCGTTGCCAAGGGGGCCAGGATCCTGACGGGGGGCACACCGCGCACAGATGGGCCGTTTGCCCACGGCCATTTCTTTGAGCCGACCGTCTTGGCCGACGTCAGGAAGGGGATGCAGATCCTGGAGGAGGAGACCTTTGGCCCCGTGGCTCCGCTGGTCCCGTTCCGGGATGAGGCCGAGGTCATCCAGGCCGCCAACGACACGCGCTTCGGGCTTGCCGCCTACTTCTACAGCCAGAATGTGAGTCGCTGCATCCGGGTGGCGGAGCAGCTCGAGTACGGGATTGTCGGAGCGAATGACGCCATGCCCGCGGTTCCCCAGGCTCCCTTCGGCGGGCTGAAGGAGAGTGGGTTCGGCCGGGAGGGGGGCCGAGAGGGGATCGAGGAGTTTCTCGAAGTGAAGCTCATCTCCCTGGGCCTCTAAGGCTCGGGTCTGCGGAGGGACCCATGAGTGTCCTGGAAGGAAAGTTGGAACCGGGAGTCATCACGACCACCCTTGACTGGCTCTTTAATTGGGCCCGGAAGTCCTCCCCCTGGCCGATGACCTTTGGGTTGGCGTGCTGCGCCATCGAGATGATGGCCACCGGGGCCTCCCGGTTCGATCTCGACCGGCTGGGGGCCGGGGTTTTCCGCCCCTCGCCGAGGCAGTCGGACGTCATGATTGTGGCCGGGACGGTCACGGAGAAGATGGCGCCGGTGATCAAGACCCTCTATGAACAGATGCCCGAGCCCAAGTGGGTCATCGCCATGGGCGCCTGCGCCATCTCCGGGGGGCCCTTTTACTATGACGCCTATCACGTAGTCAAAGGGGTGGACCTGATCGTGCCAGTGGATGTGTACGTCCCCGGCTGTCCCCCTCGACCGGAGGCCCTCATTTACGGTGTGCTGAAGCTGCAGGAGAAGATCGAGCGGGCGACCATCGCCAAGCGGAAGCCGGCGCAGCCAACTCCCGCCGGTTCGTAGTTCATGGTTCACGTCTCTGAACCATGAACGGGTACGATAGCCCAATGTCCCACTTTAAGCTCATCGACAACCCTGGTCCCGCTGACCACCACGGTCCCGTGACTGATACCCTGGGCCGACCGCTCCGCGACCTCCGCATCTCGGTCACAGACCGCTGCAACTTCCGCTGCACCTACTGCATGCCGAAAGAAGTCTTCGGCCGCGACTACCCTTTCCTCGACCGGCGCGAGCTGTTGACCTTTGAAGAGATCACACGCCTCACCTGGCTCTTCCGATCCCATGGCGTCGAAAAGCTCCGCTTGACCGGGGGCGAGCCCCTGCTGCGCCGGAACCTCGACCGCCTCGTGCAGATGCTGTCCGGGATCCCGGGCATCGATCTGACCCTGACGACGAACGGCGCGCTCCTGGCCCAGCAGGCCAAGGCGCTCAAGGCTGCGGGGCTCCAGCGGATCACGGTGAGCCTGGACAGCCTGGACAGCGCCGTCTTCCAGGCGATGAATGACGTCGGCTTCCCGGTCGAGCGCGTTCTCGAGGGGATTGAGGCCGCCGCCGCCGCGGGGCTTGCCCCGATCAAGATTAACATGGTGGTTCAGCGGGGGGTCAATGAGGGAAGCATTATCCCCATGGCCGGCGCCTTCCGAGGGACAGGGCACATCGTGCGCTTCATCGAGTACATGGATGTGGGCCACACGAACGGCTGGCGGCTTGACGATGTCGTCCCGGCCGCCGAGGTCATCGCCCGGATCCACGCCGAGTGGCCGCTCGAGCCGGCGGACCCGCACTACCGGGGCGAGGTCGCGCAGCGCTGGCGCTACCAGGACGGCCGTGGCGAGATCGGCGTCATCGCCTCGGTGACCCAGGCCTTCTGCCGCGACTGCACCCGCGCACGCCTCTCCGCCGAGGGCAAGCTCTACACCTGCCTCTTTGCCACCGTGGGCCACGATCTGCGCGCACTACTGCGCGGGGGGGCCTCGGACGCCGAGATCAGCGCTGCCATCTCCCGGATCTGGGGGGAGCGCGCCGACCGCTACTCGGAGATCCGCTCGGCCGAGACGGTGGGGCTCCCCAAGATCGAGATGTCCTACATCGGAGGGTGAAGAAATAGAAGCAGGGCGGCGCAGGCTTCCCGGGTGAAAATTGTTCTTGTCGATCGGGCACACCTCGGGGGGCTCGACCGGGCAGTAGTCGGTAGGCGGCGTCCGGCGTCAGTTTCTCACCGAACCCATATTCAACTCTCTCCGGCCTCCAAGCGTTCCAGCATGCTAGCACCACAGTGTTGAGGACTGGGCACTGAAGACTGAGACCGGACACCGAACACCCGACACCTAACACCGAACACCCGACAGAGATGGACGAAGCACGGTTGATCATTGCGGCCAGTGCGCGGGATGCCGACCTGTATTACGCGAGCCGCTTCCGCGCCCCTGATCCGTTCCCCTTCTTCCAGGTGGGCAGGGAACGGGTGATCATCGTGAGCGACCTGGAACTCGGGCGGGCCAGGAGTCAGGCCGCCGTCGAGACCGTCCTCCCCCTCCGGACGTATGAGGATCGGGCGAAGGGCCGAGTGCCGCAGCCGACGATGCTCGATGCCGTCGAGGAGGCACTCAAAGAGCGCGGGATCGGCCGCCTCCTCGTCCCCGGCAGTTTTCCCGCGGAGTACGTCGACAAGCTGCGGGATCGCGGGTTCACGCTGCGGGTCAAGGAGGGGATCTTTTTCGAGGAACGGTTGACCAAATCGGCGGCCGAGGTCGCCTGGATCACGGAGGCCCTCCGGGTCGCCGAAGAGGCCATGGCCATCGCCATCCAGGCCATCCGCGAGGCCGAGATCCGGGGGAACGCCCTCTACCGAGCGGGCGCGCCCCTGACCTCGGAGGCCGTGCGGCGGCTCATCCACCACGTCCTGCTCGACCGCGACTGCGCGGCGGATCACACCATCGTGGCCGGCGGCGAGCACGGCAGCGACCCGCATCACGAGGGGACCGGGCCGCTGCCGGCCCATGAGCCCCTCGTGATCGACATCTTCCCCCGTTCGACCCGGACCCACTACTTCGGCGACCTCACCCGCACCGTGCTCCGAGGTCGCGCCTCGGTGCGTGTGCGGCAGATGTATACGGCGGTGCTCCAGGCGCAAGAGCAGGCGTTTTCCCTGATCCGCGATGGGGCCGATGGAGCGGCGATCCACCAGGAGGTGACGGCGCTCTTCGAGGGGTTGGGCTTTTCCACGGGGGAGGCGAACGGGCGGATGCAGGGGTTCTTTCACGGGACCGGGCACGGGCTGGGCCTCGAGATCCACGAGCCGCCGCGGATCGGAAAACGGGGGGCGATCCTGCGCAGTGGAAACGTGGTAACTGTCGAGCCTGGTCTCTACTATCCGGGAGACGGAGGGGTGCGGATCGAGGATGTCGTGGTGGTGACCGACACCGGCTGCCGGAATCTGACCACGTTCCCGAAAGTGCTGGAAGTATGAGGGAAAGCGCGCCCAATGATCTTGACACCAGGGCCGCAGTATCGTATAATGCCGAGGGTATTCAGGACAGGTTTTCCCTGACACCACAAGAGGCACGGATGGCGCTGAAGCTCCCAATTTACATGGATTACCACGCCACGACTCCTGTGGACCCGGAGGTCCTCGAGGCGATGCTCCCCTATTTTCGGGAGCATTTCGGCAATCCCTCCTCGCGGACCCACGTCTTCGGATGGACGGCCGAGGCGGCTGTCGAGAAGGCGCGGGAGCAGCTCAGCGCCCTCATCGGGTGCAAGCCGATGGAGGTCGTCTTCACTTCGGGGGCCACCGAATCGAATAATCTGGCCGTGAAGGGGATCGCCTGGGCCTCCCGGGACCGCGGAAATCACATCATCACGACGGTCATCGAACACCATGCGGTGCTCGATGCCTGTCGCCGCCTCGAGAAGGAGGGTTGTGACGTCACGTACCTTCCGGTGGACCGGAATGGACTGGTGGACCCGTTGCAGATCGAAGGGGCGATTACCGACCGGACCATCCTGGTGAGTGTCATTGCTGCGCACAACGAGATCGGGACGATCCAGCCCCTCGCCGAGATCGGGCGGATCTGCAAGGCCCGGGGGGTCTTGTTCCATTCCGATGCGGCCCAGGCCCTGGGAAGGATCTCCCTGAGGGTGGATGACGTTCATGCAAATCTCCTCTCCTTTTCGGCCCACAAGCTGTATGGGCCCAAGGGGGTGGGGGCGCTGTATGTCCGGAATGCCCGGCCCGCCGTCAAGCTGATCCCCCTCATGGACGGCGGTGGCCAAGAGCGAGGGCGCCGGTCGGGGACGCAGAACGTCCCGGGGATCATCGGCTTCGGCAAGGCGTGCGAGGTGGCCTCGCGCGTGATGGCCGAGGAGGCCGAGCGGCTGACGAAGTTACGGGAGCGCTTGAAGGCAGGGATCTTGCAGCGGATCGATGGCGTCTATCTGAACGGGCATCCGGAGCGGCGCCTGCCCGGGAACCTGAATCTGAGCTTTGCCCGGGTCGAAGGGGAGGCCCTCCTCCTGAGCATGAAGGACGTCGCCGTCTCCTCGGGCTCCGCGTGCACCTCGACCCGCATGGAGCCCTCCTATGTTCTTCTTGCCTTGGGGGTGGGCGAGGAGCTGGCCAGCGCCAGCATCCGTTTTGGTCTCGGACGGTCGAGCACCGAGGAAGAGGTCGATTACACCATCGAGAAACTGAGAGAGCGGGTGGGGCGGCTTCGGGCTATGTCGAGTGGTTGGCCCGGGGCCGTGGAACGCGTGGCGAGTGCCCGGGAGGCATCCGCGTAACCTCTGGAAAGAAAGGGATATTCAGGCAACGAGGAGGTCGAAAGGACGATGATTACCATAACAAAGGCAGCGGCGGCAAAGCTGAAAGACCTGCTGGCCAAGGAGGGGATTGAGGGCCAGGGGCTGCGCGTCCGGGTGATGGGGGGCGGCTGCTCTGGGTACCAGTACCAGATGGCCTTCGAGGCCCCCCGGGAGGGGGATCGGGTCATCGAGCATGACGGGGTCAAGTTAGTGATCGACCCCAAGAGCCTGCTCTTCCTGGCCGGCACGGAGATCGACTATCAGGATGGGCTCACCGGAGCCGGCTTCGCCATCAAGAACCCCAACGCCAAAGGCTCCTGCGGCTGCGGCCAGTCATTTCAGGCGTAAGATCTTCCTTGCGGAGAGCGCGGGCAGAGGAGGGATACCGGTGAGGCTTGAGCTGCTCAATCAGGAGCAGCCGGATCGGACGGTGGAAGAGGAGATCAAGCGCGGCGTCCTCTTCACGACCCTGGAGAAGATGCTGAATTGGGCGCGGAGCTCCTCTCTCTGGCCGGCCACCTTTGGGCTTGCGTGCTGCGCCATCGAGATGATGGCCGCCGCCGCGTCTCGATTCGATCTTGCCCGATTCGGGGCCGAGGTCTTTCGCGCCTCGCCCCGGCAGGCGGACCTGATGATTGTCTCGGGGCGGGTCAGCAAGAAGATGGCCCCGGTGCTCCGGCGGGTATACGACCAGATGCCCGAACCCAAGTGGGTGATTGCCATGGGGGCGTGCGCCTCCTGTGGCGGGATCTTTAACGACTACGCCATCGTGCAGGGGGTTGATAAGATCGTGCCGGTGGACGTGTACGTGCCCGGGTGTCCGCCACGCCCAGAGCAGTTACTCCACGGCATCATGCTGCTCCAGCAAAAGATCGCCAAGGAACGTCACCGGCCAGAGGATCTGGTGCACCTGCCCTGGCGGCGGCGGGGCGCATGACAATCGGGAAAACAGCGCAACACACCGGGAGAGTCTTGTGAGCGAGGAGAGGGCGATGACCAGCCATACCGAAACTCCACCCCGTCCGCAGGTGCCCAAGCGCACCGAAGAGCTGGACGAGGTGGTGATCCGTTTTGCCGGGGACTCAGGGGACGGGATGCAACTCGCCGGGATGCAGTTCACCAACGAAACGGCAGTGGCGGGCACGGACCTCGCGACGCTCCCCGATTTCCCTGCCGAGATCCGGGCGCCCGCCGGGACCCTCTTCGGGGTGAGCGGGTTCCAGATTAATTTCAGCAGCCATGAGATTTTCACCCCCGGAGACAGCCCGGACGTCCTGGTCATGATGAATCCGGCGGCCCTCAAGGTGAATCTCCGGGATCTGAAGCCGGGGGGGATCATCATCGCCGATACGGCGGAGTTCACCGAGAATAACTTGAAGAAGGCCGGCTTCGCCACCAATCCCCTCGAGGACGGCTCTCTCGCCAAGTATCAGGTCTTCCCGGTGGGCATCACCCAGATGACGCTCCGCGCCGTGGAGGGGTTGAACCTGAACACGAAGGTGGCGAGCCGGTGCAAGAACTTCTACGCCCTGGGGCTGACCTCGTGGTTGTTCACCCGGCCCATCGACCCGACGATCCGCTGGATCGAGGGCCGGTTCAAGAAGACGCCGGAGCTGGTCGATGCCAACATCCGAGCCCTCAAGGCGGGGTACCACTTTGGCGAGACGGCCGAGATGTTCGCCGTCCAGTATGAGGTCAAGCCGGCCCGTCTGGCCCCGGGGAAGTACCGGAACATCACGGGGAATTCGGCCACCGCGTTAGGGTTCATCGCGGCGGCGGAGCGGGCGGGGCTCCCCCTCTTCCTGGGCAGCTATCCGATCACTCCGGCAAGCGACATCCTCCACGAGGTCGCGAGCTACAAGAATTTCAATGTCTATACCTTCCAGGCGGAGGATGAGATCGCAGCGGTGGGATCAGCGCTCGGGGCGGCGTATGGAGGGGCGATCGGGATCTGTTCCACGAGCGGCCCGGGGATGCTCCTCAAGCAGGAGATGATCAACCTGGCGGTCATGGTGGAGCTTCCGCTCATCATCGCCGACATCCAGCGTGCAGGCCCCTCGACCGGCATGCCGACCAAGACCGAGCAGGCGGACCTGTTGATGGCAATATACGGGCGGGCCAGCGAATCCCCCGTGGTCGTCCTGGCCCCGGCGACTCCCGGCGAGTGCTTCTTCATGGCCTTCGAGGCCGTGCGGCTCGCCGCCAAGTATATGGTCCCGGTGATCTATATGTCCGACGGCTATCTGGCCAACGGGGCCGAGCCTTGGAAAATCCCGAAGGTGAGCGAGCTTCCCCAGATCGATGTCCAGTTCCGCACCAGTCCCGAGGGGTTCCAACCCTATCTACGGGACCCGGAGACGTTAGCCCGGGCCTGGGTGAAACCGGGGACACCGGGGCTCGAGCATCGGATCGGAGGCCTGGCGAAGGAAGATGTCACCGGTCATGTGAGCTATGATCCGATCAATAATGAAAAGATGGTGCGGCTGCGCGCGGAGAAGGTCGCCCGCGTCGCGATGGATATCCCCCGGACCGACGTTCACGGCGATCCCTCTGGGAAGCTCCTCGTCATCGGGTGGGGGAGCACCTATGGCGCCCTCGTGGAGGCGACTGAGCGGGTGCGTGCCCAGGGGAAATCGGTCTCCCATGTCCACCTCCGGTATCTCAATCCGCTGCCGCCCGATCTGAAGGAGATCATCCGTCGATTCGAGACCGTCCTGGTGGCTGAGTTGAACACAGGGCAGCTCTTGAAGATCATCCGGGCGGAATATCTCGTGGATGCCAAAGGGGTGAACAAGATCCAGGGGTACCCCTTCAAGGTGAGCGAGCTCATGCAGAAGATCCAGGAACTCGTGGAGGAATGAAATGAGTCAGGTAGCAACGCCGACGCTGAAATTGACCCGCAAGGACTTCATGTCGGACCAGGAGGTTCGCTGGTGCCCGGGCTGCGGGGATTACGCCATCCTGGCGCAGATGCAGAAGGTCCTGCCCGAGCTGGGCATCGCCCGGGACCAGTTGGTCTTTGTCTCCGGGATCGGCTGCGCGAGCCGCTTCCCCTATTACATGAACACCTACGGCTTTCACACGATCCACGGCCGGGCTCCGGCGATTGCCACGGGCCTCAAGATCAGCCGGCCGGAGCTTCACGTCTGGGTGGTGACGGGGGACGGTGACGGATTGAGCATCGGGGGGAACCACCTCATCCATGCCCTGCGCCGGAACGTCGACATCAAGATCCTCCTCTTCAACAACCGGATCTACGGGCTGACCAAGGGGCAATACTCGCCCACGTCGGAGCTGGGGAAGGTGACGAAGTCGACCCCCTTCGGATCGCTCGATTACCCGCTGAACCCCATCGAGATTGCCCTGGGGGCAGAGGCGACGTTTGTTGCGCGGAGCGTCGATGTGGAGGCCAAGCACCTGCAGGAGACGTTAAAGCGGGCCCACGAGCACAAGGGCTCCGCCTTCATCGAGATCCTGCAGAATTGCAACGTCTTTAACGACGGGGCCTGGGAGCCGATCACGGATCGTTCTACGAAGGCGGACCACCAGTTGGTCCTCGAGCAGGGCAAACCCCTGGTCTTCGGGAAGAACCGAGAGAAGGGGATCCGCCTCGGAAAGGATATGAACCCCGAGATCGTGACCCTGGGGGACGGGGTGGATACATCCCAGCTGCTGGTCCATGATGAAACCAACCCGAGCATGGCCTATATCCTGAGTCGGCTCGGGCCGCAATTTCCGACACCCATCGGGGTCTTCCGGACGGTGAAGAGGATGACCTATGATGAGGGGGCCAACGCCCAGATCGAGAGCGCCAAGAAGCGACTCGGCCCCGGCGATCTCGAGGCCATCCTCAACCGGGGAGACACCTGGGTGGTCAAGTAATCAGGACACCGCCTTCCGCTTTGTCATACCGGCTGGCGCCCAGGGACTCCCTGGGCGCCTGTTTTGTGCTGCTCGGTGGCTCACCGAAGTCTCGCGAACGTTGCGTGGCGAAAGGAGGAGGCTATGGCCCTCGCCGTGGGACAGAAGGCGCCCGATTTTACCCTCGTGGATACCGAACGGAAGCCCAGAAGCCTTGCGGAGTTTAAAGGGAAGAAACTGATTCTGGCCTTTTATCCCGCCGCCTTTACCGGTACCTGCGCCAAGGAGATGTGCGCGTTCCGGGACAGCCTGGGAGGGCTTGGCGCAGCGGTCCTCGGCGTCAGCGTGGATACTCCCTTTGCCAATAAGGCCTTCGCCGAGCAGCACAAGATCAACTTTCCCCTCTTGAGTGACTATACACGCCAGGTCGTCACGTCGTATGGCATCCAGTTCCCCAATCTGGCGGGGCTGACGGGATACACGGCGGCCAAGCGGGCGGTCTTTGTCCTGGACGGAGCGGGGGTGATCCGGTATATGTGGGTCTCCGATGACCCGACGAAGGAGCCGAATTACGAGGAGGTCAAGACGGCAGTCCAGCAGATCAAGTAACGTTGACCGATGACGGATGACCCATACCAGATGACCGACGACCGATGACCGGAGGAGCAGTTCAACTGTCGTCGGTGGTCGGTGAACGGTCATCGCGTCGCGGAGCGACGATGGAATTGGTTCTGGCCAACCACAGTAGCTATCCCAGGGTCGGTGCTACCAGGGAGCAGCAGCGCCTCCGGCGGGCGTACGCACAGCGGGAGCGGGGAGAGATCTCGGCGGACGACTTCAACCGGGTACAGGATTCGGTGGTGGCGGAGGTCGTCGAGGAGCAAGCCCACGCAGGCTGCGAGCTCTTGACCGATGGCCAGATCCGATGGGTCGACTCGATCTCCCATCTGGCCGGAAGGCTGGGCCAGGTCGAGATCAACGGCCTGCTCCGGTATTTCGACACGAACTTTTATTTCCGGCAGCCCGTGATCAAGGGAAGGGTCGCCGGGAATGGACCGCTGGTCGTGGAGGAGTTTCGGTACGCCAGGGCCGTCTCGCCCCGTCCGATCAAGCCGGTTCTGACCGGCCCGTACACATTGGCCGTCTCCTCCATCCGGGAGACCCCCGTCTACCGCGACCTTCCCACCCTGGTCCTGGATCTGAGCGAGGTCTTGGCTCAGGAGGTCCGCGCCCTGGCGGGTGCGGGGGCGGAGGTGATCCAGGTCGAAGAGCCAGCCATCCTGAGACACCCCAAAGATCTTCGCCTGCTTCATAAGGCTCTCAAGCCTTTGAGCCAGGCCAAGGGATCATCACAGCTCGCCCTGTACACCTATTTTGCGGATGCCACCCCACTCTACGAATCCCTCCAGGAGCTTCCGGTGGATATCCTGGGGCTCGACTTTACGTATGCACCGAGGCTCCCCGAGACAATCGCCAGGCTGGGCTCCCGGAAGACCTTGGGCCTCGGGCTCATTGACGGTCGCAACACCAGGATGGAGGCCGCGGCGCAGGTCTTTCCCATCTTGGAAAAGATCCTCCCGCGTCTCAGCGGAGGGATCGCCTATCTCAACCCCTCGTGCGGGCTCGAATACCTGCCGCGGGAAAAGGCGGGTGCGAAGCTGAGGCTCATGAAAGAGCTGCGGGATACCTTCCTGCAAAGGGGAAAGAGATGAGCCGAGCCAAGCTCGAGAAGTTGGGGCTTACGCTGCCGCTCTTGCCCATGAGCACGGTCGGGAGCTTCCCCAAGCCGGATTATCTCCTGCAGGCGAGAGCAAGGTTCGCCCGAAAGGAGATCACCCAGAAGGAGTTAGAAGCCCTGGAGAAGAGGGCCACTGAGTTCTGGGTGCAGCAACAAGAGGAAATCGGCCTCGATGTCCTGGTGGATGGAGAGCAGTACCGCGGGGACATGGTGGCCTATTTCGCCGACATCATGCCCGGCTTCCGGATGGGCGGACTGGTGCGATCCTACGGGAACCGCTACTACCACAAGCCGATCATCGTCGGAGAGATCAGGTGGCCCGGCCCCATGACCGTGAAGTGGTGGAAGTTCGCGCAGGGCCTGACCAGCAAGCCCATCAAGGGGATGCTCACCGGCCCCTACACCATCATGGACTGGTCCTTCAACGACTACTACCCGGATCGAAAATCTGCCTGCCTTGCCTTGGCCGGGGCGATCCGAAAGGAAGTCGAGGCCCTGGTGGAGGCGGGGGCCAAGGTGATCCAGATTGATGAACCCGCTCTGTCGGTCCGTCCGGAAGAGCTTCCCTTTGCCATCGAGGCCATGCAGATGGTGACGGATGGCGTCCCCGCCTATTTCATCACCCACATCTGCTACGGGGCCTTCGAGTTCATCTATCCCAGGATGTTGCGATTCCCGGTCCATAACTTCGACCTGGAGATGTCCAATAGCGGGTTGGACCTGATCGGCCTCTTCAAGAAACACCCGTTCAAGAAGGATCTCTCCTTCGGGGTGCTGGATGTCCACTCCCACAAGATCGAGAGCCCGGCGCTGATCAAGGAGCGGATTGGGAAGGCGCTACAGGTGATTCCGAAGGAAGCCCTCTGGGTCGATCCGGACTGCGGCCTGAAGACCCGCACGGTCGAAGAGGCCCAGGGGAAGCTCCGATCGATGGTGGCGGCGGTCAAAGAGATTCGGCAAGCCTTGGACAAGGCGCCAAAGAGAAAGACAAGGAGGATCGAGGTGGGAAGCGTCGTCAAAAAGCGGCGGAAGAAGATCCGCAAGCACAAGTACAAGAAGATGCGCCGCCGCATGCGCCACAAGAAGAAGTAGAGAGTTCCAGACGGATCGAGGTCCGGTCATTGGCACGCATCGTCTCCACGACCCCGGCGTCGCGAGGAGCGGGCTCCACTTGCCCTCGCGCCCGGGGTCCTTTTGTAGGAGCCTGAGACAGCAGAAGGCCACCGGAGGTCGAGGAAGATGGGGCAGGGGATGCTTACGAAGGAGGCGCTGGAGCAGTTTATCAAGGAGCAGTGCCCTTGTGTGGATGAATTCGGGATCACGTGCGAAGAGCTTGGCGACGGGTATGCGGTGGTCCGCATGAAGTATGACGAGCGATGGTTGAGGCCGGGAAGATACATCATGGGTGGGATGTTGATGACCTTGGCCGATATGGCTATCTATTGTGCGATCTTGAGTGTGGTCGGGCTGAAGCCGATGACCGTGACGAACGAGTTTAAGATCAACTTTTTGCGCCCAGCCGTCGGGGGAGATGTCCTGGCCCGGGCCGAAGTCCTCAAGGCGGGGCGGCGGATCGTGTACGGGGAGATCCGGCTCTTCATGGCGGATGATCCCAAGAAGCTGATCGGCCACGCGACCAGCAGTTACATCCAGCCCGACGGGTGAGGCGTTTCCCGCTGGGACACGCGCGGAGCGAACGATGGAAGGCATAGAGGGGTGTGATTTTATCGCATTGATCGTCAGGGACATTCGGATGGCGGTCCGCTTTTATCAGGACATTCTGGGGCTCCACTTGCGGTTTGTTGACGGGGACCACTACGCGCTCTTTCAGGTGGGTGCGATGAAATTGGCCCTGCAGGTGGCTCGTCCGGCCGGTCCTGACCTGCCGGTGGTCGATGCTCTGATCGCACCGACCGCCCAGCGCGGCGCATCGGTCCTCGTGGCCTTCGGTGTCACAGATGTGGATCGGTGGTGTGCGACCCTCAAGGAACGGGGCGTGGTGATCTCGCGTGAGCCGGCGGATTACCCCTGGGGCGACCGGGAGTTCTCGGTTCATGACCCGGACGGCCACGTCTTGATCTTCCATGGGCCATCCAAGGGTCGAGCGTGAGGAGGCGCCTGTGGGCCCTTGTGGGGGCGGATCGCCTTCCCTCGACCTCCCGGCGGAAGCTCGGTATCGTTGCGTTCCTCTACTTCCTCGAGGGGGCCCCTCCTGCCATTCTCTGGGAGATCCTTCCGGTCTATTTCCGTGTGAGCGGTGCGTCCCTCGCCGCTATTGGGGGGCTCAGGCTTCTGGAGCTTCCCTATTCCCTGAAGTTCTTCTGGTCCCCCCTGGTCCACCGGTACGGCGATCGACGGGCCTGGATGGGGTACTGCTTGGTGGCTGCCGCCGGCGCGATCGCATTGATGCCGTTCGTAGAGGTCGCGCATCCCGGTTGGATCATCTTCGGCCTTGTGCTGCTCCTGGCGGCGGCCTCGGCCACCCAGGACGTGGCTATCGATTCGTACACCGTGGCCCTGGTCGATCCGACAGAACAAGGGGCTGCTAATGGCATCCGAGCCTCAGCCTACCGCGTGGCGCTGGTGCTGGTGGGGGGTGTTCTGCTGATGTTTGCCCCGCTCATTGGGTGGACGGGGCTCTTCCTGACCGCTGCCGCACTCCTTGTTGGCCTCGCCATAGCCGTCCCCCGCGTCCCTCGGCTCGGTCTTCCTCCCGAGGCCCGCCGGGCCTGGAAGGCCGGATTTCTCACGTGGGTCGGGACCTGGCGTGCCGTTCCCCTGGTTCTCTTCGCCCTCTCGTACAAGCTGGGGGAGTTTGCCATCGGACCCATGCTGAAACCCTTCTGGGTGGACCAGGGGCGCTCCCTCTTCGAGATCGGCCTGGTACCCACCAGCATCGGCATCGGGATGAGCGTGGCAGGGGCGTTGGCAGGAGGCGGGTTCATCGCCCGGTTCGGGGTCTTTCACGGCGTCTGGGTCCTGGGGCTCCTCCAGGCCGCGTCCAATCTTGGGTATGCCGTGGTGGCGTGGGGGAATCTGGGCCGGATTGGCCTGTACGGGGCGTCAGTCTTTGAGTCCTTCACCGGCGGGCTCGGGACAGCGGCCTTTCTCGCATTCCTCATGAATGTCTGTGACAAGGAGCACGCTACTGTTCAGTACGCCTTCCTCTCGTCCCTCTTCGCCCTCACCGGGAGATTGGCGGGAGCCGTGAGCGGCCTCGGCGCCGAACGGATGGGATATGGAGACTACTTCGCGTTGACCTTCGTCTTGTCGCTTCCCTCCCTTGCCCTCTTGCCGTGGCTGAAGCCCTGGTTCCGCGAAACTCCCGCCCCCTGACCGCCCCAGCCTGATCCTTAGAGCGTCGGCTCGACTGGCTCGTTATGGCTTTCCCGCCTGCGCCTTCTGCTTCACCTTTTCAGAAAAGCGAGCCCGATTTATGACAAAGCGTTCGTGGGTGCCTTTGCTGATGACGTCCACCCCATCATTGGCCTCCACCTCGAACACCAAACGCCTGCCATCAACCTGGGTGAGCTTGACTTTCGCGGTGACTTCCAGGCCCGGCGGTGTCGCGGCTGAGTGGCTGACATTGACATGGGTCCCGACGGTTTGTTCTTCCGGCCAGTCGAGGTGGGGGTTGACCGCTTTGATGCAGGCCCATTCGAGAAAACCCACCATGAACCCCGTCGCAAAGACCTGTGGCATTTCTCGAAATTCGGGCGACTCGGGGTAGAGCGCCGGGACCGTCTTTGTTTCCGGAACGCGGAACCGAAATTCGTACTCAATGCCAGCTTTCAGCGTAGGCTTCATTTCTTCTCCCGATTGCACATGACGAGAAAGCTCAGTCGCCGCGCCGGAAGTACGATTGGTTGGAGCTTACTTCTTGCCTCCTGCTTCAAGCGGCGGAGTGCCGTCCTTAAAGAGCGCTCGG
The DNA here is from genome assembly GCA_964429865.1 of uncultured bacterium. Lineage (GTDB taxonomy): Bacteria > Methylomirabilota > Methylomirabilia > Methylomirabilales > CSP1-5 > CSP1-5. The sequence goes on from CAYSDK010000021.1 coordinate 25,477, forward strand.
AGCTGCTTGCGAAATTCCGGGGTATCCTGGTGTCCGTGAATGGCCACGGCATGTTGCACGGCAGCGTCCAAGAGCTCTTTTTCGTTATCGGCCGAGATTGCAAGTGTGCAGTTCATCGCGCTTGGGAATTCACGGCAGTCTATATACTTGCGTGTCATGGTAACCTCCTTAGGCTTCATCGAGGGTGCCGTTGTCTTTACTGCAAGACGCTGGGTCGCACCGGTTCACCACAACGCCTGACTGTTCACTATAAGGTTTCTGCATAATATCACGCATGGGGCTCTGGGTCAGCATGAGACCGGTTGACCCCAGCGCACCATGAGTGGTCCTCCGGGAACCCTCAATAGAACCCGGAAAAGAAGTACACACTTATCGCCACTCCAAAAGCCGCCAGAACCAGATTGGCGAACACACCCATGTTAACCCAATAGCCCTCTGGAATTTCCACGGGCTTAAGCGTGTTCAAGATGCGTCGGTACTGAACTGCGGCAAGAAGCGCCACGATTGCCCCGAATAGAATGAAGGCAACGCCAACCCAAAACGAAACGCCTTTCTGCAATACCTGTCCCTGTTCTGACATCAACATATGCACAAACAAACCAAAACGCTCGATGACAAAGCCAAAAGCTATCAACGCAAGACTGGTACGGGTCCAAGCGAGCAGAGTTCGTTCAGCCGCGACAAATACTCTCGGGTCATTCAGATCAGACACAGCTCCTCCAAGCGCCTAACGATTGAATGACTCAT
>CAYSDK010000022.1:0-11628 GCA_964429865.1 uncultured bacterium
TCCCGATAGACGACTCGCTAATATCATAGCCTCTCCCATGACGCCGAGAGGCGCTGAGTGCTGTCCTTTCGCAGTACTGGACAGATGAACCAGTGCCTCCGAACAGAGAGGACACTGCTTACTTACGAAGTGAGGCGAAAATGAAGCATGCGCACCATCACGTGGCCGCAGGGACCTTTCTCCTGCTGACGATTCTTGTCGGGCCGACCGGTCCCTCCTTCGCCCAAGAGACCGTTCGCACCTCGATGGACCTCAAACAGCTCATGGATGAGACGCTAAGGAACAATCCCGAGATCGTCGCGGCAAGGAAGGGGTGGGAGGCGGCCGACACGAGGATCCCCCAGGCGACATCGCTGGACGACCCGGAGTTCACCTATCAGGCCTGGGCTGTACCGCTGAGTGACCCGCTAAACCTCCGTAAAGCCAACCCCAACATTTTCGGAATTCAGCAGAAGCTCCCGTTCCCGGGGAAGCTTCGGTTGAAGGGGGAGATCGCCTCCGAAGAGGCGAAGATGGCTGAGGCCCGCTATCGGGCGAAGGAGCGGGAGATCATCGCCCGTCTGAAGAACGCCTACGCCGGGCTGTTCATGGCGTCCAGGGCCATCCAGATTCAGAGCGAGCATCTGGAACTCGTGAAGCAGATCCTTCGGATCGCCGAGATCAGGTACGCCGTCGGGAGGGTCCCCCAGCAGGACGTGTTCAAGGCCCAGGTTGCCCAGAGTGAGGTCCTCAACAACCTGATTGTTGTGGGACAGGAGAGGCAGGTGGCGGAGGCGGGACTCAACGCCCTGCTCAATCGACCCTCCACCGCCCCGTTCCCGCCGCCTCCCGAGTTAATCCCCGACATCCCTGCAGGCGAGTGGCGCGTCGACGACTTGATCCAGCAGGCCCTTCAGCTTCGCCCAGAGCTCAAGGAGATGGAAGCAGCGATCCGCGGCGCAGAAAGAACACTCGATCTCGCGGATCGGAATCGCAAGTATCCCGACTTCTTCCTGAGCTGGCAGTACTGGTTCGCCCCCGAGGGTGAGATCCAAGACTCCTATGGCGCCATGATCAACATCACAATCCCCTTCTCGCTGTGGACCATAAATAAGCATAGCAAAGAGGTTGAAGAGGCTGGCTTGACAGTCGCCAAGAGCACGGCCGAGTACCAGGCGATGAAGAACATGGTCTTCTTCGAGATCCGGGATGCCTTCGCCAAGCTGGAGGCAGCTCGGCAACAGCTTCGGCTCTTTCGGGATGCCCTCATCCCGCAGACGGAGCAGTCCTACAAGGCTACCCTCGCCGCCTACGAGGTGGGCAAGGTCGAGTTCATCGGTCTCATGGAGGCGGCACGCTCTACAAGGGATATCAAGCTCGGCTACTATCGGGCCCTTGTTGACTTCGAGCAGAGGCTCGCGGATCTGGAGAGGGCCGTGGGTAGGGACCTTATCCGGTAGACAAGACGAGTTCAGGAGGATTCAGCCATGACACGAAAACACTTCTACCTCGGGATCGGTATCGCCCTCGTCCTCGTGGTCGCGGGCGTGCTCCTGTTCATTAATGGCCAAGGCGTTAAGGACGTTTCTCAAGAGGCGAAGGAGCTTATTGGGCCGGCTCGGAGTGACGTCCCCGCATCGGCCACCGACCCAAGCCACGACGCCCATCCGCGGAAGACTGAGCCGGCCGGGTCAGAGCGAAAGTCGGTCCAGCTCACTCCGGAGGAGCAGAGGGCCATCGATGTTCAGACGGAGGTCGTGGCCTATCGACCCCTCCAGAAGGAGCTCTTTACGGTCGGCAGGATCGATGTCGACGAACGGAAGCTCGCTTTCGTCCCCGCTCGGATCGCGGGCCGGCTCGACAAGCTCTTCGTGAACTTCACTGGAATTGAGGTCAAGAAAGGGGAGCCCCTCGCCCTGATCTACAGTCCCGACTTAGTGGCAGCGCAACGGGAATACCACTTGGCCCTCGAGAACCTTGAGAAAGTCAAGGGGAGCGATATCAAAGAGGTGGTGGAAAGCGCGAGATCCCTGGTCGAGGCGTCAGAGACCAGGCTTCGGCTCTGGGGGATTACTGATGAACAGACCGCCGAGATCAAGACCCACAAGAATCCCAGCATTCATATGACCATCTCCTCGCCGATCGGAGGCACCGTCATCGAGAAGATGGTACTCGAGGGCAAGTACGTCACCGAGGGCGAGAATCTGTACAAGATCGCCGATCTGTCCACGGTCTGGATGTTGGCCGAAGTGTACGAGTACGAGCTTCCCTGGGTGAGGCTACGCCAGCGGGTCGAGATCACCTCCCTCAGCTCGCCCGGCAATGCGTCCCACGGGACCGTCAGTTTCATCGACCCGATCGTCAACCCCAATTCCCGCACTATCAGGGTCCGCGCCGATATCCCCAACCCGGAGAGGAAGCTCAAGCCTCAGATGTTCGTTAACGCCAAACTCGTCGCGTCTTTGGGCGAAAAAGTCCTGGCCGTCCCCAAGTCGGCGGTCTTGGATACGGGCGTGAGGCAGCTCGTCTATGTCGATCAGGGAAACGGCGTCTACGAAGGAAGGGAGGTCACCTTGGGATCAGAGGCGGCCGGGTACTACGCCGTCACCAAGGGCCTTAGCCCGGGCGAGCGCATCGTCGTCGCCGGTAACTTCCTCATCGACTCGCAGCGGGAGCTTACGGGGGGCACCGTCGGGATGGCCGGCATGGAGGGAATGGCCCCGGGGAAGAAGGACGAGATGGTAGTGCAAAAGCAGGAGAAGCTCAAGATCACCTTCTCCAACAGCCCGAAGTCCCCTATCGTCGGCAAAAACACCTTGACGGTGAAGGTCACCGACCAGGCCGGAAAGCCGGTCACGGACGCCAAGGTCGCGTTCGTCACCTCCATGCCAGCGATGCCCGGGATGCCGGGAGGAATGAGCCTGGAAGAGGAAGCAAAACATACCGGAAATGGCGAGTATGAAGCGCTCGCACAGATAGCGATGGCCGGCCCCTGGAAGGCAGTGGTGACCGTCTCCCGACCGGGTCAGCCGCCGACCTCAGCCACCTTTAGCCTCACCGTCAGATAGAGAGGATCCGCCGATGATTGACAAGCTTATCGAATATTCCCTGAGGAACAGATTCTTGGTCATCGCCTTCTGTGTCGCGGTGGCCGTCTGGGGGATCTGGGCGCTCCAGCGAACTCCCATCGACGCTATCCCGGACCTGAGCGAGAATCAAGTGACCGTCTTCACCGATTGGCCGGGGAGGAGCCCGCAGGAGGTCGAGGATCAGATCACCTATCCCTTGACGGTGAACCTCCAGGGTCTCGCAGGGGTGAAGGCCGTGCGCTCCTCCTCCGGCTTCGGCTTCTCCATGGTGAACGTGATCTTCGAGGATCGCGTGGGCCTATACTTCGCCAGGACCCGCGTCCTCGAACGTCTGAACTTGGCGGCCAATTTTCTGCCAGCAGGGGTCGTCCCCACCCTCGGCCCCGATGCCACGGGGGTGGGCCAGGTCTTCTGGTACACCGTCGAAGGCGAAGGCTACAACCTCGGTCAGCTTCGCTCCACCCAAGACTGGTTCATCCGCTACCAGCTCAACTCCGTGCCCGGCGTGGCTGAGGTGGCGACCGTTGGCGGGTTCGTCAGGCAGTATCAGGTGGATGTCGATCCCCGGAAGCTCTATGTCTCCGATGTGAGTGTCAAGGACGTCTTCGAGGCCATCATGCGGAGCAACAAGAACGTGGGAGGGAAGGTCATCGAGGCCCAAGGGGCCGAGTACATCATCCGTGGGGTCGGCCTCATCCAGTCAGTCAAGGACGTGGAAGATACCGTGGTCACTTCCCGCGACGGCGTGCCCATCTACGTCAAGAACGTTGCTACCGTCCAGCTCGGGCCCGATTTCCGTCGAGGGGTCCTTGACAAAGGGGGACGGGAGGCCGTGGGCGGCGTGGTCATCATCCGCTACGGCGTGAACCCTCTCGAGGTCATCGAGCAGGTGAAGAAGAAGATCGAGGAGATTGCGCCGGGCCTTCCCCAAGGCGTGAGGATCGTCCCCTTCTATGATCGGACAGGGCTGATCGAGGAGACCGTGCGAACCCTCAAGAGGGCCCTCGTTGAGGAGACGGTCTTGGTCGCCCTGATCAGCTTCGTCTTCCTCCTCCATTTCAGGAGCTTCCTCATCGTCACTACCCCTCTACCGCTCGCCATCCTCGTGGCCTTTCTCTTTACGTACTACATGGGGATCTCCTCCAACATCATGTCGCTAGGGGGAATCGCCATCGCCATCGGGGTCCTCGTGGATGCGGGGATCGTCGTCGCGGAGAACACCTTTCGGGAACTCAGTGAGCGGAACGTGAACTTCAAGGACAAAAAGGCCGTGCTGGACACGGTCATGGCGGCCACGAAGATGGTAGGGCGTCCCATCTTCTTCTCGATGGTGATCATCACCCTCGCTTTCGTCCCCGTCTTTGCCCTCACAGGCCGCGAGGGAAAGCTCTTCCATCCGCTCGCCTTCACCAAGACCTTCGCCATGGTGGGGGCCACGATCCTGTCGGTGACCCTCGTACCCGTCCTCTGCTCCCTCTTCCTCCGTGGGAAGCTCCGACCCGAGGAGAAAAATCCCGTCATGCGCCTGCTGACGGTTATCTACGAGCCGAGCTTACGCTGGGCCCTCCGTCATAAGAAGACGGTTATGGCTCTAGCCTCCGCCATCACGATCGGGAGCCTCGCCGTCATCCCGCGCATTGGCTCAGAGTTCATGCCACCTTTAGAAGAGGGGAGCATCCTATTCATGCCCATCCTCTCCCCGGCCGTCTCCCTGAATCAGGCGCACGAAGTCCTCAGGAAACAGAACATGATCCTCAAGAGCTTCCCCGAGGTTGAGATGGTGGTCGGGAAGGTAGGAAGGGCCGAAACGGCCACCGACCCTGCACCCGTGAACATGACCGAGACCATCGTCACCTTGAAGCCGAAGACCGCGTGGCGAAAAGGCCTGACCAAAGAAGATCTAATCAACGAGATGGATGCCGCCCTCCGGATTCCAGGGGTGACCAACATCTGGACACAACCGATCATCAATCGGATCGATATGCTGTCAACCGGCATCAGGACGCCACTGGGGGTTAAGCTCTTCGGGAGCGACTTGAGGCTCTTAGAGGAAAAGGCGAAGGAAGTCGCCGATGCCGTCCGGACGGTTCGAGGGGCTGCCGATGTATACCCCGAGAAGATCCTGGGGGCTCCGTACCTCGAGATCGTCGTCAAGCGAGCCGAAGCGGCCCGCTATGGCATTAGCGTGGGTGACATCGAAGACACGGTCGAGATGGCCGTCGGCGGGGAGAATCTGACGATGACGATCGAGGGGAGGCAGCGCTTCCCCGTTCGGGTCCGCTACGCCCGGGAGCTCCGCGATAATATGGAGGCCATGAAGCGGGTCCTCGTCAAGGCTACGAACGGAGCCCAGATCCCCCTGGCCCAACTTGTCGAGTTCAGGATCGCGATCGGCCCCTCGATGATCTCGAGTGAGAATGGCCTGCTCCAGGCCCTCGTCCTCATGAACGTCCGGGGGAGGGACCTTGGGAGCTTCGTAGAGGAGGCCAAGAAGGTGGTAGCCGAACAGGTCAAGGTCCCCACGGGGTATTTCCTGAAATGGAGTGGTCAGTACGAGGATCAGCTGCGGGCGAAGCAGCGCCTCCAGCTTGTCGTTCCCGCAGTGATCCTTATCATCTTTATCCTCCTCTACGTGACCTACAACTCCTGGAAGGAGGCCCTGCTCGTCATCCTCTCCCTCCCCTTTGCCTTGGTCGGAGGCCTCCTCTTTCTCTACCTCACGGGATACAACTTCAGCGTCGCGGTCTGGGTCGGCTTCATCGCCCTCTTCGGCACGGCGGTGGAAACCGGCGTCATAATGCTGATCTACCTTCGGGAGGCCTTCGATCGTCTCGGCCGTGACGACCCTGAAGGGGCGGTCATGGAGGGGGCTGTCCAGCGGCTTCGGCCTAAAATGATGACGGTCTCGGCCATCATCTTTGGCCTCGTCCCCCTGATGTGGAGCACGGAGACCGGATCCGAAGTGATGCGGCCCCTCGCCACCCCAGTGATCGGAGGGATGATTAGCTCCACAATTCTGGTCCTGATCGTGCTTCCCGTCCTCTACCTGTGGATGAAGGAGTGGGAATTGAGCCAGGCTCGAGCTTCCTCGACGACCGAGGCCTGAGTCGCGTGGGGGGGCGGATGGCGGGGCCGACGGGACTTGAACCCGCGATCTCCGGCTTGACAGGCCGGCGTGTTAACCGGGCTACACTACGGCCCCGCAAGGGCAAGAGAAAAGCTTATCTATAGCGTACCACGTGCGGGAAGTCAACTCACGCGGAAAGACGCTCAGGCGGGCGACGCTTCTCGAACCAGGACCTCATAGAGGGCAAGGGTCTTTCTGGCGATCGCGCCCCAACTGAAGAGGGCTTCGCACCGCTGCCGCCCCTTCTTGCCCATGGCCTTCCGTAGCGACCCATCGGCCAGGAGCGCGTTGATGGACCTGGCCAGGCCGTGGGAGAACTCGGCCGGATCGGTGGGCTCGAAGGAGCCCTCGGCCTTCCGCTCGACCGGCACAAGGAAGCCGGTCTCGCCGTGGACGACAACCTCCGGAATGCCGCCGACGGCGCTGGCCACCACGGGCGTTTCACAGGCCATCGCCTCGAGGTTGATGATCCCGAAGGGTTCATAGAGAGACGGGCAGCAAAAGACCGCGGCATGGGAGTAGAGCTCGATCGCCGTCGGGCGATCGACCATGTCCCGGATCCAGACAACGTGGTCCCGGGTGGCCACGACCCGCCGAACCGCATCCTCGAGCTCCGTGGCGATCTCCGGCGTATCCGGAGCGCCAGCGCAGAGGACCACCTGGGCTTCACGGTCGATGTGAGGAATCGCATTCACCAGGTGTACGATCCCCTTCTGCCGCGAGACCCGGCCGACGAACAGGACATACGGGCGCCCCGCGTCGATCCCGTACTGGTGGAGGCGCTGGCGGCTCTGGACCGGACGGTACTCCTCAGTATCAATGCCGTTGTGGATGACGTGGACCCTCTCGGGGGCGACGCGGAAGTGCCGCAGGATATCCGCCTTCATATCCTGGGAGACAGCCACAACGGCATCGGCGGCCTCCAGGGCGGTCCGCTCGATCCAGGCGGCCAGGTCCGCGCCCCGGCCGAGCTGCTCCCGTTTCCAGGGTCTGAGCGGCTCGAGCGAGTGGGCCGTGATGACGAGAGGGATCCCGCAGAGGATCTTGACCAGCAGCCCTCCGAAGTGGGTATACCATGTGTGGCAGTGGACCACATTGGCGTCAACGGGCCGGGCGGCAAAGCTCGTGCTCACCCGAAGCGCCTGGAGGGCCATCAGGAACTTTTCGGGTGCGGTCTCCGAGGTGGCCTGGGCAAATCGGTGGCCTTGAACCACCAGATTTCCGGCCCGCATGTCCTGATCGCCGAACGTCCGGACCTCCACGGGAATCAGCTTGGCCAGTTCCCGCGAGAGGTAGTCCACATGCACGCCGGCTCCACCGTAAATCTCCGGGGGATACTCTCGGGTCAACAGAAGTGCTTTCATCAAGTCCCTCGCGACCGCCACACCTCTTTGACCCGAGCCGCCCCCGCACGGAGGTTGCACCCAGTGTCAGAGACAAACTTACGTCCACCGCGCCCCCAGGCCACGTCACCGACTCCTTTTCATGGCTGCTGAATCGGCGCTTCCTTCGCAGGGGTTGTTGGCCGTTCGGCCCGTCGTTCCGGGATCTCCTGAAAGACGGGAAGATCAATCCGTTCGATCGCCGCTACCGCGCGTACTTGAAAAAGACGGCGGCGAGGGGGGGAAGCGTCAGCGTGAGGGAGTACGGCCGCCCGTGCAGGCCGATCGGCACCGCCTCAACCCCCCCCAGGTTCCCCTGGCCGCTCCCCCCGTAGTCCCTCGCGTCGCTGTTCAAGACCTCCCGCCAGAATCCCCCGCGCGGGGCGCCGACCCGATAGTTATGCCGGGGAACCGACGTGAAGTTGCAGGCCACGAGGACGATGTCGTCTGTGGATTTCCCCTTCCGGATCAAGCTGACCACGCTCGACGCGGCGTCGTGACAGTCGATCCACTCGAAGCCTGCCGGGTGGCAGTCGAGCTCGTGGAGCGCCGGTTCGCTCCGATACAGCCGGTTCAGCTCCGTCACCCATCGTCGCAGGCCGGCGTGCGGGGCATACTGGAGCAGGTCCCACTGCAGGCTCTCATCGTGGGCCCACTCCCGCCACTGGCCGAACTCGCCCCCCATGAAAAGCAGCTTCTTGGCCGGCTGAGCGTACATGTACCCGAACAGCAACCGCAGATTGGCGAACCGTTGCCAGCCGTCCCCAGGCATCTTACCGAGGAGCGACCCCTTGCCATACACCACCTCATCGTGGGAGAGAGGCAGAATGAAGTTCTCGTGGAAGGCGTAGAGCATCCGAAAGGTCAATGTATTGTGATGGTACTTCCGGAAGATGGGATCCTGCGACATATATTCCAACGTGTCGTGCATCCACCCCATGTCCCACTTCAGGCCGAACCCCAGCCCTCCCACATAGGTCGGCAGGGAAACCATGGGCCACGCGGTGGACTCCTCCGCGACGGTCTGCACGTCCGGATAGCCCCTGTAGACCTCTTCGTTAAACCGCCGGAGAAACGCGATGGCCTCGAGGTTCTCACGGCTGCCATATTGGTTGGGGATCCACTCACCCTCCCTCCGCGAGTAGTCCAGGTAAAGCATGGAGGCCACCGCGTCTAGGCGGAGACCATCTGCGTGGTACCGGTCCAGCCAGAAGAGCGCGTTGCTCAGGAGGAAACTCTGCACTTCCTTTCGCCCGTAGTTGAAGACCAGGGTGTTCCAGTCGGGGTGGACGCCCTGCCGCGGATCCGCATGCTCGTAGAGGTGCGTCCCGTCGAAATAGCCGAGCCCGTGCTCGTCGGTCGGGAAGTGCGAAGGCACCCAGTCCAGGATCACCCCGATGCCGTGCCGATGCAGGCAATCGATCAGGAACATGAGGTCCTGGGGAGTGCCATAGTTGCCCGAGGGCGCGAAGTACCCTGTGGTCTGGTAGCCCCACGAGCCGAAGAAGGGGTGATCCATGACCGGCAGGAACTCCACATGGGTGAAGCCCATCTGCCGCACGTATTCCGCCAGGACGGGGGCGAGTTCCCGGTAGCTCAGGGAGCGGTTCCCCTCTTCGGGCACCCGCCGCCAGGATCCGAGGTGTACCTCGTAGATGGCGATCGGCGCGTCCAGGGCGCTGCGCCGCTCTCGGGCCGCCATCCATTCCTGGTCGTCCCACGGGTACTCCAGGTTCCAGACGATGGAGGCCGCCTTGGGCGGGATCTCGTTGAAGACCGAGAAGGGATCTGTCTTGTCGACCCGGTAGCCGTGGTGCCTGGAGATGATGTGGTACTTGTAAAGGGTCCCCTGACCCACGCCCGGGATAAACCCCTCCCAGATCCCCGACTGCCCTCGCGGGCGCAAGGGGTGGCTTCCCTGGTTCCACTCATTGAAGGTCCCCGTCACGAAGACCTGTTCGGCGGCGGGCGCCCAGACGGCAAAGTAGGTCCCGTGGATCTCACCGACCATCATGAGGTGAGCCCCGAGCTTCTCATACAGCCGGAAATGGCTCCCCTGATTAAAAAGGTAGAGATCATCCTCGGAGAGCCGAGTGACGTCATGCACGACCGACCGGGGCTGTGCCTCTGCCTGAGGCTGTCCCCTCGGCCCTCTCCCTCCGGCCATCGTGCCCTTATTCTCTCTGACCAAGATCGCCTCCCTCACGCCACGTCGCACACCGAGTTGAAGCCTCCATGAGGGTTTGGCACCCTGTTCGGGTTGAGCGGGTCTTCCCTCCAGTCTCCGTCAACAACGAACATATACTCGTACCGGCCAGGCTTGAGGTGGAGGCTCGCCCTCCACGTTCCGTCCTTCCCCTTTTTGAGCGAGTGGGCATGGGGGTCCCAATTGTTGAAGTCCCCCGCAACGGTGACGGTCTTCGCTTTTGTAACCGTCCACCGAAAGGTGACCGGTTTGGCTCTCGTCATCCCCTGCCGCAGATGGTTGACGCCGCTCAGCGGGTCGACCACGGCCGGCATCTCGCGAAACGCCCCAAGGCTATGATGGGTCTTCCGTTGCCAGTTGAGCCGTTCTTCACGGGTGCCGGGGACGTTCTGGGGCTCTCTCTCGAGCCACAGATCCTCCAGGTTCACCAAGACTACTCGGGCCGGGCTCGCGCTCAAGAAGCGCAGGCACGCCTGGAGGAGGGGTGCCAAGCCCGGTGAATCCCCCGTGAGCCATCCCTGACGCTCGAGGAAGCGCTCGAGGGCGGGCCGAAGTGACCGCCGGTTTTCCTGCTCGATCCGCGCGCCCGTTGGATCCAGGAGCCCCAGCCGGAGCCGGTCCACGATGTCCAGTCCCTCCCAGTACGCGGCAAAGGGGGGCATATCGTGCGTGTTGAGGCTCGCCACCGCATCGTGAGAGACGGCTCGAAGGACCTGGCGCGGACCGGGAGCCAGCTCGTACTGCAGCACGTACATCCGGTGCAGGTTGTGTCGCGCCATGGCCGCATTCACATACGCGGGGACGGTCCCGAGGTTCTCACCGACAATCGACGCCCGGTGCCTGTGGGATTCGAGACAGAAGATTGCGTACAACTCCTCGGCAGGATAGCGCACATACACCCCGTCGCGCGCCTCCAGCCCCTTCGGGATCCAGAAGAGGCGATGAAGCCCCATCACATGATCGATTCGAAGGAGGGTCGTGTGCTGGAGTTGATGTCGGAGGTAGGCGATAACGTACCGGTAGCCCTGCTCCCGGATCGCCTCAGGATGGAGCGGCGGAAAGCCCCAATCCTGCCCCTGGGTGAAGACGACATCCGGAGGGGCACCCCCGGACACGCCCAGGACAAACGCCTCCCGTTCCCGCCAGACGTCGTAGCTATGCGGATGGACCCCGAGGGGAAGATCGAGATAGAGGTTCACGCCCGCACGCGTTGAATGCTCCGAGAGGACCCGGATCTGCTCATGGGCCACCCACTGGACGTAGAGGTGGTAGCGCCGGGCCTGCTCGTCATAATCTCCCTCCGTGAGGACGCCGTCACAGAGGGGCCGAGACCACGACGGCCAGGGGGCGCGCTGCCGCTCGCCCGTGGCCCGGAAGCGGGCGTAGTCCTCGACCTCAGGATGGGCCGCGACGAACCGCCGAAAATCGGCCGACCGTCCGGACGCATCGAGAAAGAACGAGCGCGCGAGCTCCTCGAGCACCCGGCGTTTCACCGCCATCTGACGGCGGTAGTCCACCACGGGCGAGGCGCGCAACGCCTCGATCTCCCGCAGAACTCCGCCTGACGTCATGAGGGCCTGGGCGGGTATGCAGTCCTTCAGTTCCGGAATCCGCGCCACGTCCAGATAAAACTCGTTCCAGAAGAGGCGGCTGGCCGGGGTGTACGGACTCGGATCGCAGGGCTCCTCCAGGAAGGACGCGAGGAGCGGTAGCGTTGCCACCACGCTCCCCCCCAGACGGGCTACCCACTCCACCAAGTCCTCAAGATCGGCAAAATCGCCACCCCCCCAACTCCGTCCGGAGTGAAGGGCATACAGGGGAAGGAAGACGCCCCAGAGCCTTCTC
>CAYSDK010000022.1:11728-21281 GCA_964429865.1 uncultured bacterium
ACTCCGTCCGGAGTGAAGGGCATACAGGGGAAGGAAGACGCCCCAGAGCCTTCTCGCGGAGTCTTCATGGGAGGCATACGCCCGCAGGGGAGCAGAGATGATCATGGAATTGAAGAACCTCCCATGGGTTTCCAGCGTCAACCGATGGTATCCCCAGGGCAGCCGGCGAGGAAGGGGAAGCCTCTTGCCCACATAACGCTTACCCTCCACTTCGACAGCCCCTACCGAGGCCAACCGAGCCGAGTGCACGGCCCACTTCTCGACGTCTCCGGACTCGAGGGTCAGGTGGCAGGCCACAGAGCCGGTGGCCTGATCCACGGGCAGCCGCAGTTCGAGGGCGGCAGGTCCTCCCTCCCAGGCCACGGTGACCGGCTCTACCCCGCGCTTCCACAGGCTCTCCCGGCGCTCCCGAAGGGCCGCTGCAGCGTCGTGGAAAGACTCGAGGGGCGCTCCCAGCGCCCTGAGCACCAGCCGAAGGGCCTCCGGTGAGGCCGGTCTCCGATGACGGGCGACGTCGTCGTACGCCGTCTGCACGCCGTACAGGCGGGCGAGCGCGCGGAGCGGAGCGGCGTGCGGGGATGCCGGTCGCCTCATCCGTCACCCTCCAACAATTCCAGGATGCCCTGGATGGGGATCCGCACCCAGTCCGGCCGGTTGTTCAACTCGTAAGCCAGCTCATACACGGCCTTCTCCAGGAGGAAGGCATCGAGGAGCACCTGGAGCTCCCCCCGGTTCCGGGGGATAAGTGGCGTCTCGCCTGCGACGGCGAGGTATGCCTTGAGGAAGACGGCGGAGACCCAGAGGGTCCAGAGCCGACCCCACACCTCCAGGCCGGCGATGGCCTCGGGGCGCGAATGGATGAGCCCGGTTGCCGCCTGCTCCACCAGGGCGACACGGGTCGCATAGCGGAACGAACGGAGCATTCCGGCCACGTCCCTGAGGGCCGAGCGTTTCAGCCTGCGCTCACTCAGGGGTCGCGCCGGCTCCCCTTCGAAGTCGATGATGACGAAATCCTTCCCCGTGTAGAGGACCTGCCCGAGATGATAGTCGCCGTGGCCGCGGATGCGCATCGCGGTGATCTTACGGTCGCGAATCTGCCGGAAGCGCTTGCGGATCTCCCCGTCGAGATCGAGGACCCTCTTGGCGTCCGCCTGGAGGCCCCTGGGCATCTCCTTCAGGCGTTGACGGAGGACTTGGAAGGCCCGGTCGGTCGCGCCGAGTAGCGTGTGATAGAGGGATTGCCGGTAGAAGTCGCCCATAGGTTCGGGGGCGAAGGCCGCGTCCTCCGATTCTTGAGAGAGGGCCACGTGGAGTTCAGCGGTCCGGCGACCCAAGAGCTCGGCCGATGCCAAGTAGGGGCCGCTGATCTCTCGAAGCAGCGGGGGCGGGTCCTGCTCGCAGAGGCTGAGGAGCGGTTCTTTCGGCAGGGTCGCCACCTGCATCTCGGAAGAGGCCAAGGCCCGCTCGAAGTATCTCCCGAGGGCGTCCAGGGTGTACCGCCACGCGTCGCCCTGGTTCGGGATAAAGGCCTCCAGGACCGCGACCGTGATCGGTTCGCTCCGGCCCCGCCGGTATTCCAGGGCACCCGCCACGGGCGGGATATGGGCGAACGCGGCCCGCTCGGTCAGAAACCGCCCGATCTCCAGGTCGGGGTTGATGCCCTGATCGAGACGCCGGAACATTTTCAAAACCAGTCGGTCGCCGTACACGACCGACGTGTTGCTCTGCTCCGCCTTCATGATCGCCGGTTCGAGCCGGGTCTCTGCCGGCCCCCGTATTCTCCGGAACGCCTGCGTCGGCGACGCCAGCAGCTCCCCGAACGCCCCCTTCAGGTGACGGCGCCGCGCGACGGCCTCCAGGAGCGCCAGGCAGAAGCCCTTGTCCCACAACGCGTCGAAGAGGATCCCGTCTTCGTGCCGGCCGTCCTTGGTCAATCGGAGACGGGCAATGGCCGCGTGAGGGCCGAGTTCCTGCGCCGCCGTTTCCCCCGCCCCATAGGTGAGGGGGAGGGCGTACAGCTCCGGCTCTCCCTCGGTATATCGGATTTCGACCATGGCGAGCACGGAGCCCCGGGGCGCTGAGGGGACGGCGATGGTGTCGAAAACCTTCGCGGTCTTCACCTGGCGGGCCTTGCCGCCGAACCACCGGCTCGCCTGGAGGTATGCGGGCAGGATCTCCTCCAGAGTGATCTTCGCCTCCTCTCGAAAGACCGCCTCCCAGGAGTTGCTCACCGCGAGGATCGGCAGCCTCGCCTCCTCGGGTGCGGCCGCCGCGGGCTCCTCGACGCGCAGCCGCTCGAGCGCGAACCAGTAAAAGGTGTGGGGGCCCAGGGTGAAGAAATAGGGTTGCTCCCCGATGCGCGGGAACTCCGTCCGGCCGAACATTTCGACGGGGACCATCCCCTTGAAGGCCGACAGGTCCAGCTCCACGCAATGGGTGAAACGCGACAGGTTGGCCAAGACCAGGATGCACTCCTCCCGGTAGCGTCGGAGAAAGGCCAACACCTTGCGGTTCTCCGGATGCAGGAATTCGAGGCTGCCGTGCCCAAAGGCCTTATAGCGCTTCCGGAGGGCAATCAGGCGCTTCATCCACCAGAGGCGCGAGTGGGGGTTGGTCTGCTGGGCCTCCGCGTTGACCGCCTCGTAGTGATATTCAGGGTCGATGATGATCGGCAGGTACAGCCGTTGGGGGTTGGCCCGGGAGAATCCGGCGTTCCGGTCGGCGCTCCACTGCATCGGCGTCCGGACCCCGTTCCGGTCGCCCAGGTAGATGTTATCCCCCATGCCGATCTCATCCCCGTAGTAGATGACCGGCGTCCCCGGCAGGGAGAGGAGGAGGCCGTTCATCAGCTCGATCCTTCTATGATGATTGCCGAGGAGCGGCGCCAGTCGCCGGCGGATGCCCAGGTTGATCCGGGCTTGCGGATCCTGCGCGTAGACCCGGTACATGTAGTCCCGGTCCTCATCGGTCACCATCTCCAGCGTGAGCTCGTCGTGGTTCCTGAGGAAGAGCGCCCACTGGCATGGCTCGGGGATGGGGGGGGTCTCGTGGAGGATCTCGACGATGGGGAAACGATCCTCCGTGCGGATCGCCATAAAGAGGCGCGGCATCACCGGGAAGTGAAAGGCCATGTGGCATTCGTCCCCGTCGCCGAAGTACGCCACGGCGTCCTCGGGCCACTGATTCGCCTCGGCCAGCAGCGTGCGGTCCTGGAACTTCTCGTCCACCGAGCGCCGGACCTTTTTCAGGAAGGCGTGTGTCTCGGGCAGGTTCTCGCAGCTCGTCCCGTCCCGCTCGTAGAGATAGGGCACGGCGTCCAGCCGAAGCCCGTCCACCCCCATCCCGAGCCAGAAATCCAGCACGTGCAGGATGGCGCGCCGGACCGAGGGGCTCTCATAGTTGAGGTCTGGCTGGTGCGAATAGAACCGATGCCAGTAATACGCCCGCGCCACGGGATCCCAGGCCCAGTTGGAGGTTTCGAAGTCCTTGAAGATAAGGCGTGCATCTTTATACTTCTCCGGTGTCTCGCTCCACACGTAGAAGTCGCGCAAGCGGCTTCCCGGCTTGTCCCGGCGGGCCTTCTGAAACCACGGGTGCCGGTCCGAGGTGTGATTCAGGACCAGCTCGGTGATCACGCGGAGGTTCCGTCGGTGGGCCTCCCGGAGAAAGACCTGGAAGTCGTGGAGGGTTCCGTAGGCGGGGTGAACGTCCGTGTAGTCGGCGATGTCGTAGCCGTCGTCCTTTAAGGGCGACGGGTAGAACGGCAGAAGCCAGATGGCCGTGACCCCCAGATCCTGGATATAGTCTAGCTTTTCGGTCAGCCCACGAAAGTCCCCCACCCCATCCCCGTCACTGTCGTAGAAGGCCCGGACGTGGACTTCGTAGATAATCGCATCCTTGTACCAGAGGGGATCCCCCTGCATCGCGGACGCGTTCTTCGCCTGACGCATCGGGCGCTTACCCCCCCTCCTTCTCCTGCCCTGCGGCTGCCCCTCCGTTCCGCGAGCCGGTCCCAGGCGTGCCTCTGTCCTTTGACGAGGCCCCGGGGAGCGTACCCGCCTCTAGGTCCTTCGCCAGGCTGCTGATCTGGTCCCGGACCTTCACGTCCAGACGCTCAAGCCCTGCCTTGATCTCGTCCAATTTGGCCCCCACCGCCTCGCTGACAGGGCCAGGTGTATTGCTGACCGCGGTGAGTGCGCCCTTCGCGGCCGCAATCTTTTGTATCGCCCTCCCGAAGTTTCTCTGTTCCACTTCGGCCTGCGCTGCGGCCAGAGAGCCCAGCAGTTCCTCAAACCCTATGTTCAACTTCACCCGCGCCAGCGCCCGCTCCAGCTGGGACTTCTGCGCCTCCAAGACCTTCTTCTCCATCGAGGTGAGCTGCTCCTTTTGACCTGCCACGAGCTGTTCGAGCTCCTGGACCTTCTTGTCCCGGATAAAATACCCCAACCCAAATCCTGCTACCGTTGCGGCGAAAACAACCACGATCCCGATGGTGACGTTGCGCAACGTCTTGCTCAACCCTCCTCGTTCTTCAGCACTACCCATGCTTTTACCTCCGGCGTGAAAGGCACTCGGCCTCGTCCGGGACTGGGGTGATCAGGCGGTCTACCCTCTTCGTTCCTGCCTCTCCTCTTCCGGAACCGAGGGCGAGCGGGGGGGCCCCGATCCCCTCACGACCCCCTCCAGTCGGTCCAACGCGTCGGCGGTTTTCGTCCGAAGCGCCTCCGTGGCAGGGCCCACGGCCTTCACCTGACTGCGGAGATCCTCGACACCGCCTGTGCGGATATAGGCAAGGACCGCGATCACCAAGGCGAGCACGGCAATAATGAGGGTCGCGATGTCCATAGTCACTCCTCCCTATCCATCCTTCTTAGAGCGGGTGAATAGTCATCGGGATCAGATCTCTCAGGCCCTCGAGCGAAAGGACAACCGTAGGGAATGCAAGACCGAAGGAGGCGGAGCCTGACTGGCCTGGTGGGCGAAAGAGGGTTCGAACCTCTGACCCCCTGCTTGTAAAGCAGGTGCTCTCCCGCTGAGCTATTCGCCCACAGTCGCCCCCGAAGATCACATAGGATCCCCAGCTTCGCAATACGACCCCTCTCTACCCCCCCGTGGCCTGGAGAGAACGCAGACCGAAGCAGGATCCTTAGCGGTCCGGCCTGTAGGGCCAGGGCACCTTCGGCTCTTCCCGAGGGATAACCACGATCCCGCTTTCCGTCACGAAATACCGCTTCCGGTCGTCCTCCGGATTGTAGCCGATCTCGGTCCCCGGCGGCACGTAGACGTTCTTGTCGATGATGGTTCGGCGGATCCGACAGCCCCGCCCGATCTCCACCCGGCTCATGATCACGGAATCCTCGATGAGACAATAGCTGTGTATCCGGACGTTCGGACTGATGACAGAACCGCGGACCAGGCTTCCGCTGATGATGGTCCCCTCTCCCACGATGGAGTTCAGGGCCATTCCCTGGCGCCCCGCCTCGTCGAAGACGAACTTCGCGGGTGGACCGCCGTAGCTGACGGTCCGGATGGGCCAGCTTCGGTTGTAGAGGTTGAAGGACGGATCGGCAGCCCGGAGATCCATGCTCGCCTCGTAGTAGGCATCAAGGTTCCCGACGTCGCGCCAGTAGCTCAGCTCCTCGCCTTTGAGGGGAGTCGGGATTCGGTTCTTCCTGAAATCATAGGCGGAGACCCTCCGTCCCTCCTGCACGAGGGCGGGCAGGATATCGCGGCCGAAATCGTGGGTGCTCACCGTCTTCTGTGCGTCGTCGTAGAGGGCCTTGACGACCGCCTCAGTGTCGAACAGGTAGTTGCCCATCGAGACCAGGGCGTGCCCTGGCTCTTCCGGAATCGGCTTCGGGTGGACCGGCTTTTCCTCAAAGCCCACAATCCGCCACATGGAATCCACCTCGAGCACCCCGAAGCTCGAGGCCCCTTCGATCTTCACTGGGACCACCGACACCGTCGCCTCTGCTCCCTTCTCCCGGTGGTGCTCCACCATCTGGTGGATATTCATCTTGTAGATATGATCAGCCCCGAAGACGGCAACCATTTCAGGATCGGCCCGCTGGATCAGTTGGAGGTTCTGGTAGACGGCATCGGCCGTCCCCTGGTACCAGTCATCCCCCATCTGCATCTGGGCCGGGACGGGGACGACGAAGTGGTCTGCGAGGGCGCCCGAAAAGTCCCAGCCTTCCCGAAGATGATCCATGAGCGATTGGGCCTTGAACTGAGTCAGGACGTAGATCGAGTAAATGCCGGAGTTGATGAGGTTCGACAGGACAAAGTCGATAATACGGTACTTGCCGCCAAAATGGACCGCCGGCTTTGCCCGGTCCTTGGTCAGCGGATGGAGCCGTTCCCCTCGCCCTCCGGCCAGGATCATCGCCAGGACTTCCATCGCTGACCCTCCCTATTTCAAACCTTATGCCGAGGGTCAGGGGTGAGTCAAGGCGGAAAAGCAAAAATCGAGCCATGGCGGGCTCCGCCATCGCGCCGGGGGGCCTCAAAAGAGACACACCCCCGCTGCGAGGAACCCAGCCAGGTGTGCGTCTCTACCGCAAGAAAGACAGCTACGGGGCGTTAGGGAGGCGGGCCAGTATCCTTAGAATGTCACATACCTAGGGACCCTTCGACCTAAGATCCGGGAGGGGGAGCCGAACGATTGCCACCCGCCTCCGGCGTGAGGGTGAGGCAGAGCCACTCGCCATCGGATTGGCGGGTGAGCACGCGGAAACCGGCAGCCCTGGCGGCACCGCTGAGCGTTTCCTCCTCCTCAACCAGGATCCCTGAAGCGACCAGGCGGCCCTGTGGGGCAAGCAGAGTTTTGATGGGATTCAGGACTGGGCGGAGGCTCCTCGTGTCGAGGTTCGCGACGACCAGGTCGAATCGCATCCCGGGCCTGAGGGCTTCGACCCCCCCGTGAAGGACCTGGACACGATCCCTGGTATGGTTCAGAGCGAGGTTTTTCATTGCACCTGCGCAGGCTTCCGGATCGGTGTCGACGGCGACCACGCGTTCGGCTCCGAGCACGCCTGCCGCTATGGCGAGAATTCCGGTACCGGTCCCGACGTCGAGCACCCGGGGGCCCGCATCGCCTCGCCACTGGTCCAGGAAAGCCTCGAGCGCTTCGAGGCACATGCGGGTCGTCGCGTGATGGCCGGTCCCAAAGCTCATCCCGGGGTCGATCCGGACTGCGAGTCGATCCTCCGGGAACGGGCCGGCCTCCCAGGGCGGGGCGATGACCAGACGCCTGCCGATCACGAGGGGCCTAAAGTGCTGCTTCCAGCTTCTCCCCCAGTCCTCACTCGGGATCGTGCGGACCTCGATATGTCCGTCACCCCAGGCAAGGCCGAGTGCCTCGAGCTCCCTCTGATAATCCGCAAGCCGGACGACAAGCTGTTTGATCGGTAAGCCCGGGGGGAAGCTTGCTCGAATCAGGATCCCGGCACGCCCCTCGCACGGATCTTCGGTGACGAGGCCAAGCGCCCCTTCGCTGAAGAGGAAATCGGCGAGCGCCTCGGCGGTCTCGGTCGTACCCACGACGCCCACCTCGACGTACCCCTCCCCCACCCTTTGCCTCCGCGAGACTCTACGCCTCACCTGAAACGATGTCTATCTGGTGCCGCTCACCGTCCCGCAGGATCGTCAAGGTAAAGCGCGAGCCCGGAGACCAGCCGGTCAAAAGCCGGTGAATGTCGTCCACACTGGCGACGCCCTTGCCATTCACCGCGACGATCAAATCTCCCTCGCGGAGCCCGGCCCGGTGCGCCGGCCCGTGCTCTTCCACCGAAACCACTTCGACAGCCGAAGTAGCCGAAGACTCCACAGAGCGTTGGATGCGCCGGCTGATCGGTCGGGCCTGCCCCCCAATGCCCAGGTAGGCCCGCCGGACCTTGCCGTGCGTGACCAATTCGCCCACCACCCACCGCGCCGTGCTCACCGGGACGGCGAAACTGATACCCTGAGCCATGAAGATTATCGCTGTGTTTATGCCGATCACGAGGCCGCGGCTGTCTACCAGCGGCCCACCCGAGTTCCCTGGATTGAGCGGCACATCGGTCTGAATCACGTTCTCGATCAGCCGGCCGGACTGGCTGCGGAGCGCCCGTCCGAGCGCGGAAACGACCCCGGTCGAGACGGTGCTTTGAAAGCCGAGCGGATTCCCGATGGCGATGACCAGCTGGCCCACGCGTAGAGAGCTCGAATCGCCCAGCTCGGCGGTCGGCAGGCCTGTTGCTCCGGCGCGGACGACAGCGAGGTCCGTGGCCGGATCACCCCCAACGATCTGCGCCGGAAACATGCGCCCATCCGTGAGGCTCACCTCGACATCCTGCGCCCCCTCGACCACGTGGTTGTTCGTGAGGATGAACCCGTCCGGAGCGATGATGACCCCGGACCCCGCCCCCTCCTGCCGCCCGCGCGGTCCCTGAGCCCGCTTCCTGACTCCGACGCCCACCACCGCCGGGCCCACCTTTTCCGCGACGCCGACGACGGCACGAGAATAGGCGTCGAGCAGGTCCTCGTCCTGATCCGAACTGGCTGGCGGGTGCGGCTGTCCGTTCTCCCCGGCCTGCACCGACCCGCCGGCCAAAAGTTTCACTAACCTGTTTCTGTCTTCGGTCACGACGTTCCGCCCCCTTTCAGATTTTCAGGTTCTTGGCCCAGCTAAACAATTGTCACGCCGTTGAGGGAGGCACCGGGCACAGACTATGTGACCCGCCCCGGTGTCGCCTCGAGCAAATGGAGAATGCCGAGAAAAGTCCGTTCGGTAGCCAACACCTTCAAGCCCGCCTGACGAACGACATCCAGGGGTTCCCGATTCCAGCGGCAGCCGAGGCGCTTCGCGTGGTTATCGGCCCGCCGATCCTGCCAGCGGCCCAGCCACTCCCGATCACTGCGCCCATGTTCCAGCAGCAGGATACGCCCATCGGGTCGGCAGACCCGGGCCATCTCTCGAAGGGCCGCCACCGGGTCGGGGAAGGTGCATAAGCCAAGGGTGTCCACGACCGTGTCAAAGGTCTGGTCGGGAAAAGCCAATTTTTCTACATCCATGATCTCGAAACTCACGGGAAGCCCCAACTTTGTCGCCCGCTTCCTGGCGATGGTCAACATCGCCGGGCTCAGATCCACCGCCGTAAGCTGGCAGCTCTGGGGGTAGTACGGGAGATTCCTTCCAGTGCCGACCGCGACCTCCACTACTGCCCCGGATGCTCGTCCCAGGAGTCTTTGCCGGAGGCTCCGTAGGCCCAATACCTCCGGGAGCAGTTCCGCAAGATCGTACCACCGCGCAAACGCCTCATACTTCTGCAGAATCTCCTGTTTGGTAGTCACGACTTCTCCTCTGCCCCGGGATTCTCCCTAACCGTTCTCAGGCATCTTCCGCCCCGGCGCGGAGGGCGAGAAGGATCAACCGGGTTTCGTAAGGCTCCTCGCCCAGAAAGATCGCTCCAAAGATCAGCAGCCATCCTTGATTATACAGCAGGCCTCCGGCGAAGGCCCCATGGCCAGCGCAATGATCCCGGCTCGGATCCCGCGCACGAGCCAGAGCGAG
>CAYSDK010000022.1:21381-25313 GCA_964429865.1 uncultured bacterium
CCCCATGGCCAGCGCAATGATCCCGGCTCGGATCCCGCGCACGAGCCAGAGCGAGGCGCACGGGTGATCGGCGCTACCGAGGCCTCCCATCAGCAGCCTGGCGCTTCGCCAGGCCGCCCCTACGGCCATGACCAAGCACAGGGCGGCAACAACGAGGTTCATTGGAGGCTCGTAGATGAATTCCATACCCATGTTCTACCTCTCCGCCACCTGCCCCGGATCGACAGGCTGGGAGCGGAAATCGGTCGGGAGGAGCGCTATGGGCAGCAACTATCAGCCTCTGGCCAGGTGCTCGACTTGATCTCCGTTCGTCCCGCCTTCCAGCGAGGGATAGTCTGTCAAGCATTTTTCACCCCAGGCCACAAAACCGCTTTTCTCTCGGCCGGACCTGGAAAGCTTTTCATTGGCAAATCACTCAAGATATTGTATAAAGGTTAGAAACCATCTACAATATCATGTGTATGAGGAAAGCTTAGTTTTTACCCTCGTCCTGCGGTCATAGTCGCGGAAAAAGAGCGCCTACCCCATGATATATTGACTCGACCAGTGACCTCGGTAGAAGGAGTGTGCATGCCGGTCGTCGCACCGGAGTGGGTCAAAGACGCGGTCTTCTATCAAATCTTTCCTGATCGTTTCGCCAAGAGCAATCGCCTCCCCAAGAATCTCAAGTTTGAACCGTGGGACAGCCCCCCAACTGTGCTCGGCTTCAAGGGGGGGGACCTGTTGGGGGTCATCGAACACCTCGATTACCTCCAAGAGCTGGGCGTTACCGCACTCTACTTTAATCCCGTCTTCGCCTCGGCGGCCAATCATCGGTACCACACCTACGACTATTTCACCGTCGATCCGCTCCTCGGCGGCAACGCCGCCTTACGCGAACTCATCGATGCCGCCCACGGCCGAAACATCCGCATCGTGCTCGATGGGGTCTTCAACCACGCCAGCCGCGGCTTCTGGCAGTTCCACCATACCTTGGAGAACCGCGCCGCCTCCCCGTATGCCGATTGGTTTCACTTCCATCCGGACCGCCTGTCGGGCGAGCGCCACTTCGGCGCGTATCCCGATCCGGCATCGGAGGAGGCATTACGCAGGGGCGTCGGGAGCTACGAAGCCATCGGCTATCACGCCTGGTGGGACATGCCCGGGTTACCGAAGTTCAACACGCAGACGCCGGCGGTGCGCGAGTTCCTGTGGAGCGTGGCCACCCACTGGACCGAATTCGGCATCGACGGCTGGCGCCTGGATGTGCCGGGCGAGATCAACGACGACGATTTCTGGCGAGAGTTTCGCCGCCGGGTCAAGGCCGCAAACCCCGATGCCTACATCGTCGGCGAGATCTGGCACGAGGCGACGCGCTGGCTCCAGGGCGATCAGTTTGACGCGGTCATGAACTATCTGCTCACGGCCGCGTGCTTGGGTTTCTTCGGCGGCGAGCGGCTTGACCTTGAAGGAATCCACCGCCTGCAGAGCTTCCGTGATGTCCGCCCGCTCAGCGGCATCGAGTTTGCCGACCGGATCGACTGGATCCTGAGCCTCTACGATCCAGCCATCAGCCAAGCTCAGCTTAATGTCCTGAGCACTCACGACATCCCGCGCTTCATCACGAGCGTTGGCGGCGACCAGACGGCCTTCCGACTCGCCCTGTTGTTCCTCTTCACCTATCCGGGCGCGCCATGCATCTACTATGGCGACGAAATCGGACTGGCCGGGGGACACGACCCCGACTGCCGCAAAACCTTTCCATGGGACCGCTCGCAGTGGAATCACGATCTGCTTGCCTTTGTCAAACGATGCATCGCGCTCCGCCGCACCTACCGCGCCCTGCGGCACGGTGCGTATGCCCGCCTGTATGCCGACAACGACCTGTATGTCTTTGGACGGAAGGTCGCTGATGAGGTGTGCGTCATCGCGCTGAATGTGGCGTCGGATGCCCGGGTGATCGATGCGCCGGTCAAGGCCCTTGGCGTGAGGGAGGGCCTTCTGCTGGACCCGGGGAGCGGGGCGCGATGGCCGGTTGCGGCTGGAATGCTCCGCGAGCTCAAGCTCGCACCCCGAAGCGGCGCCGTCCTTGTACAGAGCGGAGTGCAGAGCGAGCAGTGACGGAAGAGTCCTCGACGAGGGTTGCGAGGGACTCTGAAGCGTGGTATATGCTTCCCTTTTGAGGACTCGGCCGAATACGCGCGGGTGTGGTGACGTCCCAGCAGTTGCCGAGGCAGCGTGCTGGCGGATGATCGAACACCAATGAGGAGGTCCTCTGTGAACGTGGAGCCTTCAGCGCCGGCGAAAGGGACCCATTCACACAGTATTGCCTATTTCTCGATGGAGGTGGGTCTTGAACCTGCCATCCCCACGTACGCCGGCGGCCTGGGGGTGCTGGCTGGCGACACGCTCCGGTCCGCCGCCGATCTCGGGGTCCCCATGGTGGGCGTCACCCTCCTGCATCGGAAAGGATATTTCACCCAGCACCTCGATCCCTGGGGGAACCAGTCCGAGACCCCGGCCCTGTGGGCTCCGGAAGAGGTACTGGAACCCGTACCGGCTCGCGTGACGCTCGACATCGAAGGCCGGCAGGTACGCCTCGCCGCATGGCGTTACGTTGTGCGTGGCGTATCCGGGCATACGGTAGCCGTATACTTCCTCGACACCGCCCTGCCCCAAAACAGCCCCTGGGATCAGACGCTCACCGACTATCTCTATGGCGGAGACGACCACTACCGCCTCTGCCAGGCGGCGGTCCTGGGCTTGGGCGGTGTGGCGATGTTGCGCGCCCTCGGGGACGACACGGTCGGAGTCCACCACATGAACGAGGGCCACTCCGCCCTCCTGGCCCTCGCATTGCTCGAGCGGCAGACCGAGGGACGAGGCCTTCAGAGCGCCACCGACGCGGACGTGGAGGCCGTACGTCGAAAGTGCGTCTTCACGACCCACACGCCCGTCCCCGCGGGCCACGACCAGTTTCCGGTCGAAATGGTGCGGCACGTCCTTGGGGCGGAGCGAGCTGCCGCCCTGGAGCGAATGCACTGTTACACGGACGGAACCCTCAACATGACGTACCTCGCCCTCCGGTTCGCCAACTATACCAACGGCGTGGCCATGCGACATGGCGAGGTCTCTACTGATATGTTTCCCCACTACCCCATCAACGCCATCACCAATGGCGTGTACGCCGTCACCTGGACGGCGCCGCCTTTTCGCACCCTCTACGACCGGCGCATACCGGAGTGGCGGTATGATAACCACTACCTCCGCTACGCGGTCGGCATCCCCCTGCACGAGATCCAGCAGGCCCATGCCGAGGCCAAACGGGAACTCTTGGACGAGGTTGAAAAGCGAACCGGTGTCCGCCTCAATCAGGCGGCCATGACCCTCGGCTTTGCACGGCGGGCCACCCCGTACAAACGGGCAGACCTGTTGTTCTACGACCTGGACCGCCTTCGGGGGATTACGCGTCGAGTGGGCCCGTTGCAGATCATCTATGCAGGAAAGGCCCATCCCTGGGATGAAGGGGGGAAGGTGATCATTCGGCGCATCTTTGAGGCGTCGGCCGCCCTCGGTGACGCTGTGCACGTGCTGTATCTGGAGAACTACGATATGGCTCTGGCCCGGCAGCTCTGCGCCGGTGTGGACCTCTGGATAAACACCCCGCAGAGGCCGCTCGAGGCCTCGGGCACTAGCGGCATGAAGGCGGCTTTAAACGGGGTGCCGAGTCTAAGTGTGTTGGACGGGTGGTGGATCGAAGGCCACGTGGAGGGCATAACCGGGTGGTCCATAGGGGATGGGCAAGAGCCCCCGGATGATCCCTTCGGCGAGGTGACCCTGCTGTACGCCAAGCTCGAGCACGTCATTCTCCCGCTCTTTTACGGGCGGCCCGCTGCCTTTGCCGAGGTCCAGCGCTCGGCCATCGCACTGAACGGCTCGTTTTTCAACACCCA
>CAYSDK010000023.1:0-3794 GCA_964429865.1 uncultured bacterium
AGCCGTTGCCGGACGACCGTGAACGCAGGGAGGTCCCCATTTCCAGTCTCTCTGAGCTGTAAACCATGAACCTGAACCCCCAGGCCAGCTCTCAGCGAGACGAAAGGAGAGCACCACATGTTGAGCAAGGCACTGCAGAATGCGATCAACGGCCAGATCCAGCATGAATTCTATTCCGCATACCTGTACCTGTCGATGTCGGCGCACTTCGAGACGGTGCATCTGCCCGGGTGTGCGCGGTGGATGCGCCTGCAGAGCCAGGAGGAAGCCGCGCACGCGATGAAGCTGTTCGACTTCGTGCTCGAGCGGGAGGGTCGCGTGGTGCTTCAGGCCATCGAGCAACCGCCGGCACAGTTCAAGTCGCCCGTCACTGTCTTTCAGCAGGCCCTGGAGCACGAGCGGAAGGTGACAGGGATGATCCACCGCCTTTATGAGTTGGCGGCCAAGGAAAACGACTATGCGACCCAAGTCATGCTCCAGTGGTTCATCGAAGAGCAGGTCGAGGAGGAGCGGAGCGCGAACGACATCGTGGAGCAGTTCAAGATGATCGGCGACCAGCCCGCCGCGCTGTTCATATTGGATAAGGATGTGGGCGCACGGGGGGCGGGCGAAAAGGCTTGACGGCGGGGTCGCCCTTGAGTAAACTCGTTGGGCTGTACGTATGGGATTCCCGGCAGGGAGAGAAGCGGGAATGCGCCGGATGATCTTCCCGCCTTCTGCCGGGAGCTGGTCAAGGCGCTGGAGAAGATGAGCTGACGAGAGAACGGGGGGACGTATGGCCATCGAGCGGGTAATCTTGGCAGCGCCGAGGGGGTTCTGCGCGGGCGTGGATCGGGCGATCGATATCGTGAATATCGCCCTGGAACTCTACGGCACCCCGGTGTATGTCCGGAAAGAGATCGTCCACAACGCCCATGTGGTTCAGGAGCTCCGGGGTCGGGGAGCGGTCTTTGTGGACGAGCTGGACGAGGTGCCTGATGGCGCCCGGGTCATCTTCAGTGCCCACGGGATTGGGCCGGCGGTCCGGGCGCAGGCGGCGGCCAAAGGACTGCGGGTCATCGACGCGACCTGTCCTCTGGTCACGAAGGTCCATCTCGAGGCCCTGAAATTCGCTCGCGAGGGCCGGGTGATCCTCCTCGTGGGACACGCCGGTCATGACGAGGTGATCGGCACCATGGGACACGCGCTGGGACAGATGGTGCTGGTCGGCTCGGTGGAGGAGGCGGAGCAAGTCCAGGTGCCGGATCCGGAGCGGGTGGCCGTAATCACCCAGACTACGCTGAGCATCGACGATACCCTGGAGATCATCGCGGTTCTCAAGCGGCGGTTCCCCAAGGCGGTCTTTCCGCCGAAGGACGACATCTGCTACGCCACGCAGAACCGCCAGATGGCGGTCAAGGAGATGGCCGGATCGGTCGATCTGCTCCTGGTCATCGGCTCGCCCAACAGCTCGAACTCGATGCGGCTCGTGGAGGTGGCCCAGGCGGTCGGGGTGCGGGCCCATCTCATCGATGATATCTCCGAGATCGACCCTCGCTGGCTCGAGGGGGTGCGGACCGTCGGGATTACCGCGGGTGCCTCGGCCCCCGAGCATCTCGTCCAGGAGACCATCGCATTCTTCAAACCGATGGGGGTCTCGCGCGTGGAGGAGCTGGACGGCATCCGAGAAGATGTGGTCTTTGCGCTGCCGCCAGAGATCCAGAGAGACCTGCCGGCAGGGAGCAAGGCGGCGCGATCCCTCAGGGTGTTAGGGCGACCTTGATCGCCTCCCCCCGGGCGAGCAGCTCGAAGGCCTCTGGCAGAGAGGAGAGCGCCATCTGGTGCGTCAGGAGGACCTTGGTGTTCACCAACCTCTGCTCGAGGAGGCCCAGGGCCTCACGGATGTGGCGGGGGGTATGGTGGAAGACACCGATCAGCATGAGCTCCTCGTAGTGCATCCGTTGCGTGTCCACCCGGAAGCTCGTCCCCGGCTCACACCCCCCAAAGAGAACCACCGTTCCCGCCTTGCGGGTCACCTCGACCGCCTGCTCCCACACCTCGGGTCTCCCCGTCGCCTCGATGGTGACGTCGGCACCACGGCCCTCGGGGCTTAACCGCCGGACCTCGGCGAGTACCCTTTCCCCCTGCGCCGCATCGAGGATCTCATCCGCGCCGGCCTCAGCGGCCTTGGTCAACCGGAACTGGCCTTTCCCCACCATGATGACCCTGACCCCCTGTCTCTTTGCGAGCTCTGTGAGGAGGAGCCCCATCGGCCCGGCCCCGAAGATGCACAGGGTCTGCCCGAGCCTCACGCCGGAGCGCTCGATCCCATGAAGGGAACAGGCGAGCGGCTCGACGAGGGCGGCCTCGGCAAAGCTGAGATGCTCCGGGAGCGGGAGGAGGTTCTGTCGAACGATGCGGGCCGGGACCCGGATGTACTCGGCGTAGGCGCCGTTCAAGAATTGTAAGTCCTCACACAGGTTGACCCGTCCCATCCGGCACGGGAAGCACAAATGGCAGGGGGCGGAGTTGGCCCCGACCACCCGGTCTCCACCCCGCACCGAGTCGACCCCCTCGCCCACCGCTTCGACGGTCCCGGCCCATTCGTGGCCAAAGAGGGCGGGGGTCTTTTTGATCATGACCGGGTGGCCCCGGCGATAGGTCTTGAGGTCCGTGCCGCAGGTCAGCGCTGATCCGATCCGCACCAACACCTCTCCGGGCCCTGGCGCCGGAGTGGCCACCTCTTCAAACCGGATATCGCCGGGACGATAAAACACCACCGCCTTCATGGCTGCTCCACCTCCACAAAGACCTTGAGCGCTTCCTTGTCCCGGAACATGTGCATCCCATGGGTGAGATCGGCCAACGGGACCCTGTGGGTGACGAGCGCCTTCACCCGGACCGTTCGCTCCGCCAGCAAGGCGAGGGCTTCCTGAAGCTCGACGGTGGAGGGGGAATAGCTGCTCACAAGGCTGAGTTCCCGGTGAAAGAACCGGTGGATATCCAGTTCCACCATCGGGTTACCCGGGTCCGAGGCGAACAGCATCACGACGCCGCCATCTCTCAGGAGGTCGATCGCCCCCCCAAGCACCCGCGGCCCGCCCGCTGTCAGTATAGCAGCATCGGCGCCGCGACCCTGAGTCATCTCTTGGACGGCCTGGGTCACCTCCGCCTGACCCGGCGTGAGGGTCACGTCCGCCCCGAACGCCTTGGCGCGCTCGCAGCGCTCACCGAGGAGATCAAAACCGATCACCCGGGCTCGATAGAGCTTGAGGACCTGAACGAGCATGAGACCGATCGAGCCCAATCCATACAGGAGGACCGTGTCGTGGAGGAGTGGGTTCAGCCGCTTGACGGCCCGGAGGCAGCAGGCGAGCGGTTCGGTAAAGGCGGCCTCTTCGTCCTCAAGATGGGGAGGGATCGGAAAGGTGGCGTATCGGGTGTTCAGGGCCGGGACCCGGATATACTCGGCGAAGCCTCCCGGATCGATATTGGAGGCCTTGAAGGTGCGGCACATGGAGAAGTTGCCATGCCGACAGTAGTGGCAGGCGTAGCAGGGGACGTGGTGAGAGACCACCACCCGCTCGCCGACTGTCCGTCCCTCCACCCCCTCGCCCAGGGCCGCGACAGTGCCGACGACCTCGTGCCCGAGGACCGCGGGGGGCCTGACGAGAGCATGATCGACCTTACTCGCATCGGTCGCGCAGAGGCCGCAGCCTTTGACCTTCACCAGCAGCTCGCCGGGCCCGATCCTCGGGACGGGGAGCGCCTCCAGGCGGATCTGCCGATTCCCCTGGTAGACCGCCGCCCTCATC
>CAYSDK010000023.1:3894-7209 GCA_964429865.1 uncultured bacterium
CCTGGCGATCGTCCGTCATCCTGCATTGCCTGTCATCGGTTTGCGGTCATCGGTCGTCTGTCATCTGTCGTCGGTCATCGGATTACAACCAGCGGTGTCGCGCCCAGGTCGTGAGGGCGAGGCGGATCTTCCTCGCGCGCGACAGCGCGATCCGATCCTCGAAAACGCGAAACTCCTTCCGCGCGATCGTCTCCAGCGTCTCGCGATAGATCCGGCCCATGATCTCGGCGGCCGCCATGTTCTTCCGATCCTCGGAGGGCAGACCCTCGGCTGCCCGCCGGAAATAGTCCCGGGCCCGGTCCGCCTCGAATCGCATGAGGGGAAAGAACCCGGGGGTGTACCGGCAGTGCAGGAGATCATCCTCACGGTACCCGAAGCGCTCCAGATCCTCCTGGGGGAGATAGATGCGCCCGCGCCGGCCATCGGTCTTCAGGTCCCGGAGGATATTGGTCAGCTGCAGCGCCAGGCCCAGGTTGATCGCGTACTCCTTGGTGGCCTCACGCCGATATCCGAAGATCTCGATGCAGATCAGGCCCACCACGGAGGCCACCCGGTAGCAGTACCGGGTGAGATCCCCGATGGTGGGGTATCGGGTGACGGTGAGGTCCATCTCGACCCCGGCAATCAACTCGTCGAAATAGCCCTTGGGGATCGGGTAGCGGCTGAGACAGTCGCGGAGCGCTCTGGTGATGGGGTGGGTGGGCCGTCCCGCGTAGCAGCGGTCCAGCTCCTCACGCCACCCCTTCAGGCGCTCGGCCTTCGCCTCCATGTCGCCGGCGTCGTCGGCGATGTCGTCCACGGCGCGGCACAGCGCGTACACGGCATAGATCGCCTCCCGCTTCGCTCGGGGAAGAAACAGGAAAGAGTGGTAGAAGCTGGAGCGACTTTTCCTGACCAGCGTGGCAAGGGCCTCGGACATTGCTTACGCCTTTCGCGAGACGATGAAGCGGGCGATGGCTCGCAGCGGGTCCGCCTGGTGGGTGAGCGACGTCAGCGCATCCAGCGCCTCCGTCAGGAGTCGCTGCGCCTCCCGTTTGGCCGCATCAAGGCCGACCAGGGCCGGATACGTGGCCTTCCCTCGGCTGGCATCCCCCCCGATCTTCTTCCCCCGCATCGCCTCCTCCCCCTCGATGTCCAGAATGTCGTCGGCGATCTGAAAGGCGAGTCCGACCGCCTTCCCGTACCGCGTGATGGCGTCGAGCTGGGCTGGTGTCGCGCCGCCCAGGTGGGCCCCCGCCCGAAGCGCACAGAGGATCAGGGCCCCCGTCTTGTGGGTGTGGATGTACTGGAGGAGAGACAGCTCAATCGCCTTCCCCTCCGAGAGGATATCCACCGCCTGTCCCCCCACCATCCCCTGCGACCCGGCAGCCAGGGCGATCTCGTGGATCACGGTCCGGAGGAGCCGCGGATCGAGGTGGCCGACGTGCGCGGGGTTCGACAGGAGGGCAAAGGCCTCGGTGAGGAGGGCATCGCCCGCCAGGATGGCCATGGCCGGGCCGAAGACCTTGTGGCAGGTGGGGCGACCGCGTCGTAAGTCATCGTCATCCATCGCCGGGAGGTCGTCGTGGACCAACGAGTATGTGTGGATACATTCGAAGGCGCAGGCGACGGGGAGCACCGCCTCGGCCTTTGCCCCCACCGCCTCAGCGGCCGCGATGGTCAATGTCGGCCGCAACCGCTTCCCGCCGGCGAAGAGGCTGTAGTGTACCGCGTGGTGAAGCTCCGGAGGCATGGTCCCCTCCCCCGGGATAAAGCGCTTCAGGCCCGCCTCCACCAGCGCCCGCCGCTCTTCGAGGTACGCCTTGAGATCCACACATCCTCCCGGTCTCGCCGAACGGTTGGATTATAGGCGCCTTCCAGCTTCGGGCCAAGCCTCTTCTTGATCGTTACCCCTGGTCCCTCCGGCGGGCGTATCCGTGGACCCAGTACCACTCCACCGCCTCTCGGAGCGCGTCTTCGACCGGCGTCTGGGGTAACTCCAGTTCGCGGATGGCCTTGGAGGGGTCGAAAAACATCATCGTGTGCGCCATGCGGACGGCGTTGAGCGGAACCCGCGGCTCCTGGCGGCCGAGTCGCGCGTAGAGCTCGAACGCGCAGGCGGCGAGGACGGCCACCGGATAGGGAATCCGAAAGCGGGGTGCAGGGACGCCGGAGATCTGCTCGAGCATCCCGAAGATTGCGCGCAGGGTGAGATTCCGGTTCCCCAGGATATACTTTTCGCCGATCCGTCCTCTCTGGGCCGCCAGAATGTGGCCCCGAGCCACATCCCGGACGTGGACCAGATTGAGACCCGTGTGGAGGTAGCCGAACATCTGCCCGTTGAGATAATCGACGATCATCCGGCCGGTCGGGGTCGGCTTGACATCCCACGGTCCCACAGGGGCGGAGGGATTGACGATGACCACCGGAAGCCCCAGGCCGGCGATCCGCTCTGCCTCCCGCTCGGCCAGAAACTTGGACCGCTTGTAGGGGCCGACCATCTGTTCCAGGGTGACCGGAGTCTCCTCGGTTCCGGGAAGGCCATTCTTGGGGATCCCCAGGGCCCCCACCGTGCTCGTGTAGACGACGCGCTCGATCCCCACCTCGAGTGCGACCTCGAGGATGTTTCGGGTCCCTTCCACATTGGCCCGGTACGTCTCGGCCGCGTTTCGTGAGGAGAGGTTGTACCGGGCGGCGACGTGATACAAGGCCTGACACCCCTTGAGGGCGCGCCTCAGGCCCTCCCGGTCCTCAAGGGTTCCCGGGACCTCCTCGACCTTGAGGCCCTCGATGGCGGTCCGCGGGTTTGACGGTCTCACGAGCACTCGGACGGCGACGCCGTCCTTGAGCAGCTCTCGGACGAGGTTTGCCCCGACAAAGCCGGTCGCTCCGGTGACAAAAGCTCTCACGTCTCGAGCTCCATTTCGGGGCGGGCCTTGTGCTCGCGCCATCCACTGCGTGTGAGAACCAGGAGGCCAATAGCGATCCACAAGATCTCCCGGGCTCTGCGCAAGAGACTGAAGGCCATGGCGGCTTCCCCGCTCATTCCGAGACCTATAAAGATCAGGACAGTTCCCCCCTCCTGGGCTCCCAGGTTGGCCGGGATGAAAAAGGTCGCCGCCTTGACCCCCAGGAGCAGCGCCTGGATCACCATCGCCGTCAGGACGTCCACGGGGGCCCCCATTGCCCAGAGAAAAAAATACGCCTCGATGGCGGTGGTCAGCCAGCCGACGAGCGAAAAGAGCAGGCACCCGACCAGGGGGCTGCGGCTTCGGTAGAGTGTGGCGATCTTGCCGTCCAGGATCTCGAGCCCCTCTCGTTTTGCCATCCAGGCCT